>CAZADA010000043.1:0-22954 GCA_964483775.1 uncultured Caulobacterales bacterium
ACCCATCAGCCCGAAGCTCATCAACGGCGCGCCGTCCTGCATGACAAACGCGGGAATGATCGTGTGAAACGGACGTTTGCCCGGTTCGTAAGCGTTGGGATGCTCAGGATCGAGGTGGAACAGCTCGCCCCGATCTTGCAGCATGAATCCCAAGCCATCAGGCACCAATCCCGAGCCCATGCCGCGATAGTTGGATTGGATGAGCGACACCATCATGCCGCTGGAATCGGCCACTGTGAGATAGGTGGTGTCGCCTTCGCCCTCGAGCTTGGGTTCGCCCGGCGCCGGTGCGGTCATGGCCTGCTCGGGATCAATCAAAGCGAAGCGCTCCGCCCCATAGGCGTCCGATAACAGCCATTCAGTGGGGATCTCTGCAAACGCTGGATCAGCGTAATATCGGGCGACATCTTCAAAAGCGAGGCGTTTGGCCTCTGTGATGTAGTGAAACACCATAGCGTCGCCGCGTTCCCACTGGGACAAGTCCACGTTTTTCAGAATGTTCGCCATCTGCAGCGCGGCGAACCCCTGGCCATTCGGCGGGAGTTCGCACAATTCAACGTCACGATACCCCACGCACGCCGGTTCGACCCACTCGCTTTCATGGGCGGCCAGGTCCTCATACGTCAGATCCCCGCCAATCCGCTCCATATAGGCGGCCATGGTCCGCGCCAGATCGCCGGTGTAGAACGCCTCACGTCCGCCCTCCGCGATGGCGCGATACGTGTTGGCGAGGTCGGGGTTTGTGAACAGCTCGCCTGCTTGCGGCGCCCCATCAGCGAAATAGGTCGCCCGCGCGTTGTCAAACTCGTTGATTTCGTCTTCCCGGCGGGTGAAGGCGGCCTCGGAGCGTTGGAAATAATAGGCGATGATCGGCGCCACGGGGTGACCATCCTCGGCATAGCTGATGGCCGGCGCCAGAATGTCCGTCATCGGCAAGCGCCCAAAACGGTCGTGCATTTCGAACCAACCATCGACCGTGCCCGGCACGGTCACGGGCAAATGTCCGAGCGCGGGAATGGACTCAGCGCCATCAAGCGCTGCGATCAAATCGTCATAGCTACGGCCCATTGGGCTGCGCCCCGACGCATTCAATCCGTAAAGCTGTTCGGTTTCCGGATCCCAGATGATCGCGAAGAGATCGCCGCCAATGCCATTGCCCGTTGGCTCCATCAGACCAAGGGCGGCGTTCGCAGCAATGGCGGCGTCGACTGCGCTGCCGCCGGCTTTCAAGATGTCGATGGCGATTTGGCTGGCCAGCGGATGGGCTGTCGCGGCCATGCCGTTGGCGCCGTAGACGGGGCTGCGCGACCATGGCGCGCCCACGGGCCGCCCGCCCGCCCCGATCGGCAGCGCGCCTTCGTGGGCGGCCGGGGGTTCGGCGGGAGCCTCAGGGGTTTGTGCGCTCGCCGCGTTCGTCCATGTCATCATCGCCAACGCCGCAAGACTGGTCAGCTTGACCGTGTTGAACCGTCCCATGCCCATCACTCCCTCATCAAGCCGGATCGCTCCCACCTCAGCATCCGCCAAGCCTGACACACGGGTCGGCGTTCCGACAAGCGGCCCACGCGTGCGCGGCGTGATGGGGACGCCACAGAGAGAAAAACTCGTGGCCTGGCCAATGAAAAGTCGCGGTTGCGCCACTCGATTGTCACAGCGAGATCGATTACAGCGCCGACTCTCATTACGCAGCTTCATGTGAACTGATATCGGATCATTGGCCTGTTTGATCTTGTGAATGAGATCTTATACAAGACTCGTGTCACAAAACGGGACAAAGCGCCCATGGGACGCGCGGTGGGAGCCGCGTTCGCCCGCTTTTTCAGAGGGAGGGAGTACACAGATGCTGACCAAGTTTACCAATCGCGCCAGCGTGATGGCGCTGGCCGCAGCGTTGGCCGCAACAGGCGCCTACGCGCAAGACGGCGATGATGATAGCCCCGATGACCGCCTGACGGTTACAGCCCAAAAGCGCGAAGAGACCGTGGTTGAGGTGCCGATTTCCGTGGGCGTGCTGCCGGCGGACGTCATCGAGAACCAATACGCCGTCAACATCGAGAACTTGCAGACGCTGGTGCCGTCCATCAGCTTCCGTAAGGGTAGCACCAACGCCAACTCAGGCATTTCGATGCGCGGCATTGGCACGATTTCGTTCAGCCTCGCCGCCGAACCCAGCGTCGCGACCGTCGTCGACGGCGTTGTCCTGGGACGTTCGGGTCAAGCGTTTGGCGACCTTTATGACCTTGAGCGCATCGAAGTTCTGCGCGGACCCCAGGGCACGCTGTTTGGCAAGAACGCGTCGGCTGGCGTGCTGAACATCGTCACCCAGCGTCCGTCGGAAACCTTCGAAGGCTATGTCAGCGGGACCATCTTTGAAGACAACGAGACTTTGTTGCGCGGCCGTATCTCCGGCCCGCTCGGCGAAAACGCGCGCGGCAGCCTGTCACTCTCCAAGTCAGATTTTGACGGCAATATCCGCAATGTTTTCAATAATGAAGACGTGAACGGCTATGACCGCTTCTCCATCCGCGGCATGCTGGAAACCGAGTTGAACGACCGGGTTAGCGCGCTGTTCATCGCTGAACACTATGAAGCCGACGATGATTGCTGCGCCGACCTCGAAGTGCTGCCAAGCGACCGCAATCCGAACTCGCCGGCCGCACCCGACAGTCAAGGCGTGGTCAATGGCGTTGCTGATCTTGATCTTGATCAACGCAATGTTGATCATGATTTTGAAACGCGCACCCTTGATGAAAGCGACTCGTTCTCAGCGCAGTTTGACATCGATATTGGTAACGGGTTCACCCTAACCTCGATCACTGCGTACCGTCAGTGGGAGAACACCGAGTTCCGCGAAGGGGATTTCACCTCCATCGGCGGCACCTCGGATCAACCCGTTTTCGGTGTTCCGTTTCAATTGCATGATGATGGAACGCGGACCTTTGACCAAGTCACCCAAGAAATCCGGCTGACGTCGCCGGAAGGTCAACGTCTCGAATACATTCTGGGCGCCTACTATTACAGCTTGGAAGGTGAGGCGGACTTTACCAGGAACGCCAGCTGCCAGAACAATGGTGGTCAAAACCAGCCCATTCTAGACGCTAACCCTGGCTTGACCTGTAACGCCAACGACATCGTGTCAGCCACCGGTTTCTTTAATACCGAAACGGTCAACTACGCGCTGTTTGGGAACAGCACGTTCGAGGTGATCCCGGGGCTCGAAGGTATTTTCGGCTTCCGTTACGCGGACGACGACATCAGCTTTGTGTACACCCGCCGCAACAACGATCCGTTTGGCCGTCAAGGCGTCGGCGTGCGTCCTGCTGAGCCCAACAGCCAGTTCGGCCAAGCCACGGGCGGTTTCGACAACACCTTCATCAATGAGACCGAGAACGAAGAGTTCGTGATCCGTGCGGGTGCGAGCGCTGATTTGGGCGCGCTGTTTGGCAATAACGCCAATCTCGGCTCGACGTATTTTACTTACAATCAAGGCTACAAAGGCCCTGCGTTTAACGTGTTCTACAATATGGGCACCAATGACACCGTGCCCGTGGATGCGGAGACCACAGACGCCTTCGAGATTGGCTACAAGTTTGACAACGGTTCGTTCTTCTTGAGCGCAGCGGCGTACTACGCTGAAATCGAGAACTTCCAAGCCAACAACTTCGACAACTCAACTGGTGTGACCATCACCCGTTTCACCAACGCTGGCGACGTGATCACTCAAGGTATTGAGATCGACGCGACATGGACGCCGATCGATAACTTGTCGCTGTTCGGCTCTTTGGCGCTGAACGAAGCGGAAATCGATCAGTTCAACGTGCCGATCGACCCGACCACTGGTCAGCCGGAAACGGGATTCAGCAATCTGAGCGGCTTTGATTTGTTGTTCTCGCCGGACTTCAACTACACCTTCGGCGGCAACTACACCGTCCCGCTGGCGAATGGCGATGAGATTGTGTTCAACACCACCTTCGCCCATGTGGATGAGCAACAATCGGGTCTGCCGAGCGCGACGGGTGGCGGGTCGTTCGATCCGGTTCTGCTCTTACCGAGCTATGATCTTTGGGACGCTCAAGTGACTTACCGCTTCGGTGACGCCTACAGCATCTCACTGATCGGTAAGAACCTTTTGGACGAGAGCTTCGTCACCACGTTTTCCGGCGACGGGTTCCGCTACCAGATTCCGCGCGACGCGGATCGCCGCTTTGGCATCAATTTCCGCGCCGACTTTTAAACGCGGACCGATCTACACTGTGTAAGGGGAAGGGAGCCAATCGCGGCTCCCTTCTTTTTTGTCGAACCGCGAGAGCGCCGCGCGCCGCGGAGGCTAGGTCAGACCCAACAGCGCCTTAACGCGGGCCTCGATCATGTCGAGCACAGCCACAAACCCGGCTTCGCCGCCAAAAAACGGATCGGGCACTTCGTCGTCGCCCAAAAACAAAGCGACCTGTGCGCGATCGCCTTCGCGACGCGCCAATTGCAGTGACGCGAGGTTCTGCCGGTCCATCGCCAAGATGTGATCATAGACGGCAAAGTCAGCCGGCTGCGCCTGGCGGCATACGAACCCTTCAAGCGTGTAGCCCCTGGCGTTGCAAATCGACACCGTGCGCGGATCGGGCGGATCGCCGACATGCTTAGCGATCAGGCCGCCCGAGCCGAAGGTGAACCGATCGGCCAGGCCGTGCCTGGCGGCCAACGTTGCGCCCATCACCTGCGCCGCCGGTGACCGTGAATAATTGCCATTGTCAAAGAACATGATGGCCGTCGCGCGCGGATCGGCATGATGTGACACGGTCTGTCTCTCCTGGCGTGGGGCGGCGACTAGGGGCTCGCGGCAGACCCAGCGCTCAGCGGATCACATGCGGCGATCGCAGCGTCAACACGCTCGAGCCATTGCGCACCGCCCTCATCGGCGTAACGGCGCAGATACCAGGCGCGCATGCCCGACGTCGCCTCGACAAAGGCCTGCTTTTCTGCAACCGAGAGCGCGTAGATCTCGCCGCCGGCCGCGCGAAACTCAGCCTCGGCGTCGGCCTGGCGTTCCTTTGGAATGCTGCGCGTGACCTCCTGCAGGTCGGCAAAGCCAGTCTGGACCACGCCCTGGATGTCTTCGGGCAGCTCTTCCCACCGGGGCTCAGAGTACCACCACAACGCACCCATGTAGGCGTGCCCGTCGAGCGTGATGTAGTTCAAGCTCTCATGGAACTTCATATTGATGATATCTTGCGGACTGTTCTTGGTGCCTTCAACAGTGCTGGTCGCCAAGGCCGTATACGTCTCGGACCAGGCGACCGGGGTGGGATTGCCGCCAAGCTGACGCACCAGCTCTTGTTGAATTTCCGCTGACGTGGTGCGGATCTTCAGACCCTGCACATCGTCGGGCGAACGGATCGGCGTCGAAGTTGTCGCAAAGTTGCGCCATCCGCCCGTATTCGAAACAACCATGAGACGGATGTCGAGGTCACGATCAAGCAAGGCCTGACGAAGGTCGCCCACAATTGGCCCATCAAACACACACTCAGCAATGGCGTCGTCTCGGAAGATGTACGGTAAGTCGAGGACTTGGCCGGGCCCGTAAACATTGCCCATGCCCCCAATGGTAGTCATAAATACGTCTAGCAAACCAAACTGCATGTATTCGATACATTCGCGTTCGTTGCTGCAAAATTGACCCGAGGGAAACACTTGGACTTCGACGCGATCGCCCACTTCGCTTTCGACATAGGTCTTCAGCGCCATGGCGCCATCATAGTCTTCATCATCCATCGAGCCAAGAAAGCCGACGCGGATGGTAAACTCCGGCCGCTCCGCCGAGGCGCGTACAATGCCAAGGGCGCAACCGGCGGCCACCAGCCAAAACACAATATTGAGCACAAGTTTGCGCGTGAGCATCGCCAATCACCCGTTAAGCGTAACCAAGCAGACGCGGAAGCGTCATCGACAGTGCAGGAAAGTACGTGATCAAACCAATGACCAGGACTTGGACCGCCAAGAAGGGCGCCATCTCCAACGCAATCCGGTCAGGTTTTTCATCAGAGATTGACGCGGCGACAAACAAAACTAGGCCCATGGGCGGCGTGGCCAAGCCAACCGTTAAGTTGACACACATCACAATGGCGAAGTGAAGCGGTTCAATGCCCATGCCGATAAAGATCGGAGCCAGAACAGGTCCCAAAATCAAAATCGCCGGGCCGGCATCCAAGAACATACCCACGACGAACAAAAACAAATTCACCATCAGCAACATGAGCAACACATTGCTCGATGCGCCGCCAATCGAAGAGCCGATGGTCTCAGCAAAGCCCGAGGCGGTGATGATCCATGCAAAAGTAATCGCTGAACCAACGAGCAGCAGAACAATGCCCGACTGTGTCGCCGCATTGATGAAGATGCGGGGCAAATCGCTGATGGTCAGCGTCTTCATTACAAACAACGACACGATGAGAGCGTAGACCGCCGCCACTGCTGCGGCTTCGGTCGGCGTGAAGATTCCGCCCAAAATGCCGCCGAGCAAAATCACCGGCGTCATCAGCGCGGGCAGGGTCACAAACAGCGCATCGCCGCGTTCGCGCCAGCTGGCCTTGGCGCTCGCCACGGGGAAGCCGCGTCGCCTGGCCAGGAACGCCGTCATGCCCATCAACCCACCGCACACCAACAAGCCCGGGACCACGCCGGCGGCGAACAATCCCGCCACCGAGACCTTCATCACAAAAGCGTAGATGATCATGATCCCCGAGGGTGGGATGATGGGGCCGATCACCGACGACGCCGCGGTGATCGCTGCAGCGAACCGGCGTGAATAGCCGTTCTGCTCCATGGCGGGCACGAGCATCTTGCCCAGCGCCGAGGTGTCCGCCACAGCCGAACCGGAAAGACCGGCGAACAACACTGAGGAAATGATGTTGACCTGCGCCAGCCCGCCACGCACGTGACCAATCATGGCTTGGGCGAACCGAACCAGCGCCCGCGTCACCCCGCCCGCATTCATCACCTCACCGGCGAGTAAAAAGAACGGCACGGCCATCAGCGGGAACGAGTCCATCCCATTGTAGAGGCGACCGAGCAGAGCGATGTGAAATTTGGGCTGCCCATCGAGCACCAAACTGATGCCAGGCGCGATGAGCAGGGCGAACACCACCGGCGCGCCAGAGATGAGCATCAGAACGAAAATCCAGAAATACGCTAGCGACATCGTTCAGACCCGCTCGGTGTCAAAGGTTGAGCCGTCTTCGGTCGGTGGATCGGCGAACGCGGCGACGGCGCGCAAGGCATGCTCGCAGCCGACGACAAAAAGAGCGGCGAAAGCCGGCGGTACAATCAGGTAAAAGACGCCAGTAGCCACTGGCAGAGAGGCCGCCTCGCTCTGCATGCCGCGCGCAACAAAGCCCAGACTGTGCCCAAAGAACACCGCGCAGATCCAGAGGACCAGAAGGGTGATGATGAGATTGAGGGTGCGTTGCAACCAGGCGGGCAGCGCCTCGCTGACGGTCTCGATCGCCACATTTTGTCCGTGCCGATAGGCCCATGGCGCCACCAAAAACGCCGTCCAGACCATCAGCGCTTTGGACAGCTCCTCGGTCCACGCCAGCGAGTTGTTGAACCCGTAGCGAAAGACCACTTGGGCCATCACAATCAGCACCATGGCGCCCAGCAGCGCGCCGGCGACGTTGCGCGCAAACACGCCCACCGCCTCGTTGACCACGCCAAGGGCGTCCGCGGCGCGTTTGAGCGCCTCAGTGATCCGCACGCTCAGCGCCCGGGCAAACCTCCACACGACAGTGCATGCAATCCTCCCAACGTTATGAGGCCCGCCACCATTCTTCGATGGTCTCAAGACGCGGGTTCTGTTCAGTAAACTCGACTTCCGGGCCGAGGGGAATTGTCGATCCCACACGTGCAAACACGGCGATCTCGTCAAGCTCAAGGTCCAGGCGAAGCGCTGCGCCGCCCGCCACCGTCTCGCCGTCGGGGAACCGCCGCCACGAGCCCGATGGGAGATAAAGCTCAACCTGGTCGTCTTCGGTGACGCACGGAGCGACCAGCAGGTCAGGTCCGAAGAAGAACTGATTTTCGAACGCCCACGCCTCAGGCTCGTCGGGGCAGGCGAGCACCATCGCCCGTTGCACCGGCGCGCCCGTTTCGTGCGCCGCTTTGATCACTGATTTGAGGTAGGGCAACAAACGATAGCGCAGTTTCAACGCAGCCATCGCCGCCGCCTCAGCCTGTGGGCCGTACGTCCAAGGCTCGCGTGGGCCGATGCCATGCAAACGCATGTGCGCTGAAAACACCGCCGCTTGCAGCCAACGCACGTAGAGCTTTGGATTGCGCGTATCGCCGTAGAACCCGCCAACGTCCGTGGCGTAGTAGGGCGCGCCCGTCAGCCCCCAGGACAGTCCGCCGCGAAAACTGGCGGCCATGCCCTCAAAGTCGGCCTGCGGATCCCCGCCCCATTGGGCCGGGTAGCGCTGACACCCTGTCCAGGATGAACGGCTGAACAAGAACGGGCCGTGCTTGGCGTATCGCTCGGCGGCCTCGTAAACGCAGCGATTGTAGAGAAGGGCGTAGACATTGTGCAGCGCCCGACCGGTGTCGCCGGAATGTGCGACCATATCCTCTTGAACTTGCTCGCCAAAGTCAGCCTTGATCATATCCACGCCGACGGCGAACAACGCCTCATGTCGGTCGCGCCAATAGGCGTAAGCGTCGGGATGGGTGAAGTCGATCAAACCCGAATCGGGCAGCGGGGTGAGCACCTTGCCAAACGGTTCAGGGTCCCATTGATACCGGTAGGCCTCACCGGTCTCGGCGTGCTTGAGCAACCAGCCCTTATCGGCGAGCTCGTCGAACAGCGGATTGCGCACCGAGACGAGCGGATACTCCCACACGCAGACTTTGAAGTTCAGGTCATGCAGTTCGTCCAGCACCGCCTTGGGATCAGGATAGCGTGAGGCGTCCCAATCAAACGAAAAGCGCGTGTCGGTGTCCAGCCAAGCCCGCCCATCGAGCGTAATGGTGTCACACGGCGCGTTGCGCCGACGCAGCTCCCGCGCGGCCTCCAGGATCTCGCTGGAATCCCGATAATACGCCTTGGAAAGGATCGCTCCGAGCGACCAGTCTGGCGGCATTGGCGAGCGTCCCGTCAGCGCGGTGTAACGCGCGATGAGTTCGCCGCCGTTCTCGCCAAGCATGATGAACAGATCGAGCGTGTCGTCTTCGACATGCAGACCGTAGCTGCGCTGCGACCAAGGCGCAAAACCAACCCCATGCGTCACAGGCGCGGGGGTGTGGCAGAACACGCCCCATCCCGATGGGCTCCACGCAAAAGGTGTGTTTTTGTACGACGCTTCGGCGTTCACCCCGAGCGCGTCTTCATTGAACGAGCGAATGAGCTGTCCACGCTTGTCCAGCCGGCCCCATTTCTCGCCGAGGCCATAGACGCGGTCGTGACTGGCAAGGTCGAGGTGGGCGAACCAGCCATCGTCGGTCTTGCTGAAAGGCGGTAGGCGACGCTGGCGCACAAAGTGTCCGTCGACGGCCGACCGCATCAGGCAACGATTGCCCGCATTGACGGCAAAGCCGAGATCCTGGGTGTCGAACGTGATGGACAGCGCTGCGTTGCTCACCGTGATGGTGGTGTCCGTGCGCGCAACCCGCACCTCGTGGCGAGCCGGCTCGTCGATCAACATGCCGTAGTCAAACGCCCGCTCCGGACCAAAGCGCAGGCGCGCGCCAAAGTCGTGCAGCGTGACGGCCAACACCCCGGCGCTGGTCGGGATTTTGACGGCGTTGTCCTCAACGCATTCCTCGCCCACCACCCGCGGACAGTCGGACCAGTCCCATTGCGGTTGAAGCGGATCAAAACCCATCTACGCCAGCTCCAGCACCGGCAGATCAAGCCCCGCAGCCACCGCGCGCAGCGCCCCGCGATGATCGCCATAGGCTAGAGAGTAATGGTGCTCGAGCCCTTCGCGCAGCACCGTGTCGAACACACACGACGCCGGCTTAGCAAAACGCACAACCCCAGACGTGCCGGTGAACGCCATGGGCCGGGGCAACACCTCAGCCGCGCCGATCACCAGCTTGGGCTCATTGCGCGCCTGGGACAGTCGGGCGATCGTGATCACGCCTGGCTTAAGGGGAAACTGATGCAGCAACGGCATCTTGCGATTGGTGTGAATGGTCGCTTCGGGCTCGGCCTCAGCGTCGCACATCGACAAGGGCGCCAGGCCGCAATGCCACAACACGCCCGTGTCGTCGGCAAAATCAAGGTCGACCAGATCGGCCATCCACGCCGGCTCGCCCGATAGCTCCTGCAGCAAAACGGTGGTGATCGAACCGTACACGTCCGCCTCACACGCCGCCGGCACCCGGTTTTGCGTCATCATGGCCATGGGCCCGCAGGCGGCGCAGCCATAGTCGGTGAAGGTTTCTGGCCAACACCGCACCGCCAGTCCGCGCGCCCCGGTTTCGGCCTGAAGGTCTTCAAGCGCGCAAAACACGCGAAGGGAGCGATCCAGCTGCTCGGGGTCCATTAAGTCCAGGCCGTTGAGGTTCCGGGCGACGCCGGCGTGCACACTGGCCACGCGCGTGTCGTCGATGGCCTTGGCGCGCTCAAACAGGTCGTGAACGGAGAACCGCGTGACCTTGATCGCGTTGAGCGCCTCAAGCGTATCGCTGTCATACGCGCAGGTGTGAAAGCCGTCGGGGTGATCGCCAATCAGCGTGATGTCGGCCCCATGCAGGCGCTTCAGAGCCGCCTGCGCTTCAGGCGCCTGACCGCCGCCCGCCACCGGCGACGCGGCGCTCGGCCCCGGCGGACTGACCCGCCCCAGCCGCGCCAGATCATCGCCAATGTTGGGCGCATCCGGCGCGGCGTAGAGCCAGCTGTGGGCGATATCGGCCTTGCCCAGGGCGTGGGCCGCCAGATTCAGTCCGCAAAATGCATTCAGCCGCAAGCGTCCGCCAAGACGCGGCTCGGGCAGGGCCCAGATCGACACCGGCGTACGTGCGCGCTCAGCGAGCCGCACCGTCATGCTGGCGTCGGTAAAGGTCACTTGAAGAATGACCAGCGCATCGATGGCCGATTGGTCCAACGCGGCGAATGCGGCCTCGGCGGCGTCGGCGTCGAACAACAAGTCGTCGGGTCCCACAACCTCAATGCCGGCGTCTTTCAAGGCGCCGAGCGCGGCGCCCAAACTGGCCTCGGCGAACGGGACATCGAAGGTGGGACGCGCCAGGGGAATGACGCCATAGGTGAGGCCCATCGCTCAGCCTCCAAAACCGGGGTAGTGGCGGCGAAACGAAGCATCAGCGGGGACGATGTCCACCGAACCGCCAAAACAAGGATGCTGCAACCATGGCGTGGCTTCAGCGTTGGTCAGCGCGTTGAGCCCGCGCATATAGTCGATGGCTTCCCCGCGCAGGTCGGACCGGATTGCGTGCCAATCGGGAAAGTTCTCAAACGCCTTGAGCCAAATCGCCCGCCCGGCAAGGTAACCCGAAGCGCCGGCTTTGTAGGCGTGGGTAAGGATGTTGCGAAACGCCTCCATCCCAGCGCCAGCGGACAGCATCACCCATGGCCGCCCTGCGGCTTGTCCGAGCTCATCAAACCAAGTTTGGGCGCGCTCCCAGCTATCCTCGCCGACACCGGGCACGTCGTCGGCCGCCAGCGGACTTTCAAGTTTGAACAGGTCAACCCCGTATTTGGGATCCGCAAAGGTCTGCACGCTTTCCAGCACCAACTCGGGTTTTTTGGTGCGCATCTCCACATAGTCGCCCGTTTGCTCGGCGTCCTTGCTCAGCGGGTAGACCAGCAATTCAAAGACATACGGTATGTCATAGCGCGCGCAGGCATCGCCGATGCGTTGGGTGAACTCTTGTTGCTTGCGGCAGATCTCAGGGTCAGCGTCGGGCCGGTACCACGCCAGCACCTTCACCGCATCACCCCCGACACGCTTGATCTTCTCCACCGACCAGTCGTCGATCTCGTTGGAGAGGCGCCCGCCCGGCGTCTCCTCGAAGACTGAATCTTCGAGCGTCACGATGAGGCCTTTGGCGGGGCTGTAGAGCGAAATCGCGCGCGGATAGGCAAAATGCGGATCCAACAGCATGGCTGAGGATTCCGACTGGAGCTCTTCCACCAACAACGCCTTAAAGCCGGCCACATCCTCCCAAGGCGCTTCGGTCGTCCCGCGTTTGGCCTTAATGGGATTTTTGATCGGCGGGCGTTGATCGACCGCTGTCATTTTGAAACGCCCGCCTGAGTCGGCCAGCCGGCGCAGTCCCCAGAGTTTGCCGGGCGAAAGCGCGCCCATGGCCGCAGCTTGGCTTGTCAGTGTTTGCGTGCTCACGCCCGCGCCTCCTCAGTATTGGCGTTGATGAATGTGTCGAGTTCCGTGCGCGTCGGTGCGCCGGCGCGCCCGCCTGGACGCGTACACTTGATGGCCGCAGCCGCGCTGGCGACATCCACCGCTGCTCGGGTTGAGAAACCTTCCCCGACCGCAAGCGCAAAGGCGCCATGCCACACATCGCCAGCGCCCAGCGTGTCCACGGCGGTGATCTGCGGGCAGGGCGCATGAACAATTCGCGCGTCAGCGTCGGTGTGCGCAATGAACACGCCGTTCGCTCCATCGGTCACGCAACACCACACGCCCAGCCGATCGCGAACGGCGGTCAAAGCGCTGGCGAGGTCGTCGTGGCCAACAAACGCCTTCAGCCCGTCGGCGGAAAACGCCACATGGCTCGCCGCCTCCAGCAGCCCGCCATCGTGCGGTACCGGATGATCAGCGTCGAGGACGCCGGGTTTGCCGAGCGCTTTGGCCCGCGCGAGACCAGCGCTTGCGCCTTGCGGCCACCGCGTGTCGGCCAGGACAACGTCAATGTCGTCGGGAAATCCATCCAGCAACCATGTCGGGTCGGACGGCATGGCGGGATCTAGATAGTTGACGATCATCCGCCGCCCTTCACCATCCACCATCACGGCTGAACATGACGACCGCGCGCCGTCGTGACGCCGCACCAGGGCGCAGTCGACGCCTTCTGCTTCAAGGTCGCGCACAATGGAAGCGCCCACCGTATCCGCGCCAACCCGCGCCGCGAGCCGGGCGCCGCCGCCAAGGCGCGCGATGGCGACCGCTGCGTTCGCTGCTGGTCCCCCGCCCACAACGGTGAAGCCGCGGGCTTGGTGTTTGACGGCCTTGGTCGGGAGCGCATCGACGGAGAACACATGGTCCTCGACGGCGTGGCCGATGCACAACACGTCCGCCATGTCTACACGCCAAGCTCGCCAAACAAAGAGTATTTGATGTTCAGATAGTCTTCCACGCCGTAGCGTGAGCCCTCATTGCCAAACCCTGAGTCTTTGATGCCGCCGAATGGCGCCACCTCCGTCGACACAAGCCCCTTATTGATGCCGACCATGCCATAGTCCAACCGCTCGCTGAGCCGCCAGGCCCGGCCGAGATCCTGGGTGTAGGCGTAACACGCCAGACCATACTCGGTGGCGTTGGCCATCTCGATCGCTTCGTCCTCGGTCTCGAACTTAAACAAGGGCGCAAGTGGTCCGAACGTTTCTTCAAAGAACACCTGCATGTCCTTTGTCGCACCGGTCAGCAATGTGGGCTCAAAGAACGAGCCGCCCAAGGCGTGGCGCTGACCGCCCGCAAGCACCGCGCCCCCGCGCTCAACCGCGTCGGTGATGTGCGCCTCGACCTTTTCGACACCGGACTCATCAATCAGAGGGCCTTGGGTGACCCCATCGGTCATGCCGTCGCCCACGCGTAAGTCTTTCATCGCAGTGTTGAATTTCTCGGCGAACGCGTCGTAAACGCCGGCTTGGATGAGGAACCGGTTGGCGCACACACAGGTCTGGCCGCTGTTGCGGAACTTGGCGATCATGGCGCCGTCAACGGCCGCGTCGAGGTCTGCGTCGTCAAACACCAAAAAGGGCGCATTGCCGCCAAGCTCCATGGACACGCGCTTCATTTGCGCTGTGGCCTGCGAGGCGAGCCGTTTGCCGACCGCGGTGGAGCCGGTGAACGTGATTTTGCGAAGGCTGGGATTGTCGCACATCTCAGCGGCGATTTCGGCGGCCGACCCGGTGATCACATTGATCACGCCCGCCGGAACGCCGACCTGCATCGCCAAATCGCCAAACGCGAGCGCTGAATAGGGCGTCTGGCTCGCCGGCTTGATCACCATGGTGCACCCAGCCGCCATCGCCGCGCCGAGCTTGCGGGCGATCATCGAGTTGGGGAAGTTCCACGGCGTGATGGCGCCCGTCACGCCAACCGGCTGTTTGGTGACCACAATCCGCGAGCCGGGGAAGGGTGAGGGGATCACATCACCGTAAATGCGCCGCGCTTCTTCGGCGAACCATTTGAAAAACTTGGCGCCGAAGGCCACTTCGCCTTTGGCTTCGGCGAGCGGCTTGCCGTTTTCCATGGTCAAGATCTCGCCAAGTCGATCCTGATTGTCCATCAGGGCCTCGAACAGCCCGGAAAGCAGGGCGGCTCGCTCCTCAGCCGACGTGCGCCCCCAGTTTTCAAAGGCCTCTTGCGCGGCTGCGATCGCGCGCGCGGTTTCAGCGCGCCCACAACGCGGCACATGACCGATGATCGCACCGCTGGCGGGATTGTTGACGGCGATGGTCCCACCGTCGTCTGCATCAATCCACGCGTTCGCGATAAAATTGTGCTCGCGCAATGGCAAGGTCATGCCGCCAACCCTTCTATCTTATAAAAGACCTATCACTTGTGTTTGGAAGCTGTCAAACGCTCTGGCTCGGGTGAAATCCCTATTTCGGCGGCGCGATTCACGTCAGATCCACACCATAATGGAAGGTGTCGGTGCGATAGTGCGTGCATCGCAGCTCGACCGGCTGGCGGGCGATGTCATAGGCGACGCGCTCCACCGCCAAAAGAGGCGATCCGACCGGCGCGCCGAGCCGTGAAGCAAGCTCTTCGTCGGCCGCCACCGCCTTAAGGCGCTCCCGCGCGCCGGCGATGCACACGCCAAACTCGGCTTGGTAGAGCGTGTACAGCGTGTTGGGCAGCGGCGCATGGTCGCCAAAGCCCGGAAATCGTTTGGCCGGCAGGGCGATCGTCTCAGACGCGATGGCCATGTCTTTGGCGTGGCGGATGCGCGTCACGACAAAGATGTCGTCACTTTCGCTCAATCCGAGGCTGGCCTGGGCTTGGAGCGTCGCCGCGCGCTTGGACACACAGGTATCGCGGCTGTCCGGCGCCACAGCGCCCAGACCATCGTGCGTCAGTTTGAAGAAGCGGAACTGGGCGCTTTCTTGGGTATGCTGCGCGACATAGGTGCCTTTGCCCTGCCGGCGTTCGACGAGATTTTCAGCAACGAGCGTGTCCAGCGCTTTGCGCACCGTGCCTTGGCTCACGCCAAACTCTTCGGCCAGAGCCTGCTCACTGGGGAGCAATTTGGCTGGCTGCCAAACGCCGTCGCTGATGCGTTCGACCATCAACTCGCGAACTTGTTGATATAGTGGCCGAAAGTCTGGCCTGTTGAGGCTTTTTGTGACCTGGTCCATATCCTCGCAACGCCTTTCTTGCCCTGCGCGCCGTGTTCTGTCATGTATTATATACAAGAGATGAGAGTGCGCCAGTCAGGACTGATGCGCAATCTCGCTTGGATCCAATGTCGGCGCGCCGGACACGCAATCCTGTCCAGGCTGGGCGCGCTGCTGTCGCAATGAGGGTGAAGCCGTGACGATACCGCATCTGCTGGTCCATAGCCGCAAAGACAATGTTGGCGTGGTGGTGATTGAAGGTTTGACTGCGGGAACGCAGATGCTTTGCGTCGTCACCGAAGACAACAGCGACTTTACGCTGACGGCGGCCCAGGACGCGCCCATCGGACACAAGATTGCGCTGGGCGACCTCAAGGACGGCGATACCGTCATCAAGTATGGCGAGGACATTGGACGCATGACCAAAGACGCCGGCAAAGGCGATCATGTCCACGTGCACAACCTGAAAACGAAACGCTGGTAGGGGGCGAACCAATGAGTGTGGAAACCTTTTGGGGCTATCGCCGCGAAAATGGCCGCGTCGGCGTTCGCAATCACGTCGCGATCTTACCCGTTGACGACATCTCCAACGCCGCGTGCGAAGCGGTGGCCAACAACATCAAGGGTACGATCGCCCTGCCGCACGCCTATGGCCGGTTGCAGTTCGGCGAGGACTTAGAGCTGCACTTCCGCACCATCATCGGCACGGGGGCCAATCCGAATGTGGCGGCGTGCGTGGTGATCGGTATCGAGCCCGGCTGGACCCAGAAGGTCGCTGATGGCATCGCCGCCACCGGCAAGCCGGTCGCTGCGTTCTCGATCGAGCAAAACGGCGATATCGCGACCATCGCCTCAGCATCGCGAAAGGCCAAAGAGTTCCTTCACTGGTCCTCAGAGTTGGTGCGCGAGGCGTGCCCGATCAGCGACCTTTGGGTGTCGACCAAATGCGGTGAAAGCGACACCACATCGGGCTGCGGCGCCAATCCGGCGGTCGGCAATATGTACGACAAGCTGATCCCCAAAGGCATTTACGGCCTTCTGGGCGAAACCTCTGAGTTGACGGGCGCGGAACATTTGTGCGCCGCCCGCGCCGCCACACCTGAGGCCGGCGAGAAGTTCATGAAGATCTTCCAGGCCTACCAGGATGAGGTCATCGAGCCGTTCAAAACGTCGGACCTGTCGGAGAGCCAACCGACGAAGGGCAACATTGAAGGCGGCCTGACCACCATCGAAGAAAAAGCGCTTGGCAACCTGGAAAAGCTCGGGCGCGAGACCCGCTATATCGACGCCATCGGCCCAGCCGAAGCGCCCGGCAAGGGCCCCGGCATGTACTTCATGGACACATCGTCTGCGGCCGCCGAGTGTGTGACGCTTATGGGGGCGGCGGGCTTTACCGTGCACACCTTCCCAACTGGCCAGGGCAACATCATCGGTCATCCGATCCTGCCGGTTGTGAAGCTGACCGCGAACCCACGCACCGTGCGCACCATGTCTGAGCACATCGACCTCGACGTCTCAGGGGTGTTGCGCCGCGAAATGACCGTCAGCGACACCGGCGACGCCCTGATTGATATGGTTGTGCGCACCGCCAACGGACGTGTCACGGCGGCGGAGGCGCTTGGCCACCGTGAGTTCGTGATGACCAAGCTCTACCGCAGCGCCTAGTCGACCAACACGCACCAGGGGGGCGCGCCATGGACACCGTGACCATTGCGATCGAGGACGCCCGGGCCATGGCTGTGGCGGCCTTTCGCGGCGTCGGCGTGGCGGAACTGAACGCCAAGTCGACCGCCGATGCGCTGATCGAGGCCGAATGTGACGGCCAGCGCGGGCATGGCCTCACAAGGGTGCCGTCCTACTGTGTCCAGGTCGAAGTGGGCAAAGTGAATCCCAATGCCGAGCCGTCAATCACCGAAGTGACGCCCGCCGCCATTCGGGTCGATGCTGACAGGGGGTTCGCCTACCGGGCCATCGGCATGGCGATCAACGACCTCCTCCCACGCACGAAGACAAATGCGATCGCGGCGGCGGCCATCCATCGTTCGCACCATTTCGGCCAGGCCGGCGCGCACGCTGAGCGCATGGCCGAGCGGGGGCTGATGGCGTTGGTGTTCGGCAATTCGCCCAAGGCGATGGCGTTTTGGGGCGGCAAGGCGCCGATGATGGGCACCAATCCCATCGCTTTTGCATGCCCGGCGCCCGACGGGCCGCCGCTGGTGATCGACCTTGCTCTGTCCGTGGCCGCACGTGGCAAGGTGATCGCCGCTGACAAGAACAACCAAGCCATTCCTCCCGATTGGGCGCTCGATGAGGACGGCCGGCCCACAACCGACGCAGCGGCCGCCCTTAAGGGCACCATGGCGCCCATGGGCGGAGCCAAGGGCGCTGCGCTCGCCCTCATGGTGGAAATCCTGGCGGCCGGCTTAACCGGCGGCAGCTTTGGTTGGCAGGCCAGTTCGTTCTTCTCAGGCGAAGGCGAGCCGCCGGACATGGGCCATGTCTTGATCGCCATCGATCCCGAACGCCTGTCGGCAGGCGCGTACGCTGAACGCATCGCTGTGCTTTTGGCCGCCATTGGGGACACCGACGGCGCGCGCATTCCAGGAACCAGCCGGCTCGCCAACCGCGCCCGCGCCCAGGCCGAGGGATTGACCATACCCAAGGCGCTGCATGACGAAATCGTCGGGCTCGCCAACGCGGTGGCGCGATGACCCCGACCAGCGCGGCGACGCGCTTGCGCGCGCGTGCTGAGGTTCTCGCGCCAGGCGTGTTCGTCGCCTTTACCGTTGGCGCCGCCGCTCAGTTTTTGTTCGAACACTACGGCGCGCCGGCGACGCTCTTCGCCCTGTTGATCGGCATGGCCCTCAATTTCTTGAGCGAGGAGGGCGGCAAATGCGTCCCCGGCATCGAGTTCACCGCCGGACGCTTGTTGAAGATTGGCGTGGCCCTGTTGGGCGCGCGCGTAACGGTGGAACAGATTGCGAGCCTGGGGATCAAGCCCCTGGTCGCCATTCCGCTCTTGATCATTCTGACCATCGGCGGCGGGATCGTGTTGGCGCGGCTGTTCGCGCGCAGCCGCGAGTTTGGGTTGCTGACCGGCGGCGCTGTGGCGATCTGCGGGGCGTCGGCGGCTTTGGCGATCGCGTCTGTGCTGCCGGCGAGCGACAAGCTCCGTCGCGACACCTTGTTCACCGTCGTTGCGGTCACGTCGCTGTCCACCATCGCCATGGTTGCGTATCCGGTGTTGTTCCGCGCGCTCGGCCTGGATGACGCCCACATCGGCATGCTGATCGGAGCGACGATCCACGACGTCGCCCAAGTGGTCGGCGCTGGCTATGGCGTGTCCGACGAAGCGGGCAATGTGGCCACCTACGTCAAGCTGTTGCGCGTCGCCGCATTGCCCATCGTGGTCATCGCGC
This sequence comes from uncultured Caulobacterales bacterium, assembly GCA_964483775.1. Taxonomy (GTDB): domain Bacteria; phylum Pseudomonadota; class Alphaproteobacteria; order Caulobacterales; family Maricaulaceae; genus CAZADA01. The sequence goes on from CAZADA010000043.1 coordinate 18,949, forward strand.
TTGCTTTGATGATGCGCCGTGCGGAGGGAGAGAGCGGGCGCAAGACGCCGTTTCCCTATTTTGCCGTTGGCTTTGCGGTGATCTTGGTGGCCAACAGCGTTGGCTTGGTGCCTGAGCCCGTGCGCGCCTCCATGGAGGCCGCCTCGCGTTGGTTGTTGCTCGCCGCCATCGCCGCGCTGGGCATGAAGACGTCGTTAAAGTCAATGTTTGAGCTTGGGCCGCGCCACATGGGCGTGGTGCTGGGCGAAACGTTGCTGTTGCTGGCCGCGGCCACCGCCGTGGTCATGATCATCTAGCCAAGGAGGGGCGCCAATGGCCGACATCATCGTCGCTGAATTCATGGATGAAGCCATCGCGCGCGAGGGGTTCGCCGGCCATGACCTGATGTTTGATCCCACACTTGTTGACCAGCCCGATCGCTTGTTGGCCGAGGTCGCTCAAGCCCGTGCGTTGATTGTCCGCAACCGCACCCAAGTGCGCGGCGAGTTGCTTGAGGCGGCGAGCAAACTCCAGGTCGTAGGTCGTCTGGGCGTCGGGCTTGACAACATTGATATGCAGGCGTGCGCCGCGCGCGCGATCGCGGTGTGCCCGGCCACGGGCGCCAACAATCTGGCGGTCGCTGAATATGTCATCACGGCGGCCATGGTGTTGTTGCGCGGCGCATGGACATCCTCGGCCGAGGTCGCCCAAGGCGCATGGCCGCGCGGCGCGCTGATCGGGCGCGAGGTGACAGGTAAGACGCTGGGCCTGATTGGCTATGGCGCCATCGCGCGCGAGACCGCGGCCCGGGCCCAGGCGCTCGGCATGACCACCGTGGCGTTTGATCCCCATGTTCCCGCGAACAGCCCGGTGTGGGGGGCGACCCAATGCATGGGGTTTCAGGACACGCTCGCCGTCTCGGATGCGGTGAGCTTGCACGTGCCGCTGACCGACCAGACCCGTCACATCATTGATCGCGTGTCGATCGCCCGCATGAAGCCCAACGCCGTGTTGATCAACGCCGCCCGGGGCGGGGTCGTGGATGAGGCCGCGCTGGCCGACGCTGTGCGTGACGGCCGCCTGGCCGGCGCCGCCCTCGACGTGTTTGAAAACGAGCCGCTAAGACAGGATGATGGCGCGCGGTTTGCGGGCCTGCCGAACGTCATCTTGACCCCGCACATCGCAGGCGTGACCGAAGAATCCAACGTGCGGGTGAGCCAAGTCACCGTCGCCAACGTGCTTCAAGAATTGGCCAAACGCGCTGTGCCTCAATAGGCGATGGTCGCGGCCACGGCGCGTGACCAGCCCGCGAGCAGCCGGTCGCGCGGGCCGCTCTCCATGGCCGGATCAAAGCGCTGCTCGAGCCGCCATTGGGCGCCGATCGCCTCCAGCGAAGGGAACACGCCCGCCTTCAGACCAGCCAGATACGCAGCGCCCAACGCGGTGGTCTCCATGATCTGCGGACGATCAACCGGCAGGTCCAACACATCGGCCAAAAACTGGCACATCCAGCCGTTCGCCACCATGCCGCCGTCAACCTTCAGCGCAGCGGGCCGCACGCCATCCTCGGCCATCGCCGCCAACAAATCGTGTGTCTGGTAGCACACCGACTCCACCGCCGCGCGTGCGAGCTCGGCCGGCCCCGTGGCGCGCGTCAGCCCGAACAAAGCCCCACGCACATTGGGCTTCCAATGCGGCGCGCCGAGCCCTGTGAAGCCGGGCACCATGTACACCCCCCCATTGGACTCCAACCCGCGCGCCAGGCCTTCGGTCTGGGAGGCGTGGCTGATCACGCCCAACCCGTCGCGCAACCATTGCACCGCCGCGCCCGCGACAAAAATCGAGCCCTCCAGCGCGTAGGTCGGCTGCCCGTCGAGCTGATAGGCGATGGTGGTCAGCAGGCGGTTTTGCGACACCAGGCGTTCAGAGCCGGTGTTGAGGACGACGAAACAGCCCGTCCCATATGTGCTCTTGATGTCCCCGGGCGCAAAGCACGCTTGGCCGATGGTGGCGGCTTGTTGGTCGCCCGCCACCCCCAGAATTGGGATGGCGCGGCCCAGCACGTCGGTCGCGGTCGTCCCATAATCATCGGCGCAGTTTTTAACCTCGGGCAGCACCGAACGGGGCACGTTGAACAGGCGCAACAGGTCCTCATCCCAGGCGCCGCGCGCGATGTCGTAAAGGTTGGTGCGCGAGGCGTTGGTGGCGTCGGTGGCGTGGGTGCGCCCGCCTGTGAGCCGCCAAATCAGAAAGCTATCGACCGTGCCAAAGGCGAGTGCGCCATTCATCGCCCGGGCGCGCGCGCCCTCCACATGATCGAGGATCCAGCCAACTTTCGAGGCGGAAAAGTACGGATCAAGCAACAGGCCCGTTCGCGAACGCACGTCCTCCTCCGATCCTTGCTCGCGCAACGCTTGACACACGCCCTCGGTGCGCCGGTCCTGCCAGACGATGGCGTTATGGATCGCCCGGCCGGAGGCGCGCTCCCACACAAGCGTCGTTTCGCGCTGATTGGTCACGCCGGCCGCAGCGATTTGCGCGCCTTTGGCTTCAGCGGCGTCCAGAGCTTGGCGGCACACCGCCAGGGTTGACGACCAGATGTCTTCAGGGTCGTGCTCGACCCAACCATCAGCAGGATAGTGCTGGGGGAACTCTTGCTGGCCGACGGCGACGATACTAGAGGCGCTGTCAAACACGATGGCGCGACTGGACGTGGTGCCTTGGTCAATAGCCAAAAAACAAGGATTCGCGACCATGCTTTCCTCCCAACAATCCGCCGTCTGTTCGTGACGATCGCGGCGGTGTGCGTTGCGGCGATAAATCATATATAAGATAGAAGTGTCAGCTCAATTCTGTCCACCTGGCCCTGTGAGGAGCGTCATGCCCGAGCCCATCGCTGCACCGCGCCCGCCCCAGTCCCAACGTGACCCTTACGACCTGCTCGTGATTGGCGGCGGGGTCAATGGCGCCGGCATCGCGCGCGACGCCGCCGGACGCGGCCTTCGCACACTCCTGGTTGAAAAGGACGACCTGGCGTCGGCGACGTCGTCGGCCTCCAGCAAGCTGATCCATGGCGGCCTTCGTTATCTCGAACACTATGAGTTTCGGTTGGTCCGCGAAGCGTTGATCGAACGCGAGGTGTTGTTGCGCGCAGCCCCGCACATCATCTGGCCGATGCGGTTTGTTTTACCGCATCACAAGGCGTTGCGCCCGGCGTGGTTGTTGCGCCTGGGCCTGTTTCTCTACGATCATCTTGGCGGTCGCAAAATCCTGCCGCCGACCAAGACGCTGAAATTGGGCGAGGCCGCAGCAGGCGTTCCGCTGAAGACGGCCTTTACCAAGGGCTTTGAGTATTCTGATTGTTGGGTCGAGGACTCCCGCCTGGTTGTGCTCAACGCCCGCGACGCTTTTGAGCGGGGCGCCGAGGTCCACACCCGCACCGCGTTCGCCGGCGCCGATCGTGACGGCGAACTCTGGCAGGCGCGCCTTCAGCCCCAAACCGGAGCGCCCTTCGCAGTGACAGCCCGCGCCATCGTCAACGCAGCGGGGCCCTGGGTGATGGACACCTTGCCGAAAATGTCGGGAGTGCGCGGCTCCAACTCGGCCAGCTTGCGTTTGGTGAAGGGCAGTCACGCGATTGTGCGCAAGCTGTACGAGGGTCCCCACGCCTACATTTTCCAGAACGCCGACGGTCGCGTCTTGTTCGCGATCCCCTACGAGCACGACTACACCCTGCTTGGCACCACCGACCTCGGCTATGAGGGCGATCCAGGCAAAGTGGCGGCGAGTAACGAGGAAATCCAGTACATCCTCGACATGGCCTCGGAGTATTTCGCCCAACCGGTGACGCTTGATGAGGTGGCCCATACCTATTCCGGCGTTCGACCACTTTACGACGACTCCGACGCCAAGAGCGCCTCGGCGGTGACCCGCGACTATGTCTTCAACCTGGACGCCCGGCCTGGCGAAGCGCCAGTGCTGTCGATCTTTGGCGGTAAGATCACCACCTACCGCAAGCTGGCCGAGC
>CAZADA010000044.1:0-22386 GCA_964483775.1 uncultured Caulobacterales bacterium
CGCATATAGTCGTAAATCTCGGTGACCGTCGCGACCGTTGAACGCGGGTTCTTGCTGGTGGTTTTCTGCTCGATCGAAATGGCCGGAGACAGCCCCTCAATGGAATCAACGTCCGGCTTTTGCATCAATTGCAGGAACTGGCGGGCGTAGGCCGACAGGCTTTCCACATAACGCCGCTGGCCTTCAGCATAGATGGTGTCGAAGGCGAGGGACGATTTGCCCGATCCAGATAGCCCCGTGATCACCACCAATTGGTCGCGCGGAATGTCCAGATCCACCGATTGCAAATTGTGCGCCCGCGCCCCGCGCACGCGGATGAACTTCTGCGCCTCACCCATGGAGCGGCTCTCCCAAACGACCCAACAGGTACACATAGGTGGGCGAGCCCTGTGTGTCTCGTCCCCACACACAAGTGCTTGGCCGGGACCTGAGGGTCACTCGGGGGATCGCGCGTGATGGGTCCCGGCCAACGCCATCGCTAAAAGGGACTCTAGGCGGTTTGCTTGGCGCCCATGGGATCGTCGATGAACTTGGCGAACGGCTTGTCAATCGGCGTATCGAAGAAGTGGTTGAAGTAGTTCGAGATGGTTTTGTGCGCCGCCACCACCAAAATGTCGGCAAGGTTTTCCTTGGTGTAGCCTGCGGCAAAGAACGCGTCGGCCTGCGTCTCGCTGATCCGACCGCGCGTTTCGACAATGGCGCGCGTGGTGGTCCGCAGGGTTTCGAGCTTCGCGTCGGGCAAGTCGCTGCCTTCGCGCAGAGCGGTGATGATGGCGGGGTCCACCTTGTCACCGTGCGCCACGGCCGTGTGCGCCGGAATACAATAGTGACACTGGTGAAAAGCGTTGATGGTCATCCACGCCACATTCTGTTCAACGATCGACAAACTGCTTTTGCGCACAGAATCGCTGAGCGAACGGTACGCTTCCAGCAGGGCCGGGGCCTCCGCCATCGCCGCATGCAAATTGGGGATCATCCCGTATTCGCGTTGGGACTGCTCCAGGAGCGGACGCGATGCGGCGGGCGCGGTTTCCAGGGTATGAACGGTGTAGTCGACCATGGTCGGTCTCCGTGTTGGCCAAGCGATGCTGGTCAGGTGGTGGTCAATGGCTCGAAAGCCAGCCTGCTGCGCTGTCACGTCCGCGTGTTCGCGCAATGGTGGATAGCCCCAGCACGACCGCATCCGATCAGATAGGCTCGGCAAAGGGTTGACTAAGAACAAAAGTGAACATACGGTCGGGCCCGAACAGTGCCCGAACATGATGAGCGAAGGATAGCGACATGGCTGGTTCGGTGAACAAAGTGATTTTGGTGGGTAATTTGGGACGGGATCCGGAGGTGCGGCGCATGTCCTCCGGTGATCCTGTGGTTAATCTGCGCGTCGCGACCACAGAGACCTGGCGCGATAAGGCCAGCGGGGAAAAGCGCGATCGGACCGAATGGCACAATATCGTGATTTTCAACGAGAATTTGGCGCGCGTGGCGGAGAATTATCTGCGCAAGGGCACCCGCGTATATGTCGAGGGTCAGCTGCAGACCCGCAAATGGCAAGATCGCGACGGGCAAGACCGCTACACCACCGAAGTGATCCTCCAGCGGTATCGCGGCGAACTTCAGATCCTGTCGGCGCGTGGCGAAACAGCGGACCTGCCAGCCAGCAGCGGCGAGGATATGGGCGCGCCAGCGCTCGCCAATGGTGGTGGGGACTCGGGTCGCAATTACGATCTCGACGACGATATGCCGTTTTAGGGTGTGAAGGCGCCGCTGAGGGTTTGACGACGCCTGGCGATTGGGTGCAGACCAACCCCATAAGCGCGGGTCGAGCGGCTGGCCGGTGCAAAACTGGCGTCGAATGCTTACATCATGGATGGCGCTGGAGCGGAGCGTGCCATGGTGGTGCAGCGCGCCTTGGGGCGGTTGGGGAATGCGATTTTGGTCAGTCTGCCGGGCTTGGTGCTCGGGGCGCTTTATGCGCGCAGGCTGGCGATTTTGCGCAACGATCCAAGCGCGTCGCCAGGGACGCCGCACGAGACCTGGTTGGCGTTGTTCACCGCGGCGGTGGTGGCGTTGGCGGCGCGCTGGGCGGTGTTCGCCGGTTCAGGGCGCATGTCGCTGACCATGAGTTTTGGAGCGTTTATTGCGCTGAGCGCGGTATCCTCGGCGTTGATTTTTGCCATCTGGATCCGGTGAACATCCCCGGATCTGACAGTCCGAATCGGCGTTCCTATGCAACAGAACCGGCAAAAAGGGTGAGCCATGAGTGACATCGGCGCGACGGGACGCGAAGACGGCGTCAATCCCATCGCCATCGAAGATGAGATGCGGCGATCCTACCTCGATTACGCGATGAGCGTGATCGTGAGCCGCGCCATTCCCGATGCGCGCGATGGGCTCAAGCCGGTGCACCGACGCATCCTCTACACCATGCATGAAAACGGGATGGCTTCCTCCAAGTCCTATCGCAAATCGGGCACGGTGGTCGGCGATTGCATGGGCCGGTATCACCCCCACGGCGACGGCGCCATTTATGACGCCCTTGTCCGCATGGCGCAGCCCTGGTCCATGGGCCTCGTTTTGCTCGACGGGCAGGGCAATTTTGGCTCCATCGACAATGACCCCCCGGCGGCCTACCGCTACACCGAAGTGCGCATGGACAAGCCAGCCGAGGCCCTGTTGGCCGATATCGGCAAGGAAACCGTCGACTTCCAGGATAACTACTCCAGCGAATACAAAGAGCCGGTCGTGTTGCCGGCGCGCTTTCCCAACCTGCTGGTGAATGGCGCCGGCGGCATCGCCGTGGGCATGGCGACGAACATACCGCCGCACAATCTGGGCGAGGTGATCGACGCAGCCCTGGCCATGGTGGAGCGGCCCGACATATCCGACGCGGAATTGCTCGACCTGGTGCCAGGCCCAGACTTTCCGACCGGCGGTTTGATTGTCGGGCGTAGTGGATCGCGCCAAGCCCTCACAACGGGGCGCGGCTCGGTGCTCATCCGCGGCCGCGCTGAAATCCAAGAGGTGCGCACCGGTCGCGAAGCCATCATCGTCACCGAAATACCCTACCAGGTGAACAAGTCGGCGATGGTGGAGAAGATCGCCGAACTGGCCCGCGACAAGCGCATTGAGGGCATCGCCGACCTGCGCGACGAGTCGGGCCGCGATGGCGTGCGGGTTGTGATTGAACTCAAGCGCGACGCCGTGGCTGATGTGGTGCTCAACCAGCTGTACCGCTTCACGCCGCTCCAAACGTCTTTTGGCGTCAACATGTTGGCGCTGACCAATGGGCGCCCGGAAGTCCTGGGCCTGCGCCGCTATTTGCAGCACTTCCTGCAGTTTCGCGAGGAAGTCATCGCACGGCGCACGCGCTTCGACCTGCGCAAAGCCCGCGAACGCGCCCATGAACTGGTTGGCTTGGCCGTGGCGGTGGCCAATATCGACGAGGTTATCCGGTTAATCCGCGATGCCTCTGATCCCGCCTCGGCGCGCCGCGAGCTGATGGGCAAGCCCTGGCCGGCGAAAGACATGGCGGCGTTGATCGCCCTTGTAGATGACCCGCGAGCCCGGCTCGACGATAATGGCGACGTGCGGCTCACCGAAGAGCAGGCCCGCGCCATTCTGGCATTGCAATTGTCGCGTTTGACGGCGCTCGGCCGAGATGAAATCGGCGATGAAGGCAAGATGCTGGCGGAGAAGATCGCCGACTTGCTCGACATTCTGCGCTCGCGTCCTCGCGTCTTGAAGATCATCAGCGACGATCTCACCGAGCTGAGGAACACCTTTTCGGTTCCGCGGCGGAGCGAATTTCTCGATATCGAAGCCGATATTGATGATGAAGCGCTCATTGCACGCGAAGATATGGTCGTGACCGTCACCCGCGGCGGCTATGTCAAACGCACCGCGCTCACCGAATACCGCTCCCAGCGCCGTGGCGGCAAAGGGCGCGCGGGCATGGCCACCAAGGAAGAAGACGTCGTCACCCGCGTGTTCGTGGCCTCAACCCACGCGCCGATCTTGTGTTTTTCATCGACAGGCATGGTCTACAAACTCAAGGTCTGGCGTTTGCCGCAAGCCGATCCGCGGGCCCGCGGCAAGGCCTTCGTCAATCTGTTGCCCCTGCGCCAAGACGAATGGATCACCGGCGTGATGGCGTTGCCCGAAGACGAGGATGCGTGGGACGCGCTGCATGTTATGTTCGCCACGCGCAGCGGACGGGTGCGGCGCAACAAGCTGTCTGATTTCACGCAGATCAATCGGTCGGGCAAAATTGCCATGAAGCTCGACGAGGGCGACCGCATTGTCGGCGTCCACTTGTGCACCCAGAACGATGATGTGCTGCTGACCACCGCCCAAGGCATGTGCATTCGCTTTCCCGTCACCGATGTGCGCGTTTTTGCAGGGCGCACATCCACCGGCGTGCGGGGCATCAATCTGGCCAAAGACGACCGCACCATGTCCATGGCCATCCTGCGGCACATGGAGCTCGACAGTCCCGAGGCGCGCGCTTACCTCAAACATGCTTCGGCCATGCGCCGCGCGGCGGGGGAAAGCCCTGGCGATGAACCGGCGGTCAGCGAGGAGAGCGATGCGCCCGAGGCGGCCCTGAGCCCTCAACGGATCGGCGAGCTCGGCGCGGCTGAGCAGTTTCTGATCACCATCGCCGATGATGGGTTCGGCAAACGCACCTCAGCCTATGACTATCGTTGCACCAGCCGGGGCGGGAAGGGGCTGATCGCGCTGGACTTATCGCGCGGCGGGCGTTTGGCGGCGGCCTTTACCGTCGAGGATGGCGATGAAGTCATGTTGGTTACCGATGGCGGGCAATTGATCCGATCGCCGGTCGCCGATGTGCGGATCGCCGCACGCAACACCCGCGGGGTGAAACTGATCGCCCTGGCGAATGGCGAGCGTGTCGTGTCGGTCGATCGCATTGACGACACGGGCGAGGACGATCTTGGCGACGAGGATGAGGACGGCTAGCCCGAACGCGCCTGGTTATGGACGTTGCGGCGATGGCGTGGTCTGCTAAGTCTCGCCAGGCGCAGACATATGAGGATGACGGATGACTCGCACCGCGCTTTACCCCGGTACGTTTGACCCGATCACCAACGGCCACCTCGACATCATCGAACGCGCCGCAAAGATCGCTGACCGGCTTGTCATCGGCGTTGCGGTTAACACGGCCAAAAATCCCCTGTTCACGCTGGAAGAGCGGGTGGAGATGGCGCGCCAGGAAACAGCGCACATCACTGACATCACAGACATTGAGGTGCGACCGTTCTCCATCTTGCTCATGCATTTTGCCGAACAGGTGGGAGCCGCCATGATTGTGCGCGGCCTGCGTGCTGTGTCGGATTTTGAGTATGAGTTTCAGATGGTGGCGATGAACCAACAACTGAACGACACCATTGAAACTGTGTTCCTGATGGCCGATCCACGCCACCAAGCGATCTCATCGCGGCTGGTCAAGGAAATCGGTCGTCTGGGCGGTGACGTCAGCAATTTTGTGTCCCGGCGCGTGCACGCCCGGTTGAAGGAGAGATTCGCATGGGTATCAGAAACCTCCTGACCACACTCGCCCTGGCCATGGGGGCGGCGGCCTTGTCGGCGCCAGCCAGCCACGCGCAGTTTCCCGACGGGGCCACCGAGATTCCGGCCGAAGACCTGCTGCTTATCGAAACCACCAAGGGCGATGTTCTGGTCGCCCTCAACGCCGAGTTCGCCCCCAACCATGTCGAGCGCGTCAAGCGCCTGTCGCGTTTTGGCTTTTACGATGGCCTCAGCTTTCATCGTGTGATTGACGGCTTCATGGCCCAGGGCGGGTCGGCCGAGTTGTCCGGTCGCTCCCCATTCAACGGGCCGTCATTGCAGGCCGAGTTCACCCAACAGATCGCGCTGGGATTTGATCCCATCAGCATTGGCGAAGTCACCCAAGGCGAGCTGCGCATCGGGGAGGCGAGCTTCTCCGAGATCAACGGTATGAGCGTGATCAACGGCTACCCGTCGGACGGCGCGCTGAGTTTGTACAACGGATACCTCATCTTCCACGAGCCGGTGGGCCTGGCGGCCCTGCGGGCGGACGGGCGAATCACGGTGAACCTTCAGCATTGTCCGGGCGTGGCGTCCATGGCTCGGTTGGGCGCACCGCCAGGCGCCACCCCTGATGAAGTGCGCGAGGCGGAAAACAGCGCCACCACGCAGTTCTTTCTCATGCGCGACCCCGCGCCTTGGCTCGACCGTCAGTATTCACCTTGGGGGCGCACAGTGGCTGGCCAGGCGGCCATCAATGCGCTCACGGTGACCGAGGACGGCCCCGCCATACCTGACCGCATGACCCGCGTGCGTTTGGTGTCCGACCTGCCCGAATCGGAGCGTCCGCGCGCAGCGTTTCTGCCCGTCGACCGTGATGCGGTGGCAAGCGCCGTCGCAACGGCTGCAACGCAAACCGAAGGGTTCGACTTCGACGCCTGCGCGTTCATGCCCGAGGTCGTGATTGAGAATTTTCCGGCTGGCTAAGCGCGTCGTCGGGGCGAGGGCGCAGGTCGGCGCATGATCACTGACGCCGATCCGCTCGCGCCGTTTGACTTCGCTTTGCCCCAAGAACGGATCGCCTTGCGCCCGGCGCGGCCCCGCGACGCGGCGCGCCTGTTGACCGTCCAAGGCGACCAGCCGGCCGGCCAAGGCCTTGGTGACCGCGTCGTCCGCGATCTGCCGGCGCTCCTCCAACCGGGCGATGTGTTGGTGGTCAACGCCACCAAAGTGATCCCCGCCGCGCTAACAGGCGAACGCGCCGCGCGCACCGCTGGAGGCGGCGGCGGTGACGCGGTCGCCATCACCATCAACCTTGCTGAGCGGTTGAGCGCCGACACCTGGCGCGTCTTGGCCCGACCGGGCAAGCGTCTAGCGGTTGGCGACGCCATCACGTTTCCAGGCTCGGACCTGGCCGCGCACATTGAAGCCAAACACGAGGCCGGCGCCGTGGATCTGCGTTTCACCGCCGGCGGGGCCGAGCTTGACGCGGCGGTCAGCGCGATCGGCGAACCGCCTTTGCCGCCCTACATTGCTCGCCGCCGCGGGACGGATGCGACCGACAGCGCAGATTACCAAACCGTGTTCGCCCGCACGCCGGGCTCGGTCGCCGCGCCCACAGCGGGGTTGCATTTCACGCCCCGTCTGCTCCAGGCCCTCAAGGATCGAGAAATCAGTCTCGTTGAGGTCACCTTGCATGTTGGTCCTGGGACCTTCGCGCCGCTGACCGACGCGGCGATGCGCGCCAAGCGCTTGCATCAGGAATGGTGTGAGGTCTCAGAAAACGCCGCTCAACGCATCAACGCCGCACGAGTGCAAGGCGCCAACATTGTCGCGGTGGGCACCACCAGCGTGCGCACCCTGGAAAGCGCGGTCGACGACGCCGGGCGAGTCCACGCCTTCCACGATCCCACCGATGTGTTCATCCAGCCTGGCGACCGGTTTCGCGCGGTTGATCGCATGTTGACCAATTTCCATTTGCCCCGCTCCAGCCTGTTCATGCTGGTCTGCGCCTTCGCCGGACGAGACGTCATGCAAGCGGCTTACGCCCACGCTATTGGCGCGGGCTACCGGTTCTATTCGTATGGTGATGCGTGCTTATTGTCGCCCAACCCGACCGCTGTTCAATCTGGCGGCTTGGGTTGACTCTCCGCCTCGGTGATCTCGCGGGCCAAGAAGAAACCGATGGCCGTGCGGATCGCCACCAGCGCGGCGACAAACGCCAGGTCTTCAAGCTCGCGCGTAATCACGGTGTGGATGATGTCGGACGCGATCATGAATTCGAGGCCAACGAGAATGTAGGTGCCCAGCTGACGCCGCACCTGATGCATGTCGTGCAGCTCTCGCCGCAACCCAAGACCGCGCCCGAGACACAAGACCAGTCCGGCGAGCGACACCAAAAAGCCGAGCAGGATAATCCCAATCCCGATCAGATCGATGCCGCGCGCCGCCCATTCCAGCGCGTGGCCGAGCTCGCCATACCAGCCCTCCGCAACCGTCATCGCTTCCGCTGTGTGTGCCGGCATGGTTATCCCCTTTGCAATACGCTCACCGCCGAGCGCTCACTGACGATGCAGGAAGCGGCGACGCCGTTACGCTGGCCCATGCCGCTTGCCCAGCAGCCAGCTTACTCGCATCTGAAGTCACCGCCGCTGTTGGCCAGCGATGCGCTGACCCATGACATGAAGCCTGCCGCGCTCATGGCTTCAAGATCGGTCTGAAGACCGTGCTCGCCCGCCATGTGAGCCAGACCGGGCGGCCCAAGCACGACAACGCGCGCCAGGCCCAGAGATGAAACCGTGTTTGGCATGGTGTTCCTCCCCGTTTGAAACCATGGTCATTGGCGAAGCGACGCGCGGAACGGGCCCTGAATGCGTTAGAGCAAATCGGGATCGGTGACGATTTCGACCAAGGACGGCCCGCCGGTGTGGGCCAGGGCCTCGGCGATGATGCGGTCCACATCCTGGGCCGTGCGCGCTCGGTCGCCCCAACCGCCGCAGGCGCGGGCAAACCCCGCAAAATTGGGGTTGACCAAATGGGTCTGCCACACCGGCCATTCCCCATCCCGTTGTTCTTTGGAGATTTTCGCCAGCTCTGAGTTGTTCAAGAGCACATGGGTGATGTCCATGCCGTATTGGACGGCCGTCGTGAACTCCATCGCGTACTGCCCAAACCCGCCATCGCCGGACACAGAGATCACTTTGCGCCCGCGAAACTCATCGAAGTCTTGGACCGCCGCCCAGGCGCCCAATGCCGCCGGGAAGGCAAAGCCGATCGACCCCAGATAACCGGACATCAACACCCGTTGGCCGGACTTCGGTTCGAAATACCGCCCAAAGGAATACGCATTGTTGCCCACATCCACCGCAATGACGGCGTCTTCAGGCGCATGACGGGTCAGCGCTTCAAACACCACGGCGGCCGATGCGCCTTTGCCGCGATCCTCGCCGCGACGGGTTTCCTTTTCGCTTCGCCACATGGTCCAGCGTTCCGCGATCTCCGCGCGCTGGTCTTCGGCGTTGAGAGGCGAGGGCAGACGATCGCGCAACAGCTCGGCGGTGCGCCCGACCTCCCCCCAAACCGGCACCGCGACCGGATGGAACTTGCCCAGTTGGCTCTCGTCGAAATCAATTTGAATGATGGGTTTGGATCGCTCAATCCCGGTATGGTTGGAGAACGATGCGCCCAACGCCACAATGAGATCGCACTCATTCATGAACCAGGACGCGATCGGCGTCCCCGATCGGCCGAGTACGCCGGCGGCCAAGGGGTGGCTGTCGGGGATTTGCCCCTTCGCCTTAAACGTTGTCAGCACCGGCGCGCCCAGCGCCTCGGCCAGGCCGACAATCTCCGTCATGGCGTGGCGCGCGCCGTAACCAACAATGATGATTGGACGCTTGGCGGCGTTGAGCCTGTCCGAAGCGGCGTCCAGGCTGGCCTCGGGCGGAGCGATCCGCGGGCTGGGCGACAGCCGCCCCGCGGGGCCTTGGGCTTTAGCGCCATGGGCGGGGAGGGTTTGCACATTGTCCGGGAAGATCAGATGCGCCACGTCGCGATGCTGGATCGCCGACTTCAGCGCCAAACTTGTGAGCTCAGCGTGGCGCGAACTGTCGAGCACCGTGTGCGAAAACCGGGCCACGGACTCAAACGCTTCTTGCAGCGGCAGCTCTTGGAAGGCGCCAGGCCCAAACACCTGGACTTGGACCTGGCCGGTGCACGCCAAAACGGGCGCCCGATCGACTTTGGCGTCCCACAGTCCAGTGAGCAGATTGGTCGCCCCAGGTCCAGCGATCGACAGACAGGCCGCAGGCTTACCGCTCAGCTTGGCGTAACCTGAGCAGGCAAAACTCGCGGCCCCTTCGTGGCGAATGCCGACATAGCTCATCTCGCCGGCCGCAGCGCGCAATCGGAACGCATCAGCCAGGCCCAAATTGGAGTGCCCGACCATGCCGAAGACGCGTTTGACGCCCCATGCCACCATGGTTTCGGCCATAACGTCAGACACGGTGCGTTCGTGCTCAGGCTCGGCCGGCACGCCAACATAAATGCCGTCGCTGCGCTCTTCGACGGGGAAGGTCTCCTGGCCGGCGTCTTCGTGTCCGCCCGGGGGTTTGCCCGTCAGCGGATCAAAGTCCCAGCCATGCCAGGGACAGCGCAGCCAGCACTTATCATCCACACCGCGCTCGATCGACCCTTCGCCTAGCGGCCCGCCTTGGTGGGGACAGTGATTGTCCATCGCCGCCCATTGGCCCTCAAAACGCACCAGAGCGAGATTTTTCGAACCGGCCGAGACCGATTTGACCCGTCCTTCGGTGACGTCGCCCAACTCGGCGACCTTATGCCAAACCAAATCAGCGGCGTTTGCGGCGTCACTCATAAAGGTCCCCTTCCTCTTGCAGCTCGATGACCCGATGCGCAATCTGGCGCCAGAGTTACAACGCCCCTTGGAGCGGGCGCAGTCTTTGCCAGCGTACCCGTCTGGCGCGTGTCCGGTTTATGCGCTATTGCCGGTTCGGCCAAGGGGTGGCGTTGACGACGCGCGATGCGCCGCAACGGTTCAAGCTGGGGAGCGCAGACCATGCAAACGCTTCTTTTCGCCATAGCGGGCGGCGCCGCGCTAGGGTTCGTGGCCAGCCTCGTGACCGGATTGATGGTGGCCCGTCACTACCGTAAGGGGGCTGAGGGCGTGTTGATGCTCCGCGCGAGCGATGTGCGCGGCTCCTGGCCAAAATCCATGGGGGCGACCGCGCCGCAAGCTGTCCAGTTTATGACCTACCGGCCCGACCTGGAGCGCATGCAAGAAGTCGTGTTGGTCGATCCCGCCAAGCGCACCTTTGACCGCAGCGTCCAGACGTTTTGTCCTCGCCCGTTTATCGTACGCACGGACGATGCCCGGGACTTGCGGATCACCGCGTTTGTCAACTTTGCCTTGAACGCGGACCGATTGGGCCAAGCGTTTCGCGTACAGAACTTCGGCTTGGTGTTTGAAAACCGCGTCAAACAAGCGATCCGCAACGAAATCGGACGTCGCCACAACGAACAAGTCCAGCGCGACCTGATGAGCATCAACCTCAAGGTCGCTGAGGTTTTGCGCGACCAAGAAGCGGCGTCGGACATCGAAAACGGCGCGCTCGGTCAGGCCATTCCGCTCGGCCTTGACGTGATGGAAGTCAATTTGGAGCTGCGTGACTTATCCAATGAGGGCGGGCGCGTTTACACGTTCGCACCTTACCCAGGCTCGGGTGACGAAGCGGCGCCAGCCCACACCCCCAGCGAGGGCGATGCGGACACGCCGAGCGCGCCGATGCCGGCCCCGAGCGGGCCGGGGCAGGCCGCCCATCCCGGCGTTTCGGCCTATAGCCAGGGAAAGCTGGACGAAATCCTTGACGCCTTTCCCAAAGATCGCCGCCCCGAGGCGGTCCAAGCGCTGCTTGCGATCTTGGAAATGCAAACTCGCCAGAACATCGCCGAAGTTCTCGGCCGCTCGGGCAATCTTCTGGTGCTCAGCCCCAAGGATCTGGCGCTCACCGACATCATGGCCGGTCTGCATGCGCGACCCGCGCCAAGCGAGGATGACGTTACGCCTGTGGCCGCACAGTCAAGCGACCCCGACCAAGAACACTGAAACCTTGGGGGCCGTCATCGCATCAAACCGGTGTGTTCGCCTTTGTGTTAACGATCAGAAATGAGGTGCCGCCATGAAGCCCTTAGCGTTGTTGGACTGGGATGCGCTGAGCGATCGCAAGCCCGTGCACGCCCTGGTGGCGGACGTCGACTTGGTGGTGGTCCGCTTCGATGATCGGGTCTCGGTCCTCTACGGGCGATGTTTGCACCGCGGCGCCCTGATGTCGGACGGGTTCGTCGATGATGACGACAATCTGATCTGCGGCGTGCACAACTGGGATTACCGCGTCGACACGGGGGTCAGCGAATACAACAACGCTGAACAGCTGGAAAAATTCGACGCCTGGGTCGACGACGGCAAAGTCTGGGTTGATGAAGAAGAGATCGAGGCCTGGGGCCGCGACAACCCCCAGCCGTTCAAGCGCGACGACTACCTTGGCGCCTACCAGGACACGCATGGCGATGACGCTGAGCCCTACAGCAAGTTGATCCAAGAGTATGCCCGCAACGGTTTGACCAAGACCGGCCATCACGGCGTGGTCGTCGCCATGGGCGTGCCGCGTACACAGCTGCCCGATTGGGATGATCTGCAGTTCGTCACCGCCCAGCTCGGTGATTTCCCATTGCTCGACGAGGAACCGGTCGACACCGGCGTGACCATTGGTCCAGGGGCGCAAAAACCGCTCCACCTCGACATACCGATCTTTGTTTCGGACATGAGTTTTGGCGCACTGTCCGAGCCGGCCAAAGTGGCCCTCGCGCGTGGCGCTGAGCTCTCGGGAACCGGAATTTGTTCGGGTGAAGGCGGCATGCTCCCAGAGGAACAGGCCGAGTGCTCGCGCTATTTCTACGAACTCGCCTCGGGTCGTTTCGGCTTCACTTGGGACAAGCTCGCCAAGGTGCAGGCCTTCCACTTCAAAGGCGGGCAAGGGGCCAAGACCGGTACCGGCGGCCACCTTCCGGGTCACAAAAACGTCGGCAAAATCTCCCAAGTCCGCGGCATTCCGGAAGGCGAATCCGCCATCAGCCCGTCGCGCTTTCCAGATTGGACGGACTGCCTCCAAGTTCGCGATTTCGCCGATGAAGTGCGCGATCGCACCGGCGGCATTCCGATCGGCTACAAGCTGTCGGCCCAGCACATCGAAAAGGACATCGACGCCGCGCTATTGGTGGGCGTGGACTACATCATTTTGGATGGTCGAGGCGGGGGCACCGGCGCCGCGCCGCTGATCTTCCGCGACAACATTTCAGTGCCGACCATCCCAGCGCTCGCCCGCGCACGCCGGCATCTGGATCGCTCGGACAAGCCCAACGTGTCCTTGATCATCACCGGCGGCCTTCGCAAACCGGCCGATTTCGCCAAGGCGCTTGCTTTGGGCGCAGACGCGATCGCCGTGTCCAACGCCGCGATGCAGGCCATTGGCTGCATCGCCATGCGCGCCTGCCACACCAACAACTGCCCCGTCGGCGTGGCGACGACCAAGCCTCACCTCGTATCGCGTTTGGTGATCGAGAAGTCGGCGCGCCAATTGCAGAACTTTTTCGGCGCTTCGGTCGACTTGATGAAGGTGCTCGCGCGCGCCTGCGGCCACCAGCGCCTGGCCGATTTCAACCGCGATGACCTGATCACATGGAAGCGTGATATGGCCGACCTGGCCGGCGTCGACTTTGGCGGCGTGGCGGGGCGCGCGTGACCTCACGGAGCCGGCGATGACTGTCGTCCTGCCGGCGGTGTGGCGCATCCTGGCCCTCGACTCGAGCCTGGCCCATCAGCCCAAGGATGACGAGCGTTGAGTTACGATCTCCACTTCAGACCCCGCCCCGAAGCGCCCTTTGGGTTTGGCGAGGTCGACGACTTTTTTGCTGACCGACCCTTCTATCGCCGCGAGGGCGAAGCCGACCAACCTGAATACTGCTATGAGCATCCCGACACCGGCGAGGTCATTAGCTTACGCTGGCAGGCCCCCCCCGCCCGCCCCCCCCCACGCCAGGGCGCCGTTTACCACAACCCCAACCCCCCCCACGTCTTCGGGCTCGAAGCCGCCGATGAGCTCGACGGCGTGATCGCAGCGCTCAGTCCGGCGATCGAAGATCCTCAAACGGGTGGCACGGGGTCGGCGCCCTATCTCCGTGAGGCGTTTTTGCAGCGCTGGAGCGCGGGCAACCGTTCGAGCCTTAGCGCCGTGTTCGCCCGTCAGGCCTTCGATCCGCCCGCAGCACCGGCGCAGGACATTGCCGAGGCCTGGCGCTGGAACCGAAACCGCGCTGCGCTTCAGAGCGCCCTCGAACACGCCGGCGACGCTGTGTTTGTTCCCACGGTCTTGTGGTTTGAGATGCGCGATGCGTCTCACCCCGTACGGTGCGTCGTCTGGGGCGACAACGTGCCGACCTTGATACCCGAGTGCGCTGACGCGGTGGTGTTGATGGGGTATGCGCCCCAACCCCTCTGGGCGCGGGTGTTGAGGCGGCCGCCGCAAGCGCCGGTTACGTTTGGCGCGCTCTCGGCCGATCACGTTCGCGATCTGGCCCCGTTACGCATCGTGACTTGCGATGACCACGAGCATGTGGCCACGATGGCCAACAAGGATCGCTCCAAATCCGCCGCCCGGGCGGTGTTCGAGGCTGGTTGGCCGCATCAACGCACTGTTGGTCTGCTGATCCCCGCGGACCGCCTGTTGGAGGAGGAGCTTATCGCGGAGGCGCGCGCCACGTCGGCGAGCAAACAAGGGGTGGGTGATGACGATTGAACTGGCCGAAGGGCTCGTCATGGGGCTGGCGATTTACGCCGGCCTTGGGGTGCTGGTCGCGCTGGCGATTGTCACGGTCGCAGGCAGGCGGATTGACGACAATTTCGCCAGTCTCAAGGGCGCGCCCATCCAGGCTCGCGTGCTTGTGTTTTGGGGCTGCGCTGGGCTCTGGCCGCTGTTTGCTCTCAAGCTGCTCAAGGGGGAGAAACCAGCATGACGCGCAGATTGCGACGCAGTCACCGCCTGATTTGGTGGGTTCTCACTCCGGTGTTGGTGGTCATCATCGCCGTTGCGCTGTTCGTCAAACCCGAATCCTTGCCAGAGGCGACCGACGATTCTGCGGCCAATTTGGTGCTGGATGAGGCCGACGCCAGTTTCCCCTTCCGCACCGACGTCGACGACGCAGCCGATCGCTACGACCAAGACCCAGACGACACCGACGATCGGGAAGGGGGTGCGCCATGAGCCACGATTACAAAGCCGTCCAGTGGACGCCATTCAAGAAATGGTATGACACGTTTCTCATTCTCGGCGTCGGCGGTTTTCTAGCAACGTTCATCGTGGTGTCGAGCGTCACTGCGCCGGCCGGCCAGAGCCTGCACCCGGTGCAATTGCTCATCCGGGCGTTCGGCGTCACCGCATTCGCCTTGCTGACCTTCATCTTGATGATAGGCCCTTTGGCGCGGTTGACGCCGCGCTTCGCCCCGGTGCTCTACAACCGCCGGCACATGGGCGTGACCACGTTCATCCTGGCCCTGGTCCATGCGGGCCTCGTCTTGATGTGGTATCACGGCTTTTCCGATGTGAACGTGTTTGTGTCGCTGTTCGCCTCCAACCCCAACTACGACCGTATTCAAGCGTTTCCCTTTGAATCGCTCGGGTTCATCGCCCTCATCATCTTGTTCCTCATGGCGGCGACCAGTCATGACTTTTTCAACGCCCAGCTGGGTCCGCGCGTCTGGAAGACGCTGCATATGGGCGTTTACTTCGCTTACGCGGCGCTTGTGGCCCACGTCATGCTCGGCGTGATTCAAAGCGAGAAGAGTGTCCTGTACGCGGTGGTTATGGCGGTGAGCGTGGCGTTGGTCGCTGGATTGCACGTGCTGGCCGGCTGGCGCGAGGGGGCGCGTGACGCGGCGCATCGAGCGCACCGCGACGACGAGGGCTGGGTGTCTGTCGGCCGGGCTGACGACATTCCCGACAACCGCGCTGTCATCGCGGTGTTGGCCGATGGCGAGCGCGTTGCGGTCTTCCGCTATCAGGGCAAGGTGTCGGCAGTATCCAATGTGTGCCGCCACCAGGCCGGTCCGCTGGGCGAAGGCTGCATCAAGGACGGCCTGATCACGTGCCCCTGGCATGGTTTCCAATACCGCCCTGAGGACGGCGTTTCCCCGCCGCCCTTTAGCGAGAAAATCCCAACCTACCGGGTCAAAATCGACAATGGTGAGGTTTTTGTTCATGCCGATCCGTTGCCGGCCGGCACGCCCACCCCGCCAGCCATGGTCACAGGAGCTGTGTCATGAGTGACAATCAACGCGGCCGCGGCCCACTGCGTCCCAAAACGAATGAGGACATGTTCATCGGCTGGTCGCCCAATCCGCCCAGCGTGGACCGCCGGTTCCTGCTCGGTCTGGGGATCGGAGCCGTCATCGCCGGCGGCGGCGTGGCTGGCGCGCTCGCAGCGTTCCAACAGGCGCCAGGCGAGGGAACCTGGGACCAGGGCGATACCCGAGACTTTGTTGGTGAGCTCATCACTCATCCCTATCCCGCGCTCCGGGTCGGCGCGCAGTTGGAAACCGATGGCGGTCTTCGTGAAGTGCGCGCTTTTGCGCGTCCCTCGCTCTTGGGATGTGTTGGCAAATGCGGCGTCCACGAACGCCTCGCAGCGGCCGAACGGGCGTCCCAAAGCGGCTACGTCGCCGTGCGGGGCACGTTGATTGAGCGCGGCGACGACACCATGATCTCAGCCATTGATGGGCCCGACTGGGTCCGCAGCGTCGATCCCAGGGAACTCAACGGCCAACCGCTGGGCCTCCGCGCGCGCGCCGAAGCGGTTGAGCTTGGCCGTGTCACGTTGCGTGGCGAAATCTTGGACGCCAAGTGCTGGTTTGGCGCCATGCGCCCCAATCAGGGTAAGGTCCATAAAGCCTGCGCCGCCCTGTGCATTCGCAGCGGCCTGCCGCCGGCCTTTTTCGCACGGTTGCGCACTGGCGCGGTTCGCGCGTTCGTCTTGACCGACGATCGGCCAGGACAAAGTGGGGGCCCCCTGCGCGACGAGATTCTCGCCCGGGTTGCCGATCCCGTCCGCGTGCCAGGCCGCATAGTGCAGAGCGATTTCACCGAATTTCGCATCGATCCTGCCGACATCACCGTCGTTTGACGCGCCCGCGGCGCCATTTCGTCGACACGACCGCCCCGGTATGGGCTAAACATGATCGCTTAAGCGTAGAACAGCGCGGCGTTAGGAGTGATCATGCGCGCACATATGCTCGAAGCGAATCCCTCTGTTGGCGAATCGGCCTCGCGGAACGTGGCGACGGCCCCAGACTTCGCTGAGATCACCGCCGCAGCCGAACGGATCGCATCGCTGGCGGTTGCGACGCCGCTCATGCGTGCGCCGGTGTTGGACCGCGCTACGGGCGCCAATGTGTTTGTGAAGTGCGAAAACCTCCAGCGCACCGGGTCGTTCAAATTCCGCGGCGCGGTGAACTTGCTGACGTTGCACGCTGCAAAGGCCCGCGAGAACGGCGTGGTGGCTTATTCCTCCGGTAACCACGCCCAAGGCGTCGCGGAAGCCGCGCGCATCATGGGACTTCGCGCGACCATCATCATGCCCCACGACGCGCCGATCACGAAGGTCACCGGTGTCGCAGCTCGGGGCGCAAACATTGTGCGTTACAACCGGGAAACCGACGACCGCGAAGCCATGGCCGACGCCATGGTCGCCGACACAGGCGCTGTCTTAGCCCCGCCCTATGACCACCGCGACACCATTGCCGGTCAAGGCGCGACGGGGCTGGAACTGATGACACAGATGCAGGCCTACGGGGCGACGCCGGATGTTGTCGTGTGCTGTGCAGGCGGGGGCGGGTTGATCGCCGGGATTGGCTTGGCGATGCGAGGGCTCGGCTCGCGCGCGCAGATCTATGCCGCCGAACCGGCTGGCTTTGACGACCATCGCCGTTCGCTGCAAGCCGGCCGACGGGTCTGCAATCCGGCCAAATCCGGTTCGATTTGTGACGCCATCATCACCCCAACTCCAGGCGCGGTGACGTTCCCCATCAACCAGGAGATCTTGGCCGGCGGCGTTGTCGCCACCGATTCCGAAGTGCGCGCGGCCATGGCGTTCGCCTTCCGGCGGATGAAGATCGTGCTCGAGCCAGGCGGGGCGGCGGCCCTCGGCGCCGTTCTGGCGGGACGATTGGACCTGCGCGGCAAGACGGTCGTGGTGGTCGCCTCGGGCGGCAATGTCGATCCGGCAAGCTTCGCCGCCGCCATCGGCGCGTAGGGCGTTCCCTAACCGCCGCGCCGCAGGTCAGCGGTTAAGCGCACGTCCAACACCCCGCCATTGAGACGGCCCCGATACACTTGGGTCGCTTCCAAGAGCCGCTGCACATAGTTGCGGGTCTCCCGGAACGGAATGCTCTCAACCCAATCAATGGGATCAACACTCGGATCACGGGGATCGCCATAATCGCGGACCCATTGGCGCGCCCGGCGTGGCCCGGCGTTGTACGCCGCCGCGGCCAAAATGTAGGACCCGTCAAAGCTGTTCACCAGCTCACCCAGATGCGCCGATCCAATGCGAATGTTGTACTCGACATCGTCAACCAGCCAGTTGCGCCGGTAGCTTTCGCCGATGCGCCGCGCGGTGCCCAGCGCCGTGGCGGGCAGCAATTGCATGATGCCTTGGGCGTTGGCGCCGCTGACGGCGCGGGGATAAAACTCGCTCTCCTGACGCATCAGCGCATAAATGAACGCCGGCTCAGGCGAAATCGGGTCGAGCGGGGGCAGCTCCAAAATCGGATACGCCGTGTCGGTTTCAAAAACACCGTTCAGGACACCCGCCTTGGCGGCGCGCACAGCAAATCCGGGCTGGCCGAAATCAAGGGCGATGTCGCCCAAAAGCGCAATGTGTGCGGGGTTCTCGAGCTTATCATCAAGGTAATAGGACGCCCGGCGAAACAGGTCCACCTCGTCCAACTCCGCCAGCACAATCAAAGCGCGCACCAGATCGCGGTCCTCAAACGCTGCGCGCTGTTCGGGCGTCGGCTCGACGGGCGTTGGCAAGCGATATTCATCGCCTTGATTGTCCAACCGCTCGATCGCCAATTGGCCATAGTACACAGTGGGATAGTCCGCCGCCGCGATGTAGTGCTGCTGGGCGAGGTCGCGATCCCCCATGGCTTCGGCGGCCCGACCCATCCAATACAGGCCGCGCCCTTTGGAGATCGGCGTTGAGACCTTGCCCTCCATCTCAACAAAATGCGCGTAGGCCTGTTCAGCTTGCCCGAGCTTTTGCAGCGCGAGCCAACCGGCAAGCCATTCTGCGTCGGCAAACTGCGCGCCCTCTTCCAGCCCGTGATTGGAGGCCAAGGCATAGGCGGTGTCGTAGTCAGACCGGCGCAGCGCGTAGCCCACATGGATCCGGCGTTCGGTCCAGATGACCTCGGCGGCGATATGGCTGATCGGCGGTTGGATTTGCAACAAGAGCGGCAAGGCGTCCGAGCGCCGACCCGCGCGGCGACGCCAACGTGCGCGCTCAAACAACAAACCGGGATGGTCACGCAACGCAGCCGGCACCGCGGCGACGGCCGCATCCACACCGCGTTGGCGTCCACGCAAGCGAATGCGCGCCAGCATCAATGATCGCCAACTCGGCGACACCTGATCGCGCAACGCCCACGCCGAGGAGCGAAAATCGATCCACAACAACAGGTCCGTGCGCGCTTCATGGTCCTCGCGGGTCAAACGGCTGCGATACCGGCGAACGGTCCGGTCCTGAACGTCCCGGCTGAGCCGGCGTGTGCGCCAGGTTTCGCGTAAGAGCGTATCGGCCTCTTCGACGCGCCCGACTGAAAACAGCGCGTCAGCCAGGGCGATGCTCCCATCGCCCGACGTCGGCGGGTAGCGCTCGAACCAAGCCACCACGTCCGCAGCGCTGAGCCCCGCGTCGGCGATGGCGGCTTCCGCGTCCTGGCGGATGCCCACCGCATTGGGCCAATCAGCGCCCAATAGGTCGAGCGCGCGGTTTAACTCATCAAAGCTGGAGCGCACATCGCTGGTGGCGGCGCGCCACAACAGGATCCGCGCACCAGTGGGATCGTCCATCTGGGCCGCCAACTGGCGGACCTCAAACCAATTGGCCCGATCGGCTTCGCGCAGCCCCCGGCGCAACCGAAACTCATCGTCCGCGCCAACAATCCGAGAAATGGCGGGTCGCTCGGGCTTAAGCCGATCGGGCAGGGCGCTTTGCGCCGTTGCCGGCAGGGCGGAAAGCCCAGCCATCGCCGCAGTGAAGACAGTACCGATCCGCGTGGCGCAGCGGCGCAGTGAAGGCATGGAACAACACCCTTCGATAGATGGCGGGGCGCAGGTCACAGCGTCGTCCCCGCTACGCCCGCTGCGAACATTTGTCGTCGTCGCCAAAGGACACTACGATTTGTCATGTTTCTCAATTCTTGCAGCAACAGGCAAGCGACGAAGGCGATGTTCAAAGGTTCATTTTGCGCACTGGCCACCCCATTTCGCAATGGCGGGCTTGATGTCGGCGCCATACGCGCCCTTGTGGATTGGCATTTGGAGGCGGGCACACACGGGCTCGTGCCATGTGGCACCACCGGCGAGAGCGCCACACTCACCCATGACGAACACAAAGCTGTTATCGACGCCTGTGTCGACCAGGCCGCCGGCCGCGCGCCGGTTGTGGCCGGGGCCGGCTCCAACAACACGCTGCACGCCATCGAATTCGCCGCCCACGCCAAGGCCGCCGGCGCGCATGCCGCGCTGTTGGTCGTTCCGTACTACAACAAGCCCACCCAAGAAGGGCTGTATGCGCACTTTATGGCGATCGCCGACGCCGTGGAAATCCCACAGATCCTCTACAACATTCCCGGCCGCAGCGTCGTGGACATGAGCCCGGAAACCATGGGTCGCCTGGCCCAACATCCCAACATTATCGGCGTTAAAGACGCCACCGCCGATGTCGCCCGGGTCGACCGCCAGCGCGAAACCTGTGGACAGGCCTTCATCCAACTGTCCGGCGACGATTCCACCGCGCTCGGCTTCATGGCGCATGGCGGGGCGGGATGCATTTCGGTGACCGCCAACATCGCCCCGCACGCTTTCGCCGCGATGATGAACGCGGCCCTCGCTGGGGATTTCGCCCGCGCCCGCCAAATCAACCAGGGGCTTGCCCCGTTGCACAAAGCCTTGGTGGCCAGCACCAACCCCGGCCCAGCCAAGTACGCGCTGGCCCGAATGGGACGGTGCGCCCCCGACTTGCGCTTGCCGCTGGTCGCGCCCAACGCCGAAGCCGAAGCGGTCATGGACGCGGCTCTCGCGCACTACCGCGCCTCTGAGGCCGGCAGGTTGGAGGCCGCCGCCCATGTCTAGTCAGCCCGCCTCCCAGCGCAAAATCGTGGCGGAGAACCGCCGGGCCCGCCACGAATATGAGATCGAAGACACCGTGGAGGCGGGCCTGGTGCTCATGGGCTCGGAGGTCAAAGCTCTGCGCCATGGCCGCGCCAACATCGCGGAAAGCTATGCGAGCGCTGAGAAGGGCGGGATCTACCTGATCAACGCCAACATCCCCGAATACAAACAAGCCAACCGCGCAAACCACGCCCCCACGCGCCCACGCAAACTCTTGCTGCATGGCCGCGAAATCGCGCGCCTCACCGGCGCTGTGCAACGCGAGGGGCGCACGCTCGTGCCCCTGAAGCTCTACTTTAACGCCCGCGGCGTGGCCAAACTGGAGCTTGGCCTCGCCAAGGGCCGCAAGGCCCACGACAAGCGCCAGGTCCAGCGCGACCGCGATTGGCAGCGCGACAAAGCGCGGCTGATGCGTGAACGCGGCTAGCGGCCGACACGGGGGTGGGCCAACAGGGGGACAGGGGGGCACATGGCGGATCAGGACGACACGCGCGCCAATACGGACGCCGCATCCGTGAGCGAAGCAAAAAGGATCGGCGACACACAACAACGCCAAGCCGCGCTGGATGCCTGGCAGGCGTATTGCGAGCGCAAACACAAACCGAAAGACGCGTGGGAGAGCGAGGGCGCGGCCCTCTACGCCGCCGCCTACGCCGCGATGGATTTTTCGTGGGAGGGCTTGGCCGAAGTCGACATCGCCCTGACCTACGGACCAGATTGGGACCAAACCGAAGCAGCCAATCTCAAACGCTGGGACGCGCCTGAGGAGTTCCAAGCCTTGTTCGGCGCCGACGCCCAGGAGATGACCTTCACGCTTCAGCATTATTGGTGGACCCACCGCGACTATTGGGGCGTGGACGGCATGTTCAGCGACGCGGAGCGTTCCGCCATCGCCGCGGCCGGGATCGCTGACGAAAACGTCTACGATGCGCGCGGATTCGCCACCCTTGACGCCATGCGGGCGGCCGGCCATCTGCGAAGTGACGGCGCAGAACAACTCCGCCATATCCTCCACCACCCTGACGCCGCGCCGGCGATCCGCGGCCCAGACGATAAGGCGGCGAAGGCGCGCCAAGGGGTGGTGGAGCGCCTGATCCGGGCGCGGCTTGCCCGACACAATCGGATTACGCTCATCGGCGTCCAAGTCGGCGTGGGGGCGTCGGCGGCGCTCAGGGCGCACGCGCCAGACACGGTGGAGCGCCGCACAGACGACGCCGGTGCGCCCGTCCTCACCCCCGAACCGCCCTCGCTCGTAGCCGATTGGGCCCAGTTCACCGACGCCAATTGGCGCGGCGTCCAATTCGGGCCCGCCTCTCTACGCAACGCCGCCTTC
>CAZADA010000045.1:0-21327 GCA_964483775.1 uncultured Caulobacterales bacterium
ACTTAGAGCAGGCCGACTTGTCGGGGATCGACATTGCGTTGATGGCCGTCGGCGCCGACGCCGCGCGCGAATGGGCGCCGCGTTTCGCCAGCGCCGGGGCCGTCGTGATCGACAACTCGTCCGCCTTCCGCATGGACCCTGATGTGCCGTTGATCGTGCCGGAGGTGAACGCCGACGCCATCGACACCATCAAGAAGGGCGTCATCGCCAACCCAAACTGCTCCACGGCGCAAATGGTCGTCGCCCTCAAGCCGCTCCACGACCGTGCGGGCATTGAGCGGGTGGTTGTGTCGACCTACCAGTCGGTATCCGGCGCGGGCTCTGACGCCATGGACGAATTGTGGAACCAAACCAAAGGCATCTACGTCAACGATCCCATCACCAAAGAAAACTTCACCCGTCAAATCGCGTTCAACATCATCCCCCACATTGATGACTTTATGGAGGATGGTGCGACGAAAGAAGAATGGAAGATGGTTGTCGAGACCAAAAAGATCCTCGACCCAAAAATCAAAGTGACGGCGACATGTGTCCGCGTTCCAGTTTTTGTCGGTCACAGTGAGGCGATCAATCTCGAACTATCGTCTCCGCTTTCCGCCGATGAGGCGCGGTCATTGTTGCGCGAAAGCCCAGGCATTTTGGTCATCGATAATCCTGAAGACGAGCAATACATCACCCCGGTTGAGTCGGTCGGTGATTTTGCCACCTTTGTCAGTCGCATACGTGATGACGTCACGCTCGAGAACGGTTTGAACCTCTGGGTTGTGTCCGACAATTTGCGTAAAGGCGCTGCGCTCAACGCGGTGCAAATCGCTGAGCTGTTGCTCAACCGAGGACACATCACCAAGGCGGCCTAGCCCGCATCAACCCCGCAAATGGGTGTCGAAAAAGGTGAGGGTGCGGGACCAAGCCAGAGCCGCCGCCGCCGGGTCGAACCGCGGCGTGGTGTCGTTGTGAAATCCGTGATTGGCGCCGGCATAGTGGTGGATGGTGAAATCCTTCCCGGCTGACGTCAGCGCCGCGGCATAGGCCGGGTAGCCCTCATTGATGCGGTCATCGAGCCCGGCAAGCTGAATGAGCAGGGGGCACCCCACATCGGCGACATCATCGCCGGTCAAGCCGCGTCCGTAAAACGGAACCGACGCCAACAATCCCGGCGCGCGCGCGGCCAGCGCGTTGACCACAGCCCCGCCATAGCAAAATCCCGTCGCCCCCACTTTCCCGTTGCACGTCTCGTGCGCTTGCAGCGCCGCAGTGGCCGCGATGAAGTCATTGAGCATCTCGCCGCGGTCGCGTTGCGCCTGGAGCGTGCGGCCATCGTCGTCATTGCCCGGATACCCCCCAAGCGGGTGGAGCGCGTCGGGTGCAAACGCCACATAGCCGGCAAGCGCGGCCCGGCGCGCGACATCGCGAATGTGAGGGTTCAGCCCACGGTTCTCGTGGACGACCAACACGCCAGGCAGTGCGGCGTCGATACCGGCGGGACGCACAAGATAGCCGCCCATGGTTCCAGCGCCCTCGGGCGATGCGTACGTGATGTCCTGGCCAGTGATCCGCGGATCATCGTCGTCGACCTGCACTGCGCTGGCGTATCGGGGCAACAGGCTTTCGGCAAGCGCCGCCACACTGAGGCCGCCAACCGCAAACGCCCCCAAACGATCGAAAAACGTGCGCCGCGAGATGTCGCCATGCGCATAAAGATCATAGAGATTGAGCATCTCTTGTGTGGGCTTGATGGTCATCGCCGCCGTTCCTGCCTAAGTGATATGCAAAAGGTGCCCGCCCACGGCCCACCTGTCATCCTGGTCAATCGATGGTGACCGACTGGCGCTCGCACTGTGGTCGGGCTAAGCGCAGGAACCCTCATCTGAGCAACGATATGACTGATACCCGTGTGTTTTACGCCATTGGCGACATTCATGGTCTGGCCGAGCGGCTGGGCGAGCTGCACACCGCGATCTTGACGGACGCCAGTGTCGCGAACGCCCGCGCGGTGATTGTCCATCTTGGCGACTATGTCGATCGTGGGCCCGACAGTTTTGGCGTCATTGAACGCGTGCGCGCGTTAGAGGCTCAGGCCTCCGAAAGCGGCGCCTTCGACGTGGTGTCCCTGCGCGGCAACCACGAACAGATGATGATCGACGCCGCCAACGACGCGTTTGAGCACGCCACCGAGCATTGGGCGGCCAATGGCGGCGACTCAACGGTGGCGAGCTACCTCAATGCGGGGCGCAAAGCCGGTCCATTGGAGGGCATGCTCGACGCCGAGCATCTGGTCTGGCTTCAAGCGCTCCCGACGCTGCATTGGGACTCCGAGCGTCGGCTTGCGTTCGTGCATGGAGGGATTGATCCCGAGGCGTTTCCCAATTGTCGCGACGAGGTGCGCATGTGGACGCGCTCGCGGCAATTTTTCGACACCGAGCTCTGGCCTGACCGCGCCGAGCTAACGGGACTGACGGTGGTGCACGGCCACACGCCCACCGACGACGGACAGCCTGAAGTGGTCCCGCTGCGCATCAATGTCGACACGGGCGCGGTCTATGGCGGCCCGCTCACCTGTGTGGTGTTGGCGGCGAACCAAAAGCCAAGGTTCTTGTACGCCTAGCGGGCCGGCTCGTTGAAAAAGGAGAGGCGCCGATTGTCCAAAAGCGCCTCCCAAGTTCTCTTAGCAAAAGTCGTTCGAATACCCGCCCTGCGACACGTAGATACAGCCGTCTGAGGCGCGCCCCACGCTCGTGCCGGCGCCGCCGCCGATCCAAGGCATGTAGTGGGAATCATACTGACCGCCGCCATAGGCGCCGCCGCCCTGCATCGCCGCGGCTTGTTGCGCGGCCGCAACGATGTTGAACATGGGCGTTGGTTGGCCTTCAATGCCGCCGATGCCTTGGGCGTTGATCCAGTAGCGCCCCGGAATCACTTGGCCGAAGATTGAATAGAGGAACATGTATTCCTGTTGGCTGATTTCGCGTCCATTGATGAACACGCCCGTCATATAGCCCGAACCTCCGCCCGAAGCGTTGGCCTGTAAGGGACCGCCAATCGACAGATTGGGCATCATTTGCCCAAACGGCCCCTGGCCCTCATACCCGTAAAGGCCCGAAACCGGGTCATACCAGTATCGGCCCACATAAACCTGGCCGTACAGCGACACCAGCGTGTCGATCTCTTGCTGGCCAAGCTCCTGACCATTCACAACAATTGAGCGTTGCTGATACTGTGCAACGCTTGGCGCAGCGAACACGCCGCAAAGGCACATCATGGCGAGCGCCATTCGGATCAAGCGCATGTCATCCTCCTCCACGCACCGTTAATGGAAACAACGAAAGCCAGCCGCAAACCCGGCCAACTGTCCACCACTCCCCCAGCGTAACGATGACGCGCGTGTTCGACTGAACCGGGCGTGAAGCGCGCCAACGCCATTGAGCGCCGCGCGCATCGGCCGCACACGGTCGGCGCAGCCTTCACACGATAGTCACAGGCGTATCACGCATCCGTGACGGTCGCCCCCTTGTCTTGCGGGTCACCCTGACCAAACGCAACCACTGCAGGGGGCCAGTTTTCCGAATCGATCGAGATGGGCCGCCCGCGCAAACGCCAATCCAGAGCTGAGACGGTTAGGGCAGTCTTGGCATTGCAATGTCTGGCTGACCAAGGCTGAAGTCGTGAGGCCGCCGAACGCCGCTAAGCCGCCAGCGACCTGCCGATGGAGCAAATCGCTCAAGACCTCGGCCACGCCAACCCACAAATGACTGACTCAGCCTAGACTTACATCGCTCGCCCGAACATTTGTGTGGCGCAGCAGGAACACTTGAGCCGCCCAGCACGAAGTACGGAGGAGGTGGGTGGAAATGAAAGCTAAGTCATCGAAAAACTGGTGCCGCTTGCGTGACTCGAACACGCGACCTACGCATTACGAATGCGTTGCTCTACCAGCTGAGCTAAAGCGGCTCCGGGCGGGTGTGTACGCGCAAATCACCAGCCGGACAAGTCATAGCCCGTCTTTGCCAGCATCTGGTGAACGTCCATCATGCGGGGCGTTATCCCGCGCGGGAACCAGTGCGCCGCCGGTGGTTTGAACCGGCGCATCCGTGCTTTGAACCAACGCAACCGGAAGCGCGCGTATCGCTTCGGCGCGCTCCAAGCGCGGATGCGGCAGCTCGCCCCGATCCCCATAGGTGTAGACAAACACCGGCCAATCCTCGTCGGCGAACGCAAAGTCATCGCCTAAAGGATCAAGGTCTGACCATGCCGCTTCGCCCGGCGCGCTGACCGCCTCGCGCGCCCACACGTCGGCGACGTCATCAGCGCCCTCGGCGCGGGCGGCTTCTGCGATGAGCGCGCACAATCGGCTTGAGGGCGGGGACTCGCGCCGGGCCAGAGCCTCCAAGATGCGGCGCGCCTCACTGGCTCGCCCTTGGGCGAGCGCCAGTTCGGCGAGCACAATCCGGCTTTCGCGGTGATCGGGATTCACGTGAGCCAAGTCAGCCAGCGTTTGGCTATGCCCAGCGCCATTGGCTGACGCGTCAATGTCGCGCGCCAGGCTCGCCAGCGCCGGGTGCGGCGCGGTGCGCCACGCCGTTCCGATCAGGCTGAGCGCGCGCTTGGTCTTGCCCGCGCGCGCCAGCAAGCGTGCGCCCAAGGTCGCCGCTGGGGTGAATTCAGGGGCCGCCGCCACGGCCTGTTCGGCGAGCTGCCGGGCGAACTCGACATTCCGTGTGCGTTCGCGCCACGCCATGGCGGTCAAGATCACCGCCCGCCGCCGGGCCGCAGCGATATCATTGATGTGGCCGCGCCGGCGCCCCTCCAACAGGGTGACCAACGCGCCGTCCCAGTCGGGAAGCTTGATCTGGGCGTCAAACACCAGCTCAAACGCCCAGATCGCATCGGGTGCAGCGTCAAAGGCGGTCTTGGCGTGGATGAGCGCCGAGGCGTAGTCGCGCCGGGTGATCGCGGCGGCCGCCAGGCCGCGCCGGCCCACCAAATGGGTGCGCGGCTCGATCAGCATGGCCGCATAGTGCGCCTCAGCATCCACTTCATCGCCGGCCGCCAGGGCCGTTTGGGCGGCCACCAAACGCGAGGCCGCTTGCGCAGTCAGCAGGGTCTCGGCGCGCTGAGCCGACCGACGCGCGCTGCGCGCATCCCCGGCGGCGGCGGAAATCAAAGCCGCCTCCAGCGCTTGAAAGCCACGATCACGCCGCCCCGCAGCCATGCGCCGACGCAACCGATCGGGCAGGCCCGTCAGCCAAAACAAAATCCCTAGCAGTGGCAGATACACAAGTAAGATCTGGATCGCCAAGCTCGGCATCCGGACCGTGACGATGTTGGCGACGAACAAGATCTCCTCAGTGTCGTCGATCACCAACAAGATGGCGGCCAACAGGGCGAACAAGGCTGCGCCGAGCACCAAGATGATGGCTTGGATGATGCGCAGCACGATCGCTTATCCGTCCTGGGCGGGCGCGGATGGGCCAGCGCCGGCCTCACCGTCCACATTGAGGGCCGAGAGCGTGGTGTTCAGCGCGCGCAGCTCCGCCTCAATCGCCAGACGCGTTTGGGCGTTGTCGATCCACGCACGGGCCGTGTCCAGCGCCGGCCCGCTCAGCCGCTCCATCTCATCCACGCCGCTTTCCAAGTCGTCATTCTCAAGATGAGTTTGGGCGCGGGCGGTGATGTCGGCCGCTGCGACGGAGTTTTCCGCTCCGGGTCGACCGACGACGATGGCGGTGGTCAACGACCGGCCAAGGCGATCGAACAAATTGCCGCCGCTGCCGCGTTCAGCCCGCCGGGCCTCACGGGCGACATCATCAAGCTGCTCAGCCAGTTCGGCCCGGCTCGGCGCCCCGCTATCGGCCAACGGACCCAGCGCCGTCAGGGCAGGGGACGCGGGTAGGTCCGAGGCGACATCGTTGAGCACGCCGGCGAACGCTCCCCCGCTGCGCGCCGCCAAACTCAGGCGTGAATACGCCAACAAGGCCGCTGCGTCGGCCCCGGCGGGCGCGTCGGGTTGTTCGGTCACCCGGGCCGCCAGTTCAAAGGAGGCGTCATCCAACCGGTCCAGACGCGCGCCCTGCGAATCAACGGCGCCTGAGAGGTCCGCCAGTGCACGTTCCAGCGGTGCAAGGTCGTCGGTTGTGAGCGGTTCGCGCGCCAAAGCCTCATCAGCCCTGGCAACAGCCGACCGCGCCAGATCTTCAATCTCCGCCAGCGCTTGTTCGATTTGCGGATCGGTTCCGCGCGTCGACGCGGCGTCCACCGCCTCCTGCAGCGCCACCAGATCCGAGCGCAGGTCGGTAAAGTCGCCGCGCAACGTCTCAACATCGGCGCGGGCGTCAATGGCCGCGCGCGAGGCCGTCGCTTCGGCGCCCTCCACCTCAGAGCTCAGGTCGTTCAGCGCGCTTTGCAACGTCGCAAGCTCGGCGGCCAGCTCTGTGTTCTCTTGCGGCGCCGGTTCGGGCGGGCTGTCGAACACGATGCCGATAAGCCCGCCAACAATGGCCGCCGCGATCGCCAAGGCCACGCCAGCCTGCATGGTCAAACCCGCCGGCGGATCGCCGGCGGCCGGTTGCGGGGCCGCGTTGGACGTCTCTACGGCCTCAAACTCGGTGTCGATGGGGTCATCCTCGCCGAGCGCGGGACCCTGGCCTTTCGATTCGCCGTTACGGCCGGCGTCGGCGTCGCCATTGGATGGATGTGGCTGCGTCATGGGCGATCATTCCCCACTCTTGGAGAGTTTCCTCAGTCTCAATACGGAGTTTACACGCCGTATCCTTCACGTGACATGAGGATTTCCAGGAGCGCTGTCCAGGTTTCCCAGCAGAACCGACGGTTTCGATCACGGTTCTTCGCAGTTGAGTGTCCGCGAGCTTGGTTAATGGCCGGTGAGCGCGCTCGCCAAAGCTGGCAGCAATGCAGCGTCGCTGGGGCGTTCGGCCACAAGCACGCGCCCAAATTCAATCCCGCCCAGCGGGGCGAGCGCCTTGTCGCTGATACCGGCCACCGCCAGGCCTGCGCACGTCCATTCAAGCCCACCGGCCTGCACATGGGCGGCGAACGTTTCCGCCGCCGCCGCCGAGTGAAATACAATCGCGCTCAGCCCGCCTGATCGCAAAGCGCTTTCGGCCGTACCGGGCAATTGCGCCGTGGGGAGCGCAGCGTAGGCGATCACCTCATCAACGTGAAAATCGGCGGTGCGCAGACGCCCGGCAATGTCGACGGAAACCCGCTCCCCGCGCACATAGACCAAGCGTCCGGCAAACGGGGAGAACCGCCGCGCCGCCTCGCGCAACAGCTCCAACGCTTCCCCGTCCGCCGACATCACCGCCTTGCATCCGGCCGCCCGCGCGGCCCGTGCAGTGGTTTCGCCGACGCACAGAACCGGGGTTCGCGGCGGCGGGAGGACCTGAGCCAACTCGCGCGCTGCATTGGGGCTGGACACCAGCACGGCCTGGGCGTTGTTGAAGGATCCTTGCGGCAGCGCGCGCGGCTCGACGCTGAGCAGGGGCGCGACAACGGCCGAACAGCCCAGCGCGCCGAGTTTCGACGCGGTTTCAGCCGCCCCCGGCTGGGTGCGGGTCACCAAAACCATAGGTTGACCGGACAAGGCGAGCGCTCCTGAAGCCGCAAGCGGGGTCATGCGATGAAGCTGCGCCCTAGCAGCTGTGTGCGCGCGCGACAATGTCCCCGCGCGGGATCTCTCCGTCCACGACACGGGCCCTCACCCAGAATGCGCCCACCGGTCGACGAGGATCTGTGAGAGCGCCGTGACCAAAGCGCCAAGCGCCATCAGTCGGCGAGCATCAGCGCTTCGCCCGCCTCATCGCGCAGTTCGACCCCGAGTGTGCGCCCCAACGCCGAAGCCCCAGCCAGATCGTCCGGCCCCAGCGCCACACGTTCCGACCGCGTCCACTTACGTGCGCCGTCGGAGGCAAAGGCCTCCGCTCGAAACACCAACGCGCCATCATCATAGTCAGCCAACGCCGCCACGGCTGAATGGCAGGTGCCGTTGATGCCCGACAAAAATCCGCGCTCAGCCGCTGTGGTTAGCGCTGTAGGCGCATCGTCGGCCTTGGCGCACAGGGACAGGGCGTCCTCGCTTTCCGCCAGCGATTGAAGCGCGACCACGCCCTGACAAGCGGCCGGGAGCATGACGTCGGGTTCGAAAATTTCCGCAATGACGTTCTGTTTGCCAAGGCGCACCAAGCCGGCCGCGGCCAGAACCGTCGCGTCGACTTCCTCAGTCGTCACCTTGCGTAAGCGCGAATGGACGTTGCCGCGCAAGGGCACGATGTTCAAATCTGGCCGCAGATTGAGCAATTGCGCTTTGCGACGTGGGCTGCAGGTGCCCACTGTTGCGCCCTTGGGCAAACCCGCCAGGTTGCGCGCCTTCTTGGTGATGAGCGCATCGCGCGGATCCTCGCGCACCAAGACGCCGCCATGCACGATCCCTTCCGGCAATTGGTGCGGCACGTCTTTGAGCGAGTGCACGGCGATGTCGATGCCCCCGCCCGTCAGCCACACATCGAGTTCTTTGGTGAACAAGCCCTTGCCGCCAATGTCGGCCAGCGGCTTGTCGGTCTCAAGGTCGGCCGTGGTTTGCACGATCTGGATGGGAAAGCGAGCCTCTGCGTCCGCAAACGGCGTGCCGGCGGCGGCACAAAGGGCTGTTTGTGCGTTGCGGGCTTGGGTGAGCGCCAGGGGCGAGCCCCGCGACCCCAAAACCAGGCGACGTTGCATGGTGGACCACCCCGGCGTACAGCGTTGGGATTGTTTCCTTACTGCCATTTGCAACGCCGATGCAATCGTCTCGCAACTCTCTATCGCTACGCCCCATCACTGTCCTGGGGATTGAATCAAGCTGTGACGACACCGCCGCCGCTGTCCTTCGCCACGCTCCGCCCGATCGGACTGGCCAGGGGGCAGGGGTTGAGGTGCTCGCCGAAGCCGTCGCCTCCCAAGCCCACGACCACGCGCCTTATGGCGGCGTGGTGCCAGAAATCGCGGCCCGCGCGCATGCTGAACGATTGGACGGGGCCATTGCCGACGTCATGGCGCGCGCCGGCCTTGCCTTTGCTGATCTCGACGTCGTGGCCGCCACAGCGGGGCCTGGCCTGGTGGGTGGGGTGATGGCCGGTTTGTCCATGGCCAAGGGGATCGCGCTCGCCGCCGACACGCCGCTGATCGCGGTGAACCATTTGGAGGCCCACGTCCTGTCGCCGCGTCTGACAGCCCCGTTGGCCTTTCCGTTCCTGGTGTTGTTGGTCTCAGGCGGACATACCCAGCTTCTCGTCGCCAAAGACGTCGGCGCCTACGCTCGGCTCGGCGCGACGCGCGACGACGCCGCTGGCGAGGCGTTTGACAAAACCGCCAAGTTGCTGGGCGCGCCGCCCCCAGGCGGACCCGCCATCGAGGCGCTCGCCAAACGCGGCGATCCGGCGCGGTTCACCATTCCCCGACCGTTTCGCGGCGCCCAGCACTGTGACTTTTCCTTCGCCGGCCTTAAAACCGCGGCGCTGCGCATCTGGGAGACAAGCGCGCAGAGCGACCAGGATCGCGCCGATCTCGCCGCCGCCGTCCAAGCCGCCATCGCGGACGTTCTGGCCGACCGCACCGCCCGCGCGGCGGCGTTGGCCAAGGCCCAAGGGGCGAGCGCGCTGGCCATTGTTGGCGGGGTGGCCGCCAATGCCACCGTGCGCACAGAGCTCCAACGCGTGGCCGAGGCCTGCGACCTGACCATCGCCGCACCGCCGCTCAAATGGTGCACCGACAACGCGGCCATGGTGGCCCTTGCCGGCGCGGAACGCTACCACCGCGGGCTCATCGACGACTGGACGGTCGCCGCCCGCGCCCGCTGGCCCCTCGATGCGCACGCGGCCGCGTCGGCCCCAGTGCTTGGATCGGGCCGCAAAGGACCCAAGGCATGAACGCCCAAACCCATCGTCCCATCGCGATCCTCGGCGCGGGAGCTTGGGGCACCGCACTGGCCCAAGCGATCGCCCAGGACGGCGCGCCAGTGGTGTTGTGGACCCACCGACCTGACCACGCCGAAGCCATGATCAGCATGGGTGAAAACGATGATCGCTTGCCCGGCGTGCCGCTGGAGGCGTCCATCACGCCCACGGCCGACCTTGCCGACATCGCGGCGTGCGACATCGTACTCGCCGTGATCCCCGCCCAGGCCGCGCGCTCGCAAATCGCGGCCGCCGCGACCCATTGCGCACCAGAAACGACGGTCGTGTCCTGCGCCAAAGGGGTGGAGCGGGGCAGCCTGAAAACCATGGCCGCCGTGATGGCCGACGTCGCCCCCCACGTACGCCCGGCCGTGTTGTCCGGGCCAAGCTTTGCCCATGAAGTCGCGGCGGGAAAACCGGCTGCCGTCACCCTGGCCGCCGAGACGCTCGAGCATGCCGCCGCCATCGCCCAGGCCATCGCGCGGCCCACTTTTCGATTGTATCTGAGCGACGACATCGTCGGCGCCGAAATGGGCGGGGCGGTGAAGAACGTACTCGCCATTGCCTGCGGGATTGTCGATGCGCGCAGTTTGGGGCGCTCGGCTCACGCCGGGTTGATCACGCGCGGTTTCGCCGAGATGACGCGGCTCGCCGTTGCGATGGGCGCACGCCCCGAGACCTTGGCAGGGCTCAGCGGCTTGGGCGACCTTGTGCTCACATGTTCCAGCCCCCAATCGCGGAACATGAGCCTCGGCCGTGCGCTCGGTTCTGGTCGGCCGGTGTCGGATGTGTTGGCCGGAGCCAGGGCGCTGGCGGAGGGAGCCGCGTCCGCTCCAGCTGTTGTGGCGCTGGCTCAGCAAGCGGGCGTCGACATGCCGATTTGCACCGCCGTGGCGGCCATCTTGGATGAGACGATCAGCATTGATGAGGCCATCGAAGGGTTGTTGTCACGGCCGATCAAGGCCGAACCGATTTAGAGCCCGACCTTTTCGCGATGCCGGTCACACGCCCTGATGCGACGGGGTCGGCGTGCGCATGGACGCGCTGGCTTCGCCCAGCTCGGTGACGAACCGCGTTAAGCGGGCGTCGAACGCCTTGGTCCAGGCGCTCAGGTCAGGCGTGTCCGCGTCGCCGGGCCCATACAGCACCGAGCGTGAGGCGTTGACAATCACGCCCTGCGCGCCGGTTGGCGAGGCGACGGCCCCGGCCAAGGCGTCCCGCGCGCCCCCGCCTTGAGAACCATAGCCTGGCGCCAAGAAGGGAACCGAGGGCAACAGCGCGCGCGCCGCCCGTGCTTGGTCCGGCGCGGTGGCGCCCACCACGGCGGCAAGGCCCGACCATCGCCCTGGGCCGGCCAGCTGCGCCGCAAACGGCTCGAGCAGTCGCGCGGTGTGCGCCCAAACCGGCTCCGCCTCGCGCCCCGCCAGCGTCTTGTCCTGCAGATCGGCCGCCCCGGGATTGGACGTGCGCACCAGGACGATGACGCCGCGCCCATGGGCGGCCGCTGTGTCCACAAAGGGCGCAATGCTGTCCGCGCCCAGATACGGGTTCACCGTCATGGCGTCAGCGTGCAGCCACGCCTCGCGGCCAAGATAGGCTTGCGCGTAGCCCGCTGCGGTGTCGGCGATGTCGCCGCGCTTGGCGTCCAGCAAAACCAACAAGCCGGCGTCATGCGCTCGGTGTGTCAGGTCGCCGAGCACCCTCAGGCCATCGGGCCCGAAGCGTTCAAACAAGGCGATCTGCGGCTTGAGCGCCGCCACGCGGCCGGCCGCGCGCGCAATCACAGCGGCGCCAAACGCCTGCAATTGGCCCAGGCCGGGAGGGCCAAACACGGCCGGCAGGCGTTCTGGATAGGGGTCCAAACCCAGGCAGGTGGGACCATGGCGCGCGATGGCCTGTTCGAGCCGCGCGGCGAAGCCGTCACTGTCGCGAAGGTCGGTCATGGCAAACACAACACCTTAGCCACATGCTGCTGCGAGCGAAGGCGCTCGGCCTCCGCCCCAAACTGCGCGGGCGCGAAGGATCGGCCTGTGCGCCGCCAGGACTCATATTCGCGCACCACGCCAGCCGTGCTGCGAGGGGCCGTGGTGTACACCCGTCCTCGTCGGGGATTTTCCGCCACGGTCACGCCGATCACCACCCCATTGCGGTTCAGCGCCGGTCCACCTGAGAGCCCGCCAAGACTGCCGTACAGATTGGTAGTGCGCGCCGTTTCCGCCCACGCCAGCACCGGTTCGCGCCGGTGCACGCTGCCGCGTGTGACCAACACTTCGCGCCCCAGCAATTGGCTCGAAATCTCGCCCGGCTGCCCCTGCGGATAGCCGACATGATAGCCGGCCTGGCCGACATAGAAGCCTTCGGTGCTGTCCGTCATGGGCAGCGGGGCGCCACGCAGATTGGCGAAGATCAGCGCCGCATCGGCCCCGATCAACACCCGCGTCTTGGCCCATGTGACGCGGTTGTCGTTGTGAGCCAAACCCACGCGCCCACAGCCGGCCACCACATGTTGAGCGGTCAGCCACACCCCATCGTCGATAGCGAACGCCGTGCCCGATCCCGCAGCGCCCTGCGGCCCAGCTTCAACAATGATCAACGGATCAAACGCCGACGGCGCGCGCAGGTTCGGCCCAGCCGTGTTTTCGTCCGGCGCCGCGAGCAAGTCGGTCGGCCGCGCGGCCAGCTGCACGGGTGCAGGCTCGGCGCGAAACATCAGCGCGCCGACAATCGCGCCGATCAACACAACATAGATCAAACGATCAATCATGACCGCCTCCGCTTGCGTTCTTCAGCCCGGCATCATCGCCCTGCAGGCGTCGCTGGGCAACAGGCCGCTTGGGATCGCTCCGGTGCCTAATTCGGAGAGGGCGCCGTGTCCCCGGTCCCTTCAACCGGATCGTCAAAGCCCTCCAAGGGCTCAATGCGGATCTCATATGGAGCCGGCTCGCCCGCATACTTCAACGGCGCGCCGTTGGCCGCGGCGGCCAGGATCATGGCGGTGGACAACTTAAAGGCGGCCAGCAGCGTCGCCGCCGCCAAGTCCCCTTCGCCAATGCGTTTGGGCAAGCCGGGCAACAACAGATCGACCACGCGAAACACCAACAGCTGCACCAACAAGGTCAGCGCGCCCCACACGATGATATCGGCCCAGTTCAGGCTGGTGGTCATGACGATCGCCAAGGGCAACGCCAAACCAACAATGATCGACCCGAGCGAAACCGCCGCCGCCGTATTGCCCTCGCGCACGAGCCGCAATTCCTTGTGCGGCGTCAACAGCACATAGACCACCACCCCCAACGCCAAGATGGCGAAGGTCAGACCGGCGTGGACCGCGAAATCCACGATCCCGGTGCGCATCGAGATCAACACCGGTTGAAACGCGGCGGGATTGAACACGCCGCCAAGGCTTGCACTTGCGATTGTCATGTCTGTGTCCCCCTCAAAATCCAGCGCCGCCCGCTGCCAACGTGTTTAGCCGAGCAAGCCCCGCCGGCCCAGCCATTGTGCGCCGGCGTGATTGCAACGGCGCATCGGTTCGGCTTAAGCACCGGCATGTCTGGATCGAAGCATACCGACGCCAAGCCAATCAACTTGGCCCTGCAGGGTGGGGGCGCGCACGGCGCGTTCACCTGGGGCGTGCTGGACGCCTTTTTGGCCGATGGGCGGGTGGATATCGAAGCCATCTCGGGCACGAGCGCCGGCGCGATGAATGCCGTCGTCTTGGGCCAAGCTCTGATCAACGCCCCGCCCGGGCCGTTTTCCCCAGCGCTGCGTGACGATGCGCGGGCCGCCTTGCGGCGCTTTTGGGAAAGCGTCGCGCGCGCTGGGGGCGCCAATCCTCTCACCGCAGGGCCCATGGAGCTCTTGGTTAGCCAGTGGACCGGCGCCGAATGGGGCTGGGGCGGCGTGTGGATGGACATCTGGTCACAGATCGCCAGCCCGTACGACACCAACCCACTCAACCTCAATCCCTTGCGGGACTTGGTGAATCATCTGGTCGATTTCGAGAAGGTCCGAGCCTGTCAGCGCGTGCAGATCTATGTGTGCGCCACCCAGGTGGAAACTGGGCGCACACGGATCTTTACCCGTGATGTCCTCACCGCCGATCACGTGATGGCCTCGGCGTGTTTGCCGTATATGTTTCAGGCCGTGGAGATTGACGGCGCACCCTATTGGGATGGGGGCTACGTCGCGAACCCGCCCTTGTTTCCGTTCTTCTATGAGAGCCAAAGCCGCGACATTGTGGTGGTGCAGATCAACCCGATCGAGCGGCCCGGCACGCCCAAAACAGCGCGCGCCATCATGGATCGCATGCGAGAAATCACATTTAATTCCAGCCTCTTGCGCGAGTATCGCAACATCAATTTCGTGGCTCGGCTAGTGCATGAAAACCGCCTGGATGACGAACGTTATCGCGAGATCTTGGTTCACCGGGTTGACGGCGGAGCGGCCATGGCCGACCTGACGTCGCGTTCGCGTCTCTCGGTGTCGCTTGCTTTCTTTGAAGATCTGTTCAACCGAGGCCAAGCCGCAGGGGCCGAATGGCTCGACGCCAATTTTGACGCTGTCGGCGAGCGCTCGACCCTTGATCTGGGCGCGGTGCTGAAAAACCCCGACCTTGGCGTCTAGCGACCCCGTCGGGGTCTCAGACGTGAGCGGCCAGAGCGAACAAGGCGGCTGGGAAAATCAACGAGACAACCAGCAACACCTGGAGGGCCAAAATCCGCTGGCGTGATTTGCGCCGCACCGCGCCCGGCAGGCGTGGCTTTTTGGCGATGGGGTTAAGCACCCAACGGACCAGCAACACCCCGCCGGCCGCCATCAACAGCAAAAGCCCGGCTGTGATCGCCAAACCTGCGAAGGCCAAAACCGCCCCGGCGAGCGCTGTCCCGGCCACGATGGGCAACACCGCGTGCACGGCGCGGCGCACGAGACTGTCAGCGCGTTGATAATCGAGGCGCTGGAAACTCAGCGGCGCAAAGAACAAAGCCGTCAATCCCGCCCCGGCCAGGGCGAAGCCGGTCAAACCAGCGGACAACACCAAGGAAGCGGAAAACACAGCCTGGGGCACAATGTCGAGCATGATGAGCGATCCTTAAACTCGCTCCAGCTAGCCTGAGTCGGGTCGCCAAGGCGAGGTCGCTTGTGAACACACGGCCATCAATGAAAATCGCGCGACTTGGGAATGACGCGCACATGGCGCGGGTGCTTCCACAGCGCTGGGTCTGGTCCGGGCTTGGCGACTTCATCGGCCCGCGCGAGCACAGAGCGCAGATCGCCGCCGTGTTCGTGCAGTTGACGCAAATCAGAGCTGTGGTCATGCACAGAGGCGGCGACCAGGTGAATGACGTTGTCCGACATCTGCACCCGCCCACGTGCGAGCATCAAACGCGCGCCCATGACCACCGGGCGAAAGGCGGTAAAAACGTTGGGCCATACGACCAAATTGGCAACACCGGTTTCATCCTCCAGCGTGATGAACACCACGCCTTTGGCCGAGCCTGGTCGTTGGCGCACCAAGACCAACCCTGCGACGCTAACCTGGGCATCCGGCTGTGCGGTGAGCAGCGACATCGTCGGTTGAGCGCCCAGCCTGGTGAAATGTGAACGCAAAAACTGCAGCGGATGCGCCTTCAGCGACAATTTGAGGCTTTCATAATCACCAAGAACCTCCGCGCTGAGCGGGGCGTCAGGTAAGCGCACGGGGGTGTCGGC
Source organism: uncultured Caulobacterales bacterium (assembly GCA_964483775.1). Lineage (GTDB taxonomy): Bacteria > Pseudomonadota > Alphaproteobacteria > Caulobacterales > Maricaulaceae > CAZADA01. Next base: position 15,660 of record CAZADA010000045.1, read on the forward strand.
GCCGATGTCCTGGCGCTCAGCGTGGGCGAACAAGGGCAGGGGGCGTCCAGCCGGTTGGCGTTTCAGCGCCCACAGCGCCTCCCGCCGCGTCAGGCCCATGGAGGCGAACGCATCAGCTTTCGCCAGAGCCTCCAACGACGGGCGCGCCAGTGGCGCGCGGGCGCGCAGCGCCTCGATACTTTCAAACCGATCACCCCCACGTGCTTGGACCAGATCGGTTGCGGCCTCAGCACCCAGACCATCCACAAGCCGAAAGCCCAAGCGCACCGCCAGGCGGCGTGGAGGGCCGCCTCCCTCGGGCGCCTCGAGCGGTTCAAGGGTGCAGTCCCAAGCGCTGTGATTGACGTCCACGCCGCGCACCTCGACCCCATGCGAGCGTGCATCGCGAACCAATTGTGCTGGCGCGTAAAACCCCATGGGTTGGCTGTTGAGGATCGCACACAGGAACACATCAGGATGGTGGTGTTTCATCCAAGACGAGGCATACACAAGTAATGCAAAAGATGCAGCATGACTTTCGGGGAAGCCGTACTCGCCAAAACCTTCGATTTGCTTGAAGCATTGTTCAGCAAAACTGCGATCATAGCCACGCGCCGCCATGCGCTCGACCATCAAATCCTGAAAGCGGTGAATGGTCCCCATCTTACGGAAAGTCGCCATCGCGCGGCGCAATTGATTGGCTTCATCGGGTGTAAAGTGTGCAGCTTCCATGGCGATGCGCATGGCTTGTTCTTGAAACAACGGTACGCCGAGCGTTTTGCCGAGGACGCGTTTGAGTTCATCGGGCGGCCCGTGTTCGCGGCTCGGGCCTGGCAGAGTGACCTTCTCAAGGCCTTTGCGACGCCGCAAATAAGGATGCACCATGTCGCCTTGGATCGGCCCGGGGCGCACAATCGCCACCTCAATCACCAAGTCATAGAAGGTTTCTGGACGCAGACGCGGAAGCATGTTCATTTGGGCCCGACTTTCAACCTGAAACACACCGATGGAGTCTGCATTTTGCAGCATCTGATAAACCGCCGGGTCATCTTGTGGAAGTGACGCCAGTGTGAAGTCGATCGCCTTATCCGCCTTGAGCAGATCCAACCCTTTTTGCAAACACGTCAGCATGCCCAGCGCCAGAATGTCGACTTTCATCAGCCCCAGCGCGTCAATGTCGTCCTTGTCCCATTCCACAAAGGTGCGTTCGGCCATGGCGGCGTTGCCGATCGGCACGGTTTCGTTCAAAGGCTCGCGTGTGAGAATGAAGCCGCCCACATGCTGAGACAGGTGACGAGGAAACCCGAGAATCTCGGTGATCAGAACCAGGGCCGTGCGGATCAGCGGCGCATCCGGATCAAGCCCGGCCTCACGCACATGGGCGTCGTCAATGCTGCGGCCCCAGGCCCCCCACACCGTACCGGCGAGCGCGGCGCCCACATCCTCACTCAGGCCGAGAACCTTGCACACCTCGCGCGCCGCACTGCGCGGGCGATAACACACCACCGTGGCCGTGAGACTGGCCCGCATGCGCCCATAGCGCGCATAGATGTACTGCATCACCTCTTCACGACGTTCGTGTTCAAAATCGATGTCGATGTCAGGTGGTTCTTTGCGTTCCTTACTAATGAAACGCTCAAAGAGAATATTGATTTTGGTGGGATCCACCGCAGTGACGCCCAAACAAAAACACACTGCGGAATTGGCGGCGGAGCCGCGACCTTGGCACAAAATACCCTGGCTGCGCGCCCAGCGGACGATGTCTTCGACGGTGAGGAAATAGTTAGCGTAATCAAGCTCGCCAATCAAAGCCAATTCTTTGCTGAGCGTTGATTCAACAGACGCAGGAACACCATCGGGATAGCGCGCCTTAGCCCCTGCCCAAGTCAGGTTTTCAAGATGACGCTGAGGCGTCACACCAGGCGGCGTCGGCTCATCGGGGTATTCATAGCCCAGTTCATCGAGTGAAAAGTCGCAGCGTGCAGCGATGTCACGCGTGCGGGCCAGGGCATCAGAAAAGCCAGTGTAGAGATCGTAAAGTTCATCGGGTGACTTCAAATGACAATCGCCGGTTTTTTCCAAAAGAACGCCGGCCTCGCTCAGGAGTGTTTTTTCACGAATACAAGTGAGGACATCATGCACGGCCCGTCGCTTGGGGGTGTGATACAGCACCGTATCGGCGGCGATCAGCGGCGCCCTAAGCTGTGTGGCCAGCCGCGCCAGCCGCCCAAGTCGCGCCCTTGCTCCAGCATCACGCCGGTGGTCAGCGCCCAGATACACGCCAGCGGCTTGCGCCCGAAGCGCCGCCACGCTGCGCGCCAATCCGGGTGCGAACGCGGCCTCGCCTTCAGGAGCGAGCACGACCAGCATTTGGCCGCCGGCGTGGGCGGCCACATCCGCCATGGTCAACAGGCATTCGCCCTTGGAGGCCCGGAGTTTGCCGCGCGTCAGCATGCGACACAGCGCGCCATAAGCGTGTCGGTTGGTGGGATAGCACAGCACGCTTGGCCCGTCGGTCAGGTCCAAGCGCGCGCCAATCAACACCTTCAACCCTGCAGCTTTGGCCGTCGTGTGCAGACGCACAGCCCCGGCCAGCGAGTTACGGTCCGCCAGACCGATGGTATGAAACCCCAGCGCACAGGCGCGCTCGACCAGCTCATGCGGGTGTGAGGCGCCGCGCAAAAAACTGAAATTCGTGGTGATGTTGAGCGGACATGGAGGGGGAGGGCTCACGCAAACACCCCATGCACGCGCCAACGCGGCCCTGGTCCATCATCGCCATCGACATACTGACCCTCGCGGAACAACCACAGCCGCGCACCTTCAGCGGTTTCGACCACATAGTAATCGCGCGCTTGTGGAGCAGGCATGGATCCCACATGGCGCCACCATTCTGGCGCGATGCGTTCAGGTCCATCGCTGCGCATCACCCGATGCAAACGCCGCCGCCAGGTGAACTGCAAAGGCGGCCCATCGGGGATCAGGGCCGTCACTTGGGCTGTTTCAGGCGTCTCAAACAGCCGCGCCGGTCGTGGCCCGCCAGTGTGGGCCGGCCTCAGCGCACGCGGCCAATCGCTCAGACCTGGCATGGCGTGTAGAGGATGTTCACAATCGGCGCGCTCAGGCAGCCAAGATCCGCCCGCCCTGGCCGTGCGCACAGCATCCCCACCATATCGGGCCGACAAACGATCGGCCAAACGCGCAAGGGCGTCAGTCGTGCTGGACGCCGTCTCCAGTCTGGTCAAGCGTCGCGTTTCGTGCGTCAGGCGCGCGGTGTGCGTTGCCTCCAAAACCAAAGCATCCACGCCCAAACCGCAATCCAACACGCCCAATCGCTCACGAAACACATCGCGCCAATGGTGCGCCTCATGGCTAGGCCGGCACGCCTGCGCCCTCACCGCGCACACGCCAGCATCGGTGCGAAACACCCGCAAGCGCATGCGTAAGGCCCCACGCCCGGCCTCGACCAGCTGGGCGCTCATCGTGTCGATCAAGTGCGTAACGTTGGCGATGAGGCCCTCGCTGGTCTGCAGCGGATCATCGAAAACGCGCCGTGCGGCGAACTGCGGCGGGCGCACCACAGGCTCAAACGGCGCCTGAGCGCGTCCGAACATTTCATCCAAGCACGCCAGAAGGCGTCGGCCCTGGGTGGGCGAAAAGCGTTGGGCCAGGGCCCTTGGGTCAAGGGCGCGCGCACGGTCCACTGTGTGCAACCCGAACCGATGCAAATCGCTTGTGACATCGGTGGGCAAATCAAGCGCATCAATGGGCAGAGCGCCAAAAGAGGCGGCCTCCCCAGGCGCGGCTGACCACACATTAGCGCCCTGTTGCGCCCAATGCGGCGCGCATCGCGCCAGGGCCTGCGCTTGGATCAGCGTGTCGGCAAGGCCGATCTGGTGAGCCCCGCCAAGCCCTGTCAGTCCTTGGCTGAGCGAAGCGACAAGACCGTGCTCTCCGCCAAACACAGCGGCGCATCCCGTGATGTCGAGCGCCAAGCCGTCATGGGCGTGCCCACGCGTCCAGGGGGAAAACCGTTGCGCCCATAAGGCCAGGCGTGTGAGCCCCAGCGCATCGCCACGCCGGTCGCCCGCCCGCACAACCACATTGGGCGCCAAAGCCCTGGCGTTGGTGAGCGTCATGCCCACCCCAAGCCCCTGGTGTAAACCGGCGCCGTTCACCGCCATCACCACCGGCCCGGTCGCCCCCGGCTCAGTCAGCACAAACGGTGCATCCTCAAGATGGCGAACATCGTCATCAAGGGCGCGTGTAAATGGGCTCAACGCGCCCACCCGACGTAAGCGCGGCGTGAGCCACCGATCCAGGGCCCAACGTGTCAACCACACATAAACAACCCGCCGCATCGTCCCACTCCACATCCCAGTGACCAAGCCGTCCCTGTCGGGCGCGCACCAAAGCGGCCCGCCACCCCGCCGTGCCCGGTGCGCGAGGATCGTACCGAAGGGACGCACTGGGCGCCGCCCTGAAACGCCATCGGGTTTGCGCGGCTGTCGCGCCGTGATGGCGAGGGGCGCACAGCGCCACCAGCGCCGCGCCGCTATCATTGGCGGCCAGCGTCAAGCGCCGGCTGGCGGTAAAATCCAACCCGTGCGTCTCGAGCAAAACCCCTGTGACGCTGTGTGATCGCAACGTTTCTTCAGCGGCGTGCAGAGCCTGGTTGGGACGGCGCACCGTTACAAACATCCACGCCGCGCCTGCCAAAGGGCCAAGTCCGGGGCGGTACAGTCGGCCGTATTCGGAACGTGTCGGTTGTGCTGCAATGTGGATCACAGACAAGGGGGACGCGTGTTCCTCGCCACCCCGCTGCCCCATCAACCGCGCCAGCAGCGCCAGGGCAAAGCCCGTCGCTGCGCCCTGATCCCCAGCGCTGGCGGGTGTGACTTCGTGCAAGCCGTCAACCGCTAAGCCCGGCCCCAGCGCCGCATCAATCGCCGGTGCGCCCAGCTGCGCGCCAGAGCACGTGGGTGCGGGAAAAGTTTCCAGGCGGCGGATCTGGTTGCGCAAGGCGTTCAGACAGGCCGGAGGCGTGGACGAGCGCGGTGTACGAGGCACGATTTGATCTCAAAATAAACCCTTTGTGTTCGTATAATGTTCCAAAAATTGCGAGTCAAGCTTCATGCGAAGGCGCGCGATGCCCAATCGCCCGCCCCGCAGCGCACCAGCACGCGATTCAAGATCACACTATAGCAAAGCGACTTGCAGTGTTGGTATCGCCCAGCCCAAGATCAAATACCATGCGATCAAGAGGGCAATGAGCGGTGAAAGGTCGATGCCGCCCAAGTCCGGTAATATATTGCGAATGGGTCGTAAGACTGGCTCTGTTATCCGGTTCAAAACATAAGAAATTTGCCGGACAGTTGGGTTGTAGGGATTGACGACATTGAATAAAAACAACCAGGATAAAACAACTTGGATAATCACAGCAAAAGTCCAAAGTTGGACCAGGGCTGCGACAATGTTCAGTACGGCAATAAGAAATTCATTCATGATCACAAAAGCCTGGGTTTCGATCCGACCGCCGCGGCGCGCCCAGGCCAGCTGGGCTTGGCGCACGACACCTTGCCTTGACATATCAACGGCTGCGTTTCTATCTGCAAGGTGTTAACGGGGCCATAGCTCAGTTGGGAGAGCGCGTCGTTCGCAAAGACGAGGACGGCGGTACCAATCCGAC
>CAZADA010000046.1:0-20799 GCA_964483775.1 uncultured Caulobacterales bacterium
GCGGTTCCTGCAGGCCCCGCTTTGCAGGCTGGGGGGACGCACGCTGAGGCCTGTCTCAGAACACCTGTACTGACAAAATACGCCGATTCGACAACTTCGGTAGGGCTGTACCGCCACCAACTGTGAACAACGCCGCATTTGGTCTCATCCTGATCATTATGCGGACGCAAGCGTTAACAAAATACAACCCTGCATTGGCTTGCTTTCGGGCCCGCGTGCGGAGCCTTGCGGCAAGTGTTCTTATGGTCAGTGCGGCCTTAATCGCTCTGCTCAACGGATACTCGATTACCTTTGGTCGCCGGCGCATCAGGCTCAGGGCGCGGCCGCCACGCGATCACTCGCTCGGGCTCGCGCTTGGGCTGCTTTGGCGGACCTAACCTGGTGCACGGCGGTGTCTTCGACATTTTGACGGGGTTGTTCACCAGGCGGACATGACCGCGATCGGGGTCGTTTTGGGTTGTGACAAGGTTGCGCGCGCGTGTGAGCGGATCAGCGAACACTTCGGCAAGATCATTCACCGGGCCGCACGGCACCCCGGCGCCCGACAAAACAGCCCGCCAGTGCTTGCGGGTCTCGGCCGCTAAAGCCGGCGCCAGCCACGCGTTGAGCTCGCGGCGGTGCGCAACGCGCGCGGGGTTGGTGGCAAACCGAGCGTCCTTGGCTCGGTCCGGCTCACCCAACGCGCCGGTGAGCGCGGCAAACTGGCGGTCATTGCCCACCGCGATCACCATGGCGCCGTCACGGGCCTGATAGACCTCATAGGGGGCGATGCTGGGGTGGGCGTTGCCGTGGCGTTTGGGCGCGCTTGGACCGTTTAAGTAGGCGGAGGCCTGGTTGGCCAACATGGCGACCTGGCAGTCGAACAACGCAGCGTCGATGTGTTGCCCCTGCCCCGTCGCCTCGGCGTGGCGCAGGGCGGCCAGGATGGCGCTCACGGCGTACATCCCAGTGAACAGGTCGGCGATGGCCACCCCGGCCTTCATGGGTTGCCCCCGCGGGGCGCCGGTGATGCTCATGAGGCCGCCCATGGCCTGGATCAAATGATCGTAACCTGGTTCTTGCGCAGCCGGACCGGTTTGGCCAAACCCGGTGATCGAACAATAGACCAGCTTGGCGTTCGCCGCGCTCACAGCCGCATAGTCGAGCCCATAGGCGGCCAGACCTCCAACCTTGAAGTTCTCCACCAGAACATCGGCCTCGGCGGCGAGACGACGCGCAATCGCTTGGTCGCTCGGATCGGCGAGATCAAGCGCGACGGCGCGCTTGTTGCGGTTGGCGCACAAGAAGTACGTGGCGTCGCCCCGATCGCCGTCGGCGTCGGGCATGAAGGGCGGTCCCCAGTGTCGGGTGTCATCGCCGAGGCCCGGGCGCTCAACCTTGATGACGTCAGCGCCATAGTCGCCCAGGATCTGCGTCGCCCACGGTCCCGCCAGCACGCGCGACAGGTCCAACACGCGCACGCCGGCCAAGGCGGCGGGGGCGGATGCAGGCGGGTTGGCGGGGTTCGCCGTGGTCATTGCGGTTATCCTCTTGGCCGATCTTGCGCAGAGCGTCTTGGCTAGACATACGCTGTTCGGGCTTGGAACACGAAGGCCTGGACATGACACGGTGCAAAGGCGTCTTGGGCGCATGGGTTTTGGCGCTGGCGGGTTTGATGATCGCCGCCGACGTCGGCGCGGCGCAACAGGTCGCGCACGATCGGATTGTGGTGCGCGGTGTGCTGACGCCGGGCCCGCGACTGTGGACGGTGAGCGACGCGGACACGGAGATCTATGTGCTCACCCTGCCCACCTTTCTTCAAGACGGCGTGGAGTGGGACGATGGCGCGGTGCGCAGCGTGCTCGAGGAGGCTGACCTGGTCATCTCCGATTTCGATCTCACCTACAGCCCCGGTGATCGAGCGCGGATCGCCAATTTTATGGGCCAGACCCTCCTTTTTCGCCGTGGCCGGATCAATATGCGGCGCGGACATCGACTGGATGACGCGATCGGCGCCGCGCTGGCCGCACGGTTCCAAGAGGCGTGGGCCGAAGCCGAAGCGGCGTCCGAGGCGCGCGATCGCGCTGATGGGCCTGGTCTGATTGAGGTGGGCGGGCCGGCGATCGCTGAGGCGCTGTCGGACGTTCACGACAAGCGCATGCATCCCCTCTTCCAAGCTGCGCGCATGCAAGAGGCCGCGACGGCGGGCGCGGGGCTGGTTCACAATGAGGAGGTGCTCGACCAAGTGCGGCGGCTGGCGCGACGGGCGGGCGTGCCGCGTGAGTCGACTTCGCAATACGATTTGCACATCGCCGATGTGAAGACGGTGGTGCGCGAGGCGCGGAACCTCTCGCGCGGCCTCAACGAAATCTGCATCGCCGAAGCGTTGGCGTTCGCCACCGAGGATGTGCCGCTGCACGCCACCGCGTCTGACGCCTGGGCGCGCGGGGATGTGGCGACCTTGCGGGCCAGCGCGCCCGAGGTGCCGGAGCGGCGCGGCTGTTTGCTGGGGCTTGAGGCGCATATGGGCGGGCTTGATACGTTGGACGGACGGGCCTCGGCCGAGTTTGTCGACCGCGACATCTGGTTTGACCGTCTCGTGGCCGAGCTGGAGCGACCCGGCGTGCGGCTGGCTGTGGTGTCGGCGCAAAGTTGGCTTGCGCCCGAAACGGGCGTGATGGACCAGCTTCAAGCGGCCGGCGTGACTGTGGCGGGGCCGTAACGACGGCGGACACGCCGAACCGCGTTTGTCCCGACCTAAGGCGCGCCGCGTGCGATGGGCGGCGGCCGGCCGGTTCAGGCGTGGCGGCGCCAGCGCCAGAGATGGGCGGCGGCGAGCACCAGCGCGCCGATCACCGTCAGCATGGTTTCATGCATCTCCCAACGCTCGACGAATGCGCCGGCGAGCAACAGGGCCAAGCCGGCCAAGGCAGTAACGGCGAACCCCCAAAACCGGTCGGCCCTCAGGCTCCGCCAGATGGCGAACCCGGTAATCGGCAGGGCCAGGAGCACGAAGCTCTTGTGCAGCCATTCCTGCTCGCCCAGCACGCCCAGCACGGGCAAGGCCACGCCGAGCATCGGCAACGCCAAACAATGCGCCAGACAGGCGGTCGACAATCCCACCGCCGAAGCATCCAAGGGCGAAATCGATTTGGCGGTCACGCGGCTCTCCTGGCTGCACTGTGATAAAGTCACATTGAAACTATAGGGCCGGCCCGGTGTTCAGACAATGTGCTCGGCGGGCTCGGCGGGCCCGCCCCCACAGCGCGCTCCTGGTCCCTCGGCCGCCCTCACCCGAACGCCTGGAAGCCGGTCATGGCGCGGCCGAGGATGAGCGCGTGGATGTCGTGCGTGCCCTCATAGGTGTTCACGGTCTCCAGATTCAGGGCGTGGCGCAGCACGTGGTAGTCTTCGGAAATGCCGTTGCCGCCATGGACGTCGCGGGCCTCGCGGGCGATGGCGAGGGCCTTGCCGCAATTGTTGCGCTTGAGCATCGAAATGGCTTCAGGCGCCCACGCGCCCTCGTCCAACAATCGACCGAGCCGCAACGCGCCCTGCAGGCCGAGGGCGATGTCGGTTTGCATGTCGGCGAGCTTTTTTTGCACCAGCTGGGTGGCGGCGATGGGTTTGCCGAAGACGATGCGCTCCATGGCGTAATCGCGCGCCGCTTTCCAACAAAACTCGGCCGCGCCCATGGATCCCCAGGCAATGCCGTAGCGCGCTTTATTGAGACAGGAAAACGGGCCGCGCAGGCCGGACACGTTGGGCAAAAGATTGGCTTCGGGCACGAACACGTCGGTGAGCGCGACCTCGCCGGTGATGGACGCTTTGAGCGACAGCTTGCCTTTGATCTCGGGGGTTTCGAAGCCGTCCATGCCGCGCTCCACCACAAAACCGCGGATCTTGGGTTCGCCGCGAAGTCCCGCGGCTTCGCCGCCGCGGCGGTCGTCCAGCTTGGCCCAGACCACGGCGAGGTCGGCGATGGGGCTGTTGGTGATCCACATCTTGGCGCCGTTGAGGACATAGCCGCCATCCGCCGGCGCGGCCGTCGTGCGCATGGCGCCGGGGTCGGAACCGCCGTCAGCCTCGGACAAACCAAAGCAGCCGACCAATTCCCCGCTCGCCAAACCGGGCAGCCATTTGCGCTTTTGCGCCTCATCGCCAAAGGCTGCGATGGGGTGCATCACCAGTGACGACTGCACGCTCATCGCCGAACGATACCCGCTGTCCACCGCCTCCACGGCGCGCGCGATCAAGCCGTAGGCGACATGGCTGAGGCCGGCCCCGCCATACTCAGGATCAACGGTGGCGCCGAGCAGCCCCAGCTCGCCCATTTCGGTCATGATTTCGCGATCGAAACGCTCGTCGCGGTTGGCCTCAATGACCCGCGGCATCAGCTTATCGCGGCAGTAGTTCTGCGCGGTTTCATAGGCGAGGCGCTCTTCCTCGGTCAGCTGCTCGCCCAGGTGCAGCGGGTCGGTCCAGTCAAAGGTGAGCTGGTCGGGTTGCGTCGTTGTTGCGGTGTCCGCCACGGCGGCCTCCCCTACGGTCTTGGTTTGGTCGATCGTTAACAGCGGTATGGCGCCGATTGGGCGCCGTGTCAGCGGCTGACCGCCCCATGGGAGGCGGTCATGGCGGTCGACCCGATTGCCCAACCTGCAGCGCCGGAGCCCGAAACTAGCCAGCTTGCGTCGCCGCAGCCACCTCGACGCTGGTGCGGCGTTGGGTGCGTTTTCACTCGGTGCGCTCGGCCCGTCGGCCGAGCGGCGCATGTGGCCAGCCGGAGCAATCTGATGAGGTCGACCGGCCGGCTTGTGCGGTTCTAAGCGCCAGCGGCGGCCTGGTCGCGCAATTCGCGGCGAAGGATCTTGCCGACGGTGGATTTGGGCAAGGCCTCCAGGAAGGTGACCCGGCGCGGACATTTGTAGGGCGCCAGCTCATTGCGACAATGGTTCATCACGTCCTCGGCGGACATCTCGCGATCGGCGACAATGAAGGCCACAACGCCCTCGCCTGTCTTGTCGTCAGGCACGCTGACCACAGCGCTTTCCACCACGCCGTCAAGCAAAGCGATCGCAGCTTCGACTTCGTTAGGAAAGACGTTGAAGCCCGACACCAAGATCATGTCTTTCTTACGATCGTTGATGTAGAGGAAACCGTCATTGTCCATGTAGCCAACGTCGCCGGTACGGAAGTAACCGTCTGCGGTCATGACCTCGGCTGTCGCTTCTGGTCGGTTCCAATACCCCCGCATGACTTGAGGGCCCTTGGCGCAAATCTCGCCTGACTCGCCGAGGGGCATTTCATTGTTGTCGTCGTCGCGGATGGACAGATCGGTCGATGGCGCGGGCACGCCGATGCTGCCATTGAACTCGGCGCCATCGGCCTTGTTGATGGTCAGCACTGGCGAGGTTTCGCTGAGGCCATAGCCTTCCACAATGTGACGACCCGAGCGCTCCTGCCAGCGCTCGGACACCGCTTGCTGCACGGCCGCCCCGCCGCCAATGGCGAAGGTCACTTGGGTCAGGTCGACATCAGCAAATTCGGGCGCAAAGAGGATGGACTGATACAGTGTGTTCACACCGGTGATTACTGTAATCCGGTTGCGCTTGAACGCGGCGGCAAAAGACTGCAAGTCACGGGGATTGGGAACGAAGACGTTCTTGATGCCCAAATGGAAGAACAGCAAGAAATTCACTGTCAACGCAAAGATGTGATACAGAGGCAATGCTGTGACGATACACGGCGTCTCGTCTCTGTCGACCTCACTGCGGATGACTGTTTCGCTCTGCATGAGGTTGGCGATCAGATTGCGGTGCGTTAGCGCTGCGCCCTTCGCCACGCCGGTGGTGCCGCCTGTGTATTGCAACACGGCCACGTCGTCGGGGCCAAGCGGCACCGGCGGCAGATCGCCCTCACCCAGCTCGATCGCTTGGCTGAACATGAAGCCGCTCACGCCCTCGGGGATCACAATGTCATCGGGCGCCACAACACCGGTTTGCACCACGATCAGGTGGCGCACATTGGTTTCGTGGGCGATGGCGGCGAAGCTCTGCAACACCAGATCGGCGATGATGAGGACTGTGGCGCCGGAATCGTTAAGCTGATGGCGAAGTTCATGGGGCGTGTAGAGCGGATTGACGTTGACCTGGGTCCCGCCTGCGCGCCACACGCCAACGGTGGTCACCGCAAAGTGCGGCAAGTTTGGCATCATGGCGGCGACGCGATCACCCTTCTCTAAGGCGAACTCCTGGCGCAAGAACACTGACAGGCGCTGAGCCTGATGGCCAATGGCGGCAAAGCTGAACTCCATCTCGTCCAGCGCGATGGCTGGCCGGTCCGCGTGTTTCGCGATCGCTTGGTCCAGCAGGTCATTCATCGAACGGTATTGGTCGGGATTGATTTCTTTGTCTGCGGTGGGCGGATAGTGGATCGTCCAGTCGGGTCGCTCAATCCGAATGGGGCCGGCGTCGGCCGCTGGCGCTGAGGACTGTGAGCCGGGCGCGTCAGCAGCGGCGGCGTCGTCAATCTTGGTCTCGGTTGTGATGTCTGGATCCGCCTTGGATTCCGCCTCGGGCACGATCTCTTCCTCCACTGGTGATGTTGGCTTGGCCGCTTGTGCTTGCGCTGTCGGCTCTGGGCTTATGGGTTCTGGGTCCTTGGGCGTCGTCGCGGCATCGGCAGGCTCGGATTTTGTGGGCGCCGCCGGCTCAACCATGACCGCAGCGGGTTCGGCGGCCGGTGACGGTTCCGGCGTTGCCGGTGTTGCAGTGGATGCTTCGGCAGGTTCGCTCGCGGCCGGCGTCTGCGGCGCCGCGGGCGTTGCGGGTTCGGTTTCGGCCGGCTCTTTTGTGGCGGCGGCGGGAGGCGCACTGGACGCCGCGGCGGCGTGGCCATTGGCGGGCGTTGTTTGGCTCGCCTCAGGCGCAGGACTTGGCGGTGACTGAGGTTTGGCGGCGTCTTTGGCCGGCTGTGGCTCGTCCGCGGGCGTCACCGGAGCGTTGGCGGGTTGGTCGTCCCCGGCTTTGGGCTGGGCTGGCGCCGCCGCCGCTTTGGATGCGTTTTTCTTACCTAAGCCGAAAATGGACCTGAACATCGTAACTCCATCCCTATCTGCACACGTGCGCCAGCGGCCCAAGGGCGCTGACTTGGTCGCTTGTTTCAATAACGTAGTTTAATCCGCAGATTCTTCTACGGCCAAATTGCGGCTGGACGGCAGGTCAAGGCTCGCCGTCGCCGCGCAGCTCGTGTATGCAAAAACGTGAGGGGTGGCATCGAGGGGCATGATGAAAACAGCGTTGAGAATTTTTATCGGTCTTGTTCTGGCTGTTATCTTGGGCGCCAGCGGACTGGCCGGCTGGATGACGTGGCGGTTTATGGCCACCAAACCGCAAGTGGAGGGGTTGGCGAAGGTCGAGGGCCTTGAAGGTGGGGCGCTGATCATCCGCGACCCGCACGGCATCCCCCACATCTTCAGCGAAACGGGCGATGACCACGACGTGATGTTCGCCCTGGGCTACGCCCACGCCCAGGATCGGTTCTTCCAGATGGATCTGATCCGCCGGTTCGTTGAGGGGCGGTTGTCTGAAGTGATCGGGTCAGCGGCGCTCGCTTCGGATGCACGGGTGCGCACGCTCGGCTATCCACAGATCGCCATCGCGGCCGCCGACGCCCTCACGCCGGAAAATCGCACGCTTGTCGAAGCGTATGCGGCCGGCGTGAACGCCCGGCTGAACAAGGGCGCGCCGTCGCCTGAATACGCCATGCTGTGGTTTTCGCCCGAACCATGGGATGTCGCCGACAGCACGAGCGTCATCGTTTATATGACCGATCAACTCATCGTGGGCGGCGAAGAGGAGTTCGAGCGAGCCTATCTTGCCGACGTGCTCACCCAAACCCAGCTCGACCAGTTTGTTGGTCCTTATCCCGAGGATGGGCCGGTTACGCTGGACGCCGCCGATTTAGGCGCTTTGGCCAATGGCGCTCCATCGGGCGACTCCACAACACGCACAAGCCCTGAGCCTGGGTCGAACGCTTGGGTGGCGCGCGGGTCGCGAACCGAGGGCGGCGCGCCTTTGCTCGCCAGCGATCCCCATTTGGGTTTGGGCGCGCCAAGCGTTTGGTACTTTGCACGCTTGGCGCTTTCCAGCGGCAATGTGGTCGGGGCGAGCGTGCCGGGGGCGCCGATGATCGTGCTCGGGCGCAACGACTCGATTGCGTGGGGGTTCACCAACACCGGCTTTGATGTGGAAGACTATGTGGTCGTCGCCGATGACGCGCTGGACGCCGAGACGCGTGAGGAAACGATCACCGTTCGCGGCTTGCCGGGCTTTGCGCGACGCGAAACGATCAACGTGCGCACCACGGCCGCGGGCTCGGTGCTCGATCCTGAATGGTTCCCCGAGGCCGAAGCGTGGGGTGAAGGCGTCCATGTGGTGCTGCGCACCACGGCCGACGATCAGCCCGTTGGCGCAGCGAACTCGGCCATGTCGTTGATGACGGCGACCAATTGGGAAACGTTTGTGGCCGCCGGTCAGGGTTGGACCGCGCCCATGCAGAACATGCACTTTGCGAGTGTGGACGGAGACATTGGCTACACCACGCCGGGTCACCTTCCCCGTCGCGACGCCAGCGGCGCTTGGATTGACCTGATCGCGTATGACGAACTGCCGCGGGTGCTGAACCCCGCCAGCGATCTGATCTACAGCGCCAACAACCGGGTCGCGCCGGACGCTTATCGCTATCCCACACCAGGGCGCTATGCGTTGTGGCGGGGCGTGCGTCTTGAGCGTGTGATTGAAGAGACCGTGCGGCACACCGTGGATAGCTTCGTCGCCATGCACCTCGACGTCACATCGGAACAGGCGCGGGCGCTGCGGCCGGCAATCGTTAACGCCAATCCGCAGACCGAAGCTGGGCGGAACTTGCAAGACCTTCTGACCGATTGGCTGGAACCGGTGATGGACAAGGACCGTCCCGAGCCGCTGGGTTATGCGGCGTTCACCGCCGCCCTGCCCCAGGTCGTCTACGCTGATGAGCTGGGCGAGGACTTTGAGACGTTCCATTCCAATCGGCGGGTGTTCATCACCAACGTGTTCACGGATTCGGCCCACGCACCGTGGTGCGATGACGTGACCACGTTGGAGGTGGTTGAAACCTGCCGGGACGCCGCCAGCGCGGCGCTCGATTTGGCGGGCGGCAAACTGGTGGATCAGTTCGGCTCTGAGATGGAGCAATGGCGCTGGGGCGACGCTCACAAGGCGGTGTTCGACCACCCCCTTTCCCCTGTGTTTTCAGGGCTGCCGCTGCTCGGCGGCCGCCTTGACTCCCTGTTCAACGTGCGGGTTCCTGTGGGGGGCGACTCCACCACGCTGAACGTGGCGCACTTTCCTTTCAGCGCGCTGGAAACGGGCGCCTATGACGCGGTGCATGGGCCATCCATGCGCGCCATCTATGATTTGTCCGATCTGAACGCGTCGTTGTTCATGCACGCGCCGGGTCAATCGGGTCATCCGCTATCGCCTCACTACCGCGACTTGGCGGACGATTGGGCTGACGGCGAGTATGTGGAGATCCGGGCCGATTGGGGGGCGGACGCCCCGCCTGATGGCTATCGCGTGTTGGAACTGCGCAACGAGTAAGACATCACGCCACCCGACAGATGGTCGTTCAAGAGACGGCTTTGGTGGCAAATGTTTTTGAGTGTTGTGTTTTTGTGACGGACCAGGCGATCATTGCGGGATATCACGTGGAGTGATGGATGGGTGCCGGGGGCTGAATTTCGGGCACCTGTCAAATCGACATAAAATTAAGCGTTTCGGCCAAATTGATTCGGTCGGCAGGGGTTGAACTCGGCAGAATTGGCCGTTGGGAGGAGTGAATGAGAATGTCCAAATCATTACGTCATGTCAGTGTCGCCGCCTTGGTCGCAGGGCTGTGCGCCACCGGCGCGTTCGCACAGGATGATGACGAGCCGCGCACGGCGACTGAGGTGCTCCGCGATACGATTCGCGTTGAAGGCACCAAGAAAGCCGACGGCGAGGAAATTCAGGAAGTGCCAATCGCCATCACGGGTTATGGTTCAGCTGAGCTTGAAGCGTTGTTCGTCACGCGGCTCCAAGATTTGAGCTACAACACGCCTAACGTGCAGCTCGAAGACATCGGGACCATTCCGGGCACGGCGAACTTTGTGATCCGCGGTATCGGCGTGAACAGCTCGATCCCGTCCATCGACCCAGCCGTTGCAACGGTTATTGACGGCGTGCCGCTGGCGTTGAACCAGGGCGTGATCTTCGACAATTTTGATTTGGAAGCTGTCGAGATTTTGCGCGGGCCGCAGGGCACCCTGTTTGGTCGGAATGCGACCGCCGGCGCTGTGGTGTTGCGGACGACCGATCCCACCGATGAATTCACCGCCAGCGGCCGAGCCCGGGTGGAATCGGGTATCCGCTATGTGGTGTCGGGCCGTGTCTCTGGCCCGCTCGGTGAAGGCACCGGCCTCACCGGCAAGCTCGCGGCGTACTTCAGTGATGACGAAGGCTATTATGAGAACGTCATCGAAGAAAACGCACTCGCCGGCATCACCGCACGCACCGACGAAAACGTCGGCGGCGGCGAAACGTTGTTGATCCGCCCGGCGTTGCGCTACACGCCCAACGACGTTTTCGAGATCACGACCAAGTTCGAGTATGGCAGTATTGATGGCAACGCGGCGCCTGGTCAGAACCGTGGTCTGAACGGCGACAGCCTCGATCCTTCGATCGATGAACTGGGTACGTTCGAAGCTGAATGGTATCAGGTCACCAACGAAGTCAATTGGAATGTGCCCTTTGGCGATGGCGTCATCACCAACATCACGGGCTATCGTGACTATGAGAGCGAGACGTTTGGCGACATCGACTCCTCGCCCTTGTTTGTTTTCCACGCGTTCAACTTGGTTGAGCACCAGCAGTTTACGAACGAACTTCGCTATTCTGGGCGTTTCTTCGATCGTGCTGACTTCACGGCTGGCATTTTCTATCTCGATGACGAAGTGCTCTACATTGAGGATCGGGAAATTCCCTCCACACCTCTTCCGTTCATCGGTGGTGGTGAACAAGAGCGGACGTCTTGGGCCGTGTTCGCCCAGGCCGATATTGATCTGAACGAGCAGCTGACGCTGACACTCGGCGGTCGCTACAATGACGAGCAGAAAGAGGCGCAGATCGAACGGGTGTTCGCTGACGCTGATTGTACCCGTTCGGGCTGTTCGTCGTTCGACTTTACCGACGACCCGTCATACGAGAACTTCAGCCCTCGCGTCGCGCTGCGCTATCAGCCGACGGACGCGCTGCAGTTCTACGGCAGCTACACCGAAGCAGTGCGCGCTGGCGGCTTCAATTTCCGCAACACGGGCGCCTTGCTGCCCTTCACGGTGACGGACGATGAAGAAGTCGCCGCCATCGAGTTCGGCGTGAAGGCCGATCTGTTCGATGACCGGCTCCGCGTCAACGCCGCGGTGTTTGACTATGACTTGCAGGACCTGCAACGCGAAGTGAACACCAGTGACCCGGTCGCCGGCGTGGTGCAGCAAATCGTCAACACCGCCGACGCAACGATCCAGGGTTTTGAAGCCGAAACCCAGTTCTTCTTGCTTGAGAACCTGTTGATCACCGCCAACATCGGCATCACCGACGGCGAATACGACTCGGTGATCTTTGACATCAGCGGCGATGGCATCATCAACGAGCAGGACTTGGCGCTCGACATTCCGCGCCTTGCACCACAAACCTATGGCCTCGGGGTGATCTATGATCAGGACCTGGGCAATCTGGGTTCGCTGTCCTCGCGTGTGAACATCAACCACCGCTCTGAAGCCGCCTACACGGACAACAACCTTGGCCGGTTCCCGGAGGCGGACATTCTGGACGCCAGCCTGACCTACACACCGCGGTCGAGCGAGTGGCGGTTCTCGGTCTTTGGCCGCAACCTGTTGGACGAAGTCACTTTCGGCAACGACACCCAGCTGCCCGCCAACTTCCCGGGCAGCCCGGTGTTCCCAATCCCTGGCCTTGACGGCACCGGCGGTACGTTCTCGCCGCTCCAAAAGGGTCGCGTCATCGGGTTTGAAGTCCGTTACGACTACTAATCTTCACACTCCTTTTGCTTGTTATGAGCCGTGGGCCGCGCTGCCCGCGGCTCTTTTTTTGGCGACTCCATTTTGTCGCTAGCGATCGACGTCGGCAAAGGCGCGTGGGCCCGCGCCGTTTGTGTGCGCCGCCGTCACCAGGGGCATGTTCACCTGCGCGACCACTTGGTCGGTCACGTCGCGGCGACACTCCAAAACGGCGCTGCGGCCCAACCAGGCCCGGCGTTCGCGGGCCGCACAGAGCCGGTTGGCTTCGTGGGTGATCGCGGCATAGACGGCGCGGGCCCCGGCTTCGTTGTCAGCCTCCGTGATGTCGAGCGTAAAGGCGAAACGTTCCTCATCGTCGGCGTGAGCGATGGGGCCAAACGCGAGCGCGACACACGCCGCCACCAGTGTGGATTTGAGTTTCATACGTCCCTCCGCAGCGCCCCGTTGGCTTTGGGGTTGATGTGCGCTACTTGTAACTAGACCAGTCTCTATAGTCAATAGACCGGTCGTCATATTTTTGGGAATGTGTGCATGTCTGACAAACCATCACGGGAACGCATGATCGACGCGGCCGCGCGGCTGTTGCAGCGACAGGGCTATCATGGCACGGGGCTGAACCAGGTCATTGCGGACGCGAAAGCGCCGAAGGGATCGCTTTACTTCCATTTTCCCGGCGGCAAGGACCAGCTTGTCGCCGAGGCCATAACGTCGGCGGCTTCGTACATCGACTCAGTCCTGGCGCGCTGTGAGCGCGCGACGGCGCGGGAGTCCTTTGAGGCATTTTTGGCCAAGGCTGGCGACCATTTTGAGGCCAGCGGCTGGTTGGATGGATGCCCGATCGCCACCGTCGCCCTGGAAGTCGGCCCCACGCATGACGACATTCGCAGCGCATGCGAAGCCGCGTTCGCCCGCCTGAGCGGACGCGTGACCCAATGGCTGATCAAAGACGGCTATCCGCCGGAGGAAGCCGCGGAGAAAGCGTTCTTGGCGTACTCAGCCTATGAAGGTGCGTTGGTGTTCGCCAAATCCTTGCGCAGCCGAGCGCCGATCGACCGGCTGCACCAGCATATCGGCGCCCTGTTGTGACGCACCTTGAAGAGCGCTGGGAACGCTGCCCGACTAGGTCTGTTTGAGCCGCTCATAGGCTGGCAGGGTCAGGAATTCGGTGAGCTCGCCTTCAAAAGCGAGTTCGCGCACAATCTCAGCCGCCACCGCGAACTGACCGTCCACATAGTCCTCGCCGAACCGCTCTTTCAGCGCGGTCTCTTCAATGTCGAACGCAGTCGCCACATAGTCCTCGTCGATGACCACGCCGTCGCGGTCTTTGGCGGCGTGTGTGCGCCATTGCCAGAGCTGGGCGCGGGCGATCTCGGCGGTGGCGGCGTCTTCCATCAAATTGTTGATCGGCGCGGCGCCTTGCCCGCGCAGCCATGAGGCGACGTATTGGATCGCCACCGAAATGTTGCCGCGCACGCCTTCAGGCGTGATCTCGCCATCCGGCTCGGCCAACAGGTCCTCGGCGGTTGCAGTGAACCCGGTGCGCTTGTCCACCTGGTTGGGTCCGGGCATGTGCTCATCGAAGACCGCCATGGCGGCGGCCACCATGCCAGGATGGGCGACCCAGGTGCCGTCGTGGCCGTCGGTGGCCTCGCGGGTTTTGTCTGCGGTCAGTTGCGCAAAGGCTTTCTCGTTGGCCGCCTCGTCGCCCTTGACGGGGATGAAGGCGGACATGCCGCCCATGGCGTGGGCGCCGCGGCGGTGGCAGGTTTCGATCACCAGCTTTGAATAGGCGCGCATGAAGGGCACGGTCATGGTGACCTGACCGCGATCGGGCAGGATGCGATCGGATTTCGTGCGCAAACGCTTGATGTAGCTGAAGATGTAGTCCCAACGCCCGCAATTGAGCGCCACGATCCATTCGCGCAGGGCGTGGAGAATGGCGTCCAACTCAAAGGTGGCCATGATGGTCTCAACGAGGACGGTGCAGCGCACCGTGCCCCGCTCCAGACCAAGGTGATCTTCGGCGGCCGTGATGACATCGGCCCACAACGCGGCTTCTTCGGCGGTTTCGAGCTTGGGCAGATAGAAATACGGGCCTGTGCCGCGGGCTTTGAGTTCGGCGTGGTTGTGGAACAGATACAGGGCGAAGTCGGTGATGCCGCCGGACACCGGTTGGCCATCGACCGTGAGGTGGGCCTCCTCCAAATGCCAACCGCGCGCGCGCACGATGAGCGTGGCGATGTCATCATTGAGCGCGTAGGCCTTGCCCGATTTGGGGTCGGTAAAGCTGATGTCGCGTCGCACCGCGTCACGCAGATTGATCTGGCCTTCGATCATGTTCGACCATGACGGGCTCGAGGCGTCCTCGAAGTCGGCCATGAAACATTTGGCGCCGGAGTTGAGCGCGTTGATGATCATTTTGCGGTCCACCGGGCCGGTGATCTCAACGCGGCGGTCCTGGAGATCGGCGGGTGCGGGCCGGGCGATGGTCCAATCGGCCTGGCGAATTTCATCATGCTCGGGTCGGAAACCAGGCAAGCCACCGGCGTCGAGTTCGGCCTGGCGCTCCACGCGTTTGGCGAGTAAGGCGCGCCGGCGCGCGCCGAACCGGGTCTCCAGTTCGCCAACCAACGCCAGAGCCTCAGGCGTCAGGATCGCGTCATAGCCCTCGCCCATCGGTCCGTGGATTTCGACCTTGGGTGCAGTGGCGGTATCGGACATGACGCTCTCCTCGGGTTTTGAGCTGTGGGTCTATTCGGCGGCTTGGACAACGCCGCAAGCGATGCGCCCGCCGGCGCCGCCGATCGGTTGGGTGATATGGTCGTCGACATTCTCATGAATGAGGAGCGTGGAACCGTCCTCATCGAGCAAGCCTGCGGGGCCGTCATCGAGTGTGACCAGATTGGTGTAGACCTCCATCACGCCAAAGCCCGTGGCGGCTTGGGGGTTGTGCAGGTAGATGTTGGGCAGATTGCCTTCATGCGGTCCTGCCGGGTTCAAGAAGCCATGCGGCAAGCCGGTCGGCATGATGTGCCCGCCCGCGCTGGCGAACCCATCGGCGGCCTCACACGCCCCAATGGCGTGAAAGTGCATGCCGTGGAAGCCGCTGTTGATCTCGAGCGCATTGACGATAACCCGGACAAGCACGCCGTCGGACGCTGGCCAAAACAACGCCTCGCCCACCTCTTCGTTGCGGGTGTTGCGCAAGACGGCGCGGGCGGTGGGCAGCGCGTCCAGTCCGGCGGTGAGGTCAAAATCCTGCGGGCCTTGCTTGGATGCGGCGACTTCGCTTTCAAGCTGGCGGATCTGATCGTCGCGGTCCGAGATCGCAATCTGGAGCTCGGCGAGTTGGGCGTCGAGCGCTTGACCGGCTTCGCCCGGGGCGGCGCTGTCGGCCGCAGGCGCGGCGGGGTCGTCCTCGCGCTCGTCCTCAACGCTCGGACCACACGCGGCGAGCGCCGCCATCACAGGTCCGGCGATCCATAGTGTTCGTTTCCACACGTGCGTCATGTCCAATCTCCCCAGGGGCGTCGATCACCTGATATCGCCCGAGCTGATGGGACGGGCAATGCACTGACGCAAGAATCTAGGAGCAAGGTCATGGGGCGGGCGCGTGAAGGGGCGTGGGAGCGACAATGATCCCATCGACGTCGGCGTACAGGTAGTCGCCAGGGGCGATGGTCGCTCCCGCGATGGTGACCTCAACGTCGCGCAACCCTTGGCCGCGCTTGTCGGTTTTCATCGGGATGAGCGCGAGCGCCTTCACGCCAAGATCCGTCGCCGCCAGCTCGGCGGCGTCTCGCACAGCGCCATTGATGACGACGCCCGACCAGCCATTCGCGGCGGCCTTGGCGGCAAGGTCGCCTCCCAGCAAAGACCGCGCGCATGACCCGGCGCCATCGACCACCAGCACTCCACCCGCGCCGGGCTCGGACACAGCCTCGCGCACCAGGGAGTTGTCCTCCAGGCACTTCACCGTGGCGACGCGGCCGTGAAACGCTGCGCGCCCGCCAAAATCGCGAAACGCCGGCGCAACGATGCGCACCCTATCGGGGTGCGCATCACACAAGTCGCATGTGGACAGGTTGGGCATTCCTCAACTCCACAGCGGCGGTCGCGACTGACCGCACCGCCGGCCGAACGAGCCTGTCCCGCAGCCCTCAGACCCCCGTTACTCGGCGGCGTCGGCCGGCGTGAACTGAGCCGTTTCGGTGCTCTCGCCCATGGCTGTTGTTGATGCTTGGCCGCCCGACAGCGTCTGGTTGACGAGGTCAAAATAGCCGGTGCCCACCTCGCGCTGGTGGCGCGTGGCCGTGTAGCCGTCTTTTTCCGCCGCGAATTCAGCCTGTTGCAGCTCTGAGTAGGCGCCCATGCCGCGGTCCCGATAGCCCATGGCCAGCTGGAACATGCCGTGGTTGAGGGCGTGGAAGCCGGCCAAGGTGACAAACTGGAACTTGTAGCCCATGGCTCCCAGCTCGCGCTGGAAGGTCTCGATCGTGGCTTTGTCGAGATTGGCTTCCCAGTTGAAGCTCGGCGAGCAGTTGTAGGCCATCATCTTGCCGGGGAATTCCTTCTGGATCGCCTCGGCGAAGCGGCGCGCCTCCTCTAGGTTTGGTTTGGACGTTTCCCACCACAGAAGGTCTGCGTATCTTGCGTACGCCAGACCCCGGGCGATGCAGTGATCAACGCCCATGTCTTTGTTCAGACGGAAGAAGCCCTCGGGCGTGCGACCCGCGTCAAAATCAATGAAGCGGTGATCGCGCTCGTCGATGTCGGAGTTGATGAGCGTTGCACTCTCAGCGTCGGTGCGCGCCACGATCACGGTGGGGGCTCCGGCGACGTCAGCCGCCAGGCGCGCGGCGTTCAAGTTGCGCTCATGGGCCTTGGTGGGGATCAGGACCTTGCCGCCCAAATGGCCGCATTTTTTCTCAGCCGCCACTTGGTCTTCGAAGTGCACGCCGGCTGCGCCCGCTTCGATGAAGGCTTTCATGATCTCATAGCAATTCAAAGGTCCGCCGAAGCCGGCTTCGGCGTCGGCGACGATGGGGGCGAACCAGTCGCGGCTTGCCTCGCCCGTCTCGGCGACTTCGATCTGGTCTTGGCGGCGCAGGGCGTTGTTGATGCGCTTGGCGAGCTCGGGCGCGGAGTTGGCCGCGTAGAGCGACTGGTCGGGGTAGACTTGGCCATTGATGTTGGCGTCGCCGGCCACCTGCCAGCCAGACAGATATACCGCCTTGAGACCCGCTTTGACCATTTGCACGGCCTGGTTGCCCGACAGCGCCCCCAAAGCGTTGATGTAGGGTTCTGACTTCAAGAGCGCCCACAGCTTGTTGGCGCCGCGCTCGGCCAGGGTGTTGGCGATGTGCACAGAGCCGCGCAAGCGCGTGACTTCCTCAGCGGTGTAGTTGCGTTCTACGCCATCGAAGCGATCGGTTGCGGCGCTGGGGATGAGTTCGGCAAAGGTGGTCTGGCTCATGTCGGGCCTCCTTGGGCGTCGTTGTGATCGAGGCGCGCGTTGTGCGGCCCCCGCAGCGCACGCCTATGCATGGGCTATGCCGCGTTTGCGTCTCGCAGTCACGGAAACGCCGCTGATGAATAGGTTGATCTGTGATATATCTACACTGAAAATGTGTGGTGTTGTAAATTTTCGACTTTTGTGAGGGCGCAAGGTGGAAGACGGCAAGCTTTTCGCCGGGGGCAAAATACGGCGCTTTCGTAAAAACTTGGGTTTGACCCAGGCGCAAATGGCTGAGGAACTGGGGCTTTCGCCGAGTTATCTCAACCTCATCGAACGCGACCAGCGGCCAGTTTCTGCGCGGGTGCTGCTCCGGCTGGCGGAGACGTTCGATCTTGATCTGCGTCAGCTTGCGCGCGAGGGCGACGCGCACGTCGTGGCGGGACTGACCGACATGGCGCGCGACCCCCTACTCGAACCGTTTGAGCTCGACGGGCGTGAATTGCGCGCGATGGCCGATGATCATCCACGCATGGCCGAAGCGATGATGCGGCTTTACACCGCCTATCGTGAGGCCTCCGATCGATCGGCGGATTTGCTCGAGCGGGTGCGTGAAACCGGCGGGACGGCCGCAGCGCTCAGCGAGTTGCCGCTGGAGGAAGTGCGCGATGCGCTCAGTCGGCGCGACAACCACTTTGCCGAATTGGAAACGCGCGCGGAGGCCGTGGTCAGCGAGGCCAACCTGACAGGCGACAACCAGATGAGCGGGCTCAAGCGCTTGCTTGCCGAGCGTTACGCTGTGTCGGTTCGGGTCATGCCCTATGACGTGATGGGCGACATGCTGCGCCGCTATGACCCGCACAATTCTCGACTGCTGTTGTCGGAGATGCTGTCAGAGCCGGCGCGCTTGTTTGAGGTCGCCGCGCATGTGGGGCTGTTTTTGGCCAAGGACGCTCTCGATGCGCTGACCCGCCAAGCCAAGCTGTCGAGCCCCGAAGCCGAGCGGCTTTATCGCGTCAGTTTATCGAAGTATTTCGCCGCCGCGCTGTTGATGCCATACGACGCCTTTTTGAAGGCCGCCACTTCGGTGCGCTATGATCCCACGGTGTTGTCACGCCGTTTCTCGGTCAGCTTTGAACAAGTGTGCCATCGCATGACGACGCTCCAACGGCCCGGCGCTCGGGGCGTGGCGTTCTTTTTGATGCGGGTGGATCAAGCGGGCAATGTGTCCAAGCGGTTTGGCGGGCAAGTGTTTCCATTCGCGCGTTCGGGCGGGGCGTGTCCGCGGTGGAGCCTGTATGACGCGTTCCGCACGCCGGGACGGATCATCACGCAATGGGTGGAGCTGCCTGACGGGGCGCGGTTTTTCACGCTAGCGCGCACGGTGCGGCGGCCGTCGCGCGGACCTGGCGGGGTTGGGCAATTGCAAGCGCTGGCGTTGGGGTGCCACGCCAAGGACGCGCAAAAGCTGGCCTATGCGGACGGGATGGACATCGATGGCGCGCCCGCCACGCCCATCGGGGTGACGTGCCGGCTTTGCGAACGGGCCAACTGCCACCAACGCGCCCACCCGCCTTTGCGCCATAAGCTGTATGTCGATGAGACCCGGCGCACGCTGGCGCCTTTTGCGTTTCGAACCGACTAGCTCTCCCCCGCCCCGAGCATCGTGTTCTCAAGGCTGTGGGCGGTGTCACGGCCTCGTAACACCACGCGTGCTAACGTGCGTTTATGGCAGTCTTTACGCCCATAACCGATGAACAGGCGGCTGGTTTCCTTGAGCTCTACGGCTTAGGGGCGCTCGAGACTTTGACAGCGATCGCTGAGGGGGTGGAAAACACCAACTATAAGGTCAGTGCTGGGGGTCGGCCTTACGTGCTCACCTTGTTTGAGGGGCGGGTGAAGCGCGCAGATCTGCCGTTTTACCTTGGGCTGACCGAGCATCTCGCCGATCGCGGCTATCCTGCGCCCCGTCCCCTGGCGCAGCGCGATGGGCGGGTTTTGGGCGAGCTTGCCGGACGGCCGGCGGCGATCATCACGTGGCTGCATGGCGCCTGGCGGCGGCGGCCCACCGTGTTGGAGGCTCGGGCGGCGGGTGCGATGCTGGCCGCCATGCACCAGCTGGCGCGGGACTTTCCCGGCGAGGTCGCCAATCCTTGGGGCGCGGCGGCGTGGCGGGCCTTGGCCGCCAAGTGCCAAGCTGCGGCGCGCGAGCCTTGGCAACGCGCGATGGCCGATAACTTGTCAAACGAGGCCGCCTGGCTGGACAGCCATTGGCCCGCTGACTTGCCGCATGGCGTCATCCATGGCGACTATTTTCCCGACAATGTGTTCTTCACCGGTGAGACGATCACCGGGGTGATCGATTATTATTTCGGGTGTGTCGATTTCCTGGTTTACGACCTCGCCATTGCGATCAACGCGTGGGCGTTTGACGAGATCGGCGCTTATCGGCCTGACATCGCTGCGGCGCTTTGCGCAGGCTATGACGCCCAGCGACCACTGTCTTCAGCGGAAATCAACGCGCTGCCGTTGTTGTGCCGGGCCGGAGCCGTACGGTTCACGGTGACGCGGCTACACGACGTGCTGCATCACGACGCCAACTGGCTGGTGACGCCGAAGGATCCCAAGCCGTTTTTCGCACGCCTGGGCTACCATCGTCAGGTCGCCAGCGCCGCCGCCTACGGGCTTGCGGCTTGAGGCTTGAGGCTGTTCCTCGTCCGGGCGCCGAACGGCTACGTTCAGCAAACGTACAGACGTCATTGGCGAACACTGTTTGATGCAAAACACCTTTCCGGGGGGGGGGGGTGGGTTTGAGTTTGGGTTAGGTGGGGGAGGGGTGGGGTTTGGGGGGGGTGGTATGATGAGTCCGTTCCGGGGTTCCGCGGTCGATGCGGCCGTGGCGGAATTGGTAGACGCGCAGCGTTGAGGTCGCTGTGGCCGAAAGGCCGTGGAAGTTCGAGTCTTCTCGACCGCACCAACCCTTCTAAGCCCGCTCCACCGGCCGAGCGGGCTTTGCTGTTTCGGGGGGCTCGTGAACGACGGACCGCACAACGAGGACGGCCGGCCAAGGGCCGCGACCGATCTGCCCGAGGGCCTGATGCCGGCCACCGGACCCACGGACCCCGATGACGACAATGTCGGGGTCTCGGCCGACTTCGTGCGCCTGGTGGCCGATGCGCTGGACGACGAGGCGCGCCACGACGACGCCCGCACCTTGGCGCTGACGCTACATTCCGCCGACCTTGCCGAC
>CAZADA010000047.1:0-20767 GCA_964483775.1 uncultured Caulobacterales bacterium
ACTCAAGAAAGATGTGGCGGCCCAATTCTATGGTTAAGATTTCGCACACCCGCCGATTCGGAACGCCCATTCCAACAGCAAAATTCACACCACGGAAGCAGCCCTTTGGGCGCACTCCCGTTGAATCAGCCATGAACAAGGGTGTCGAACTTGGGGAAAACGTCAGTAAGCCAGTTCGGAGAACACCGGCGCAAGCCGGCCGCCCCACGGGCCATGAAAACGCTCAAGCAACAGCTCGGCGGGCGTCAAGCCGCCATCGACGGTGTCCTCGAGCGTCGAAAGAAACACGGTCTCGTCATCCCCGCGTCCATTGAGCCGTGCGCGACGCGTCAGCCCGCCACGCGCCAGCTCCAGCACGTCACGCGCCACATCAGCCAAGGTGCGACCCGCAATCGGCGCACGCAAACCAAGCATGGGCGCGCTCAAGCGCAACGCCTCCCGGTCAGCCTGCGTCCAGTGTCGCACCAGCTCCCACGCTCCGTCCAGCGCCGCTGAGTCGTAGAGCAAGCCCACCCAAAGGGCCGGCAAAGCGCACAGCCGGTTCCAGGGGCCGCCGTCCGCGCCCCGCATTTCGATGAACTGCTTGAGCCGCGCCTCAGGAAACAGCGTGGACACATGGTCGGTCCAATCGCCCATGCGCGCGCGCTCACCGTTTGCGCCGGGCGTGCGCCCTTCCAAGAGCGTGCCGAAGGGGGCGCCCGAGACATCGATGAAAGCATCGTCGCGCCGCACAAAGTACATGGGCGTGGCAAGCGCCCAATCGACCCACGCCTCAAAGCCGAACCCGTCCTCAAACACAAAGTCGAGCATGCCGGTTCGATCGGGATCGGTGTCCGACCACACATGGGCGCGATAACTCAACCAGCCATTCGGGCGCCCATCAAGAAACGGAGAGTTGGCGAACAAGGCCGTGGCGAGCGGCTGCAGCGCGAACGCCACTCGGAGCTTCGTGACCATGTCCGCTTCGCTGGCAAAGTCGAGATTGACCTGAACCGTGCAGGTGCGGTGCATCATCTCGTGCCCCAGGCGCCCCACCTTGGGCATGTAAGCGCGCATGATGTCATAGCGCGCCTTGGGAATGCGCGGCATCTGGTCCAACGACCAGGTCGGGGCCGCGCCAAGCCCCAAGAATCCCGCACCAAGCCGATCGCCAATCTCGCGCGCATGCGCCAAATGCGTGTTCACCTCGTTGCACGTCTCATGGACGGTCTCAAGCGGCGCGCCGGACAGTTCGAATTGCCCGCCCGGCTCGAGCGCCAACGTCGCGCCGTCATGGGCGAGCCCCACCAATCGGCCCCCCTCTTCGAGCCGGTCCCACCCCAGATCGGCGAAACCTTCGAGCACCCGCGTGATGGTGGGGCCGTCACCGTCGAACGGCAGAGGCGCAAAATCGCCCCAGCGAAAGCCAAACTTCTCGTGTTCAACACCAATGCGCCAGTCCGAGGCCGGCTTACAGCCTTTCTCAAACCATTCGACGAGTTGAGACTTGCTCTCAATGGCGGCGAAATCAAACACGCCAGCGGTGGACATGGGCCTCTTTCGCGCCGAGCGGGCGCGCCCTCAAGACGGCCGCGAGAGTGTGCGACACCCAACGTCTAGGCCCGCTTGCCGCAGGGCTCAAGCGCCATAATCGCCTCGCCAATCCCCAAGATGCGCCTGAAACACCGTAAGCGCCACAACAGCAGCCGTATCAGCGCGCAAAATGCGTGGCCCAAGGTTCACCGCGTCAGCAAACGGACACGCCGCCAGGCGGGCACGCTCTTCTGGCGCAAATCCACCCTCAGGGCCGATCAAAATGCCCCAAGGACGCCCCGGCGCATGGGCCGCCAGACAGTCCACCAAGCCGGGCGCACCCGCGCCTGGCTTGCTCCAAATCGTATCGCGCGGCGCGCCTTCGTCACAGAAGATCAGCCGCCGCCCCGCATCGCGAGTGGGCCAATCAGCAAGGAGCCGCTCCAATGGGACCGCCGCCATCACCTCGGGCGCATCCAACCGCTCGGTCTGTTCGGCCGCCTCGATGGCGAGCGCCCCCAAGCGCGCGGCGTTCACGCGCCCAGCGTTGGTGCGGTGGGTGAACACCGGCCGAAGACGGGCCACGCCCAACTCGGTGGCCTTCTCGACCACAAAATCGGTTCGCGCCTTTTTGAGCGGCGCAAAGATCAGATCGACGTCAACGCCGCGCGCCTGCACACGCCTTTGTTCAGTGAGCGCAACAAAGACACGCCGCTTGCCGGCCTCCATGATCTCAGCGTCCCATTCGCCGTCGCGGCCGTTGAACGCCCGCACACGCCCGCCAGGCGACAACCGCAACACATTCACCAAGTAATGCGCCTGATCCGCAGACAGATCAAATCGAGCGCCATCCGAAAGATCGTTCGGCACAAACAACCGTGGGATCGTCACGCCAATTGATAGCCTTCCGTCGAGCGCGAAATCGCCAGCTCTTCGGCGTTCATGTCCGCCTCCACCGGTTCAAACAGAGGCGTCGACAGGTAACGCTCGCCAGTATCGGGCAACATACACAAAATGACCGCCCCCTCAGGCGCCTGCTCGGCCACGCGTATCGCCACCGCGAACGAGGAACCGCCCGAAACCCCCGTCAAAATGCCTTCGCTCGCAGCGAGTTTGCGCGCCCACTGCATGCCCTCATCAGCGCTCACCGCTTCGAGCTGATCATACAGGCGGTCGCGGCGCGATTCCTCCAGCACGAGAGGAATAAAGTCAGGACTCCATCCCTGGATCATGTGCGGTTGCCACGCCCTATGGCTCGCGGCGGGCGCGCCGTCGGCCTCGCGTGGTTGCTCATCGCCATCCGACAAGATGGCCGCGACGTCCGGCTCGGCCAGCACAATCTTGGTCTCAGGACGTTCGCGCCGCAACGCCCGCCCAACACCGGTCACCGTCCCGCCCGTTCCAAATCCGGTCACCCAATAGTCCAGACGCTCGCCAGCAAAATCAGCCAGGATTTCGCGCCCCGTGGTGGCTTCGTGGATATCGGCGTTCGCCTCGTTTTCGAACTGACGCGCGTAAAACCAGCCATTCGCCTCGGCCAGGTCCCGCGCCTTGCGGTACATCCCAATGCCTTTGTCTTCCTTCGGCGTGAGGATCACTTTTGCGCCGAAGAACCGCATGAGTTTGCGCCGCTCGATCGAAAAGCTCTCGGCCATTGTGACAACCAGCGGATAGCCCTTGGCTGCGCACGCCATCGCCAAGCCCACGCCCGTATTGCCCGACGTCGCCTCCACAACCGTTTGGCCAGGCCGCAACGCACCCTGGCGCTCGGCGGCTTCCAGGATGCTCACCGCGAGCCGGTCTTTGACCGACGCGGCTGGATTGAAAAACTCAGCCTTGACGTAAAGGCGCACATGGGACGGCGCGAGCCGAGCCACCCTGATGCACGGCGTATCGCCAATCGTATCGACAACGCTCTCGTAAAGCCGCCCTCGGCCAGACGTTGCGCGGATCCCATCCTGCATGGCGATCTCCTTTGACATCAAGCAATTGCGGACATGACCCCATCGCCAGCTGGGAGGTTGGCCTAGCGGCGGCCCGCCGTCCATGTCATGCCATGCCCGCACTGAGGGATGTCAAGGATGGACCATGCCGAACACCGCGCCCGACCGTCCCGTCGCAGACAGCACAACCGGCGCACTGGTCAGGTGGGCGCCGCCAGCCATGCGCCCCTATTTGCGTCTAGCGCGTGTGGATCGGCCGATCGGCTTTTGGTTGCTCATGACACCGTGTTGGGTGGGATTGGCGTTGGCGCGCCTGCAGGGCGGTTGGGTCTGGGCTGACGCCGCACTGTTCATGGTGCTGACCCTTGGCGCCGTTCTGATGCGCGGCGCGGGTTGCACTTATAATGACATCATCGACAAGGACCTTGATGCGTCTGTCGCGCGCACCGCCGACCGACCGCTCGCCGCCGGCACGATCAGCATCCGCGCCGCCGGGGTGTTCCTGGCGCTTCAGGTGTTGGGCGCGTTCGCCTTGTTCATGATCCTGCCGCGAGCCGCCCAGCTGGTAGCGCTCGGCGCCATTCCGATCATCGCCGCCTATCCCTTTATGAAGCGGATAACGTGGTTTCCCCAGGCCTGGCTCGGTTTCGCCATGAACTGGGGGGCGTTGGTCGCCTACGCGGCTGCGACCGGCGCCATCGATTTGCCGGCGGTCATGATGTTCATCGCCCTGTGGGCTTGGACCTTCGGCTATGACACAATTTACGCCCACCAAGACAAAGACGATGACGCCCTGGTCGGGGTTAAATCCACCGCCCGTTTGTTCGGCCGCTACTCCCGTCTCGCCGTTGGGGCAAGTTATCTGTTCTCAGCCTGCTTTGCCTACCTGGCGGTGGTCGCCGCTGGGCAACTCCCGTTACCGCGCCTGTGGGGCGCGCCGCTCTTGGCCTACGCCCTCGCACTCACGCTTCAGGTCGTGATGGTTCGATTTGACGTTCCAGGCTCATGTTTGCGCTGGTTCAAGTTCAACCGCGAAACCGGATTGTTGCTCTGGGTCGGCGTCAGCGCGCATAGTGTGCTCAGCTTGGGCTAACCCCATGTCACTTCGGAAAGTCCGATGTGCGCCATCGGGCGACACCGTGCTGACGCCCTGCGCGCACGCCCTTATAGTTGTGAAATCGTCACTGAAAACGAGCTCATCTGTGCCGAGCGCGCCGTCGACAAGGAAAGCGAAACCATGGACAACACCGCCACCGCAACCCGCCCCGCCATCACCAAAGCCGACGTCGAAACCGCCCAGAAGGCTTGGGGCGACGGCATCGTCGCCATCGGCGAAACCTTTACCGCTGGCGGCGACTACAAAGCCCGGGCGGCTGAGCACATCCGCACACTTTACGCCTACGATCATGGCGGCGTGCTGTTCAAACCCACGCTCGCCAGCGAGCGCCAATTTCGCAACACGTTTGACGATGCGTTGTCATACTTCGTGACGGGCCACATTGGCGAAGATGGCGGCTTCGCGATCAAGCCTTGGAGCAACGTCCGGTTCGGCGAACAGGATGTCCTCCTCCAAGACGCAAACGCCGTCGCGATGGGCAATTATTACTTCACGCCTGTTGGCGAAACCGAAGAAACCAAGGTCGAATTTACATTCGTGTACATTCGCGATGACTCCGGTGCGCTGCGCATCAGCGTCCACCACTCCTCGCTGCCCTACACGCCAGCCTAGCCCAGACCCGCTCACGGCGCGGTTACGCACGTCTGATTTGCACGTGAGCGAACCAAGCGCGACATTCGAGTGCAAGACAGGCGATCGTTCCGACCGACCAGAGCCTGTAACGGTTCCGAGCCCGACTCCACGTCGTTCGGGCCGGATAAAGCCCCCTCGCCAGGCCCGTCTCCCCCAGGACTGGCGAGGGGGCGCCTTTTGCACCCCGTTAGTCGCCGGCCTTCGATGGCGTCCAAATCGCCAACTCAGCGCCACTCGGGTCCAAGAAGTGAAAGCGCCGCCCCCCCGGGAAGTCGTAGTGCGCCACAATCGTTCCGCCAGCGCTGGCGACAGCCGCTTCTGAAGACTCAAGATCGTCGGAATAAAGAATGATGATGGGGCCGCCGCGAGGAGGCGGCGCATCCACGCGCGCCAATCCCCCTTCCAGCCCGGCGCCATGCACGGCGACATAGTCTGGCCCCCAATCCTCGAAGGTCCATCCAAAAGCGGCTGCATAGAACGCTTTCGCCGCGGCCAAATCGGTTGTGGGGATTTCCCAATAATCGACCGTGTGGTGGGTGTTCATCAATCGACCTAACGTCGGTTAAGTAACGGAATTGACCACAATATCCGAAAACTCGTTGTGACGCTTGAGCCAGGCTAACGCATAGCTGCATTGGGGAAACACGCGCATGCCCTCCTGACGCGCGTCATCCATGGCCTGCGCGGTCAAGCGTCCAGCCACGCCCTTGCCCCGTAACGCCGCTGGTGTGCCGGTGTGTTCGATCATGCGCACGCCGTCAGCATCCCGATACACCAACACCGCTTCGAGCCCATCCTCGAGCTGAGCGACATAGCGTCCGCGCGGGGCGTCGTGTTCACGAACAATGGTGAGGGGGCTGGCGTTGGTGGTCATGATTGCGTGGCTTTCTTCGTCGCACGCCCGTGTGGCGTGACTGGGGCGTCCTGCAGACGCCGAGCGCGAGGCAGATCGCACCGAGCCCCGATGCTCATCCGCAGCAAAATGGATTTTGCGCTGCAAAAACACGATCCTTGCCGTGCATGCAAGCCTTGTCGCGCACTTTTCGCGCTGATCCGGTCGGATCGGCGCCGCGCAGGTCGCGCCCACCGGCACCCACGCATGGTGTGCGCCCCATAGCGACGCCGATGGCGCGGCGCCAAAGCCTGAACGCCAAGTCGCCGTTTTCAAGTACGGCGTTAACGTGACGCAAACGACATTGCGCTCATTTGACCATCTGTACGCCCAGGGGTCGAGAATTGGCCCGCCGTTTGCCTCCTAACGGATGCTCCGCTCCTTCCGCGCGCTTTCGAAATCGAAAGACCAAAGGGAGCGCAATCCGGCTGAGGAGAACCCCTTGACGCTAACGCCGCTCCGTTTGGTTTTCGCCAGCGCTTTAGCGCTGACCGCCGCCGTCGGCGGCGCAGGGAACATCGCGGGCCCGTCGACCGCGTCTCTGGAGAAACCCCTGTGCCCCCTTGCGCCGCAACCGTGTTCACAAGCCCTTGCTGATGCCGAGGCGGCGCTTCTGTCCGCCCGCCTGAAGGGCCAAGACAGCCAAGATCTCCGCGCAGCCGAAGAACGCGTGCGCGCCGCCGCCCAAGCATGCCGAATTGATCAACAATACGCCGATGCCCAAAAACTCACGCGCCAAGCCAGCGTTTTGGCGGCCGCGCGCGCCGCGCTCGGCGATCGCACGGTGGTCGCCACGACGTCCCGCCTCTCCTGCCGCCGGCCGTACGCAGGCGGCGAAGACCAAACCGCCGGCGCGCTGTTCGTGACGTTCGCGGATACCGCGCGGCTGGCCGGCAGCCCCCATGCGCGCGCCACTTGCCCGGCGGTGATGGCGAACTTGCCTGTTGACGGCGCCGCCGCGGAACAACTCAGCACCCAAACACAGCTGCAGGCCTGTGCGTGGTTGACCCAAGCCGGTCGCGCTCGCACCGGCGAGGCGGCGCGCGCGCTGGCCGATGCGCAACGCGCCGACGCCCAATTTGCTATGGCTGGCGGGTTGAACGCCTTAAACGCAGCGCGCCAATCGTGTCCTGCGCGCGTGCACCACGAAATCGATCACATGCGCAGAACCCTCGGCGGCGCGCTGGAAGCGCTGCAGGCCCCCAAATCACCCCATGGCGACACCGCTGATTATGCGAGCCTGTCAACCGAACTTGGAAGCCTCACCAGTCTTGATCAGAATGGACGCTTTCCGGGCTTGGCGAGCGCCCATGCCCAAGCCCTCAGCTTTGGCCGCCACGTCGCCGCCTGTGAGGCTGGGAGCGCCCCCGTGCTCCGCCAAGCGCCGCCAGCCGCGCTCGATATCCATCTGCGCACGACAAACACCCAGCTGCCCCAGGTTGCGGTGGCGACGGTTGGCGAACGACCTCACTCGCTGCGTGATTGAACACGCCCGGCTCAGTCGGCTGGCTCGGCCTGCGGTTCGGGAAGCTGGTGATCTTTGAACAGCTCGCGGATGGCTTTCTTGTCGAGTTTACCAATGGGCGTGATGGGAAATTCGTCGACAAACCGAACGTCATCGGGCACCCACCACCGCGCGACCTTATCGCTAAAATAGTCTAGCAGTTCGTCAGGCGCCGCCGACTGTCCGTCCTTGAGCTGCACCACCAATAAGGGGCGCTCACCCCATTTGGGATGGGGCAAGCCAATCACAGCGGCCTGTTCGACTTTGGGGTGGCCAATCGCCAAGTTCTCCAGATCAATGGACGAAATCCACTCGCCTCCCGACTTCACCAGGTCTTTGTTGCGATCCACGATGTTCATGAAGCCGTACCGATCGATCGTGGCGACATCACCGGTGTCAAACCACCCCTCATCGTCGGTCAGATCGCCCCCCTCGCCCTTATAGTACCCGTTGGCGACGGCGGCCCCGCGCGCCAACAAGGAGCCAAAACTCTCGCCATCGCGCGGCAGTTCACGCCCCTCATCGTCCACCACCTTCAGTTCGACCGTGAACGGCGCGCGGCCCTGCTTGAGCCGGTAGAGGATTTTCTCTTCGTCCGTCAGCGCTTCCATTTCCGGGCGCAAACGCGCAAGCGTGCCCATGGGACTCATTTCCGTCATCCCCCAGGCATGCAGAACGTCCACGCCAAACTCGCTTTCGAACCGTTCCATCATCATGCGTGGTACGGCGGCGCCGCCAATCACCACCCGTTCGAGATCGGGCACGCCCACATCGGTTTCGTTCATGTGGTGCAACAGTGAGTACCACAGAGTGGGGACCGCCGCGGCGATGGTGATGCGCTCCTTGGTCAGCAAACGCCAAAGCCCCTCGCCTGTGATAGCAGGTCCAGGCAACACAAGTTTTGACCCCGCCATTGGCGCGGTTAAAGGCAAGCTCCAACCATTGACGTGGAACATGGGCACGACAGGCATCACCACATCGCGCGAAGACACTGAAAGACCGTCCGGCGTCATGACCGCCATCGAATGCAGCACCGTCGACCGGTGCGAATACAAAACACCCTTGGGCTGTCCGGTGGTTCCTGAGGTGTAGCACAGCCCCGCGGCCGTCCGCTCATCAAAGCCGCCCCACGCAAAATCGGGATCGCCAGCCTCCACAAGGCTCTCATACTCAACCGCATTGGGCAGGATGGTGTCGGGCATGTTGGCGTCATCGGTCAGCACAACGTAATGACCCACAGACGGCAGCTTATCGCCAATCCGCTCCATCAAGGGCATGAAGCTGGAATCCACGAACACCAGCGCATCCTCAGCGTGGTTCATGATGTAGACGATCTGCTCAGGATGAAGGCGCGGGTTCACCGTGTGGTAGATCGCCCCAAGCCCCGCCAGCGCATACCAGCTTTCCATGTGCCGCGATGTGTTCCAGGCGATCATCGCCACGCGGTCGCCCATCTTCAGCCCGTATTCGCGCTTGAGGCTGGAGGCCAAACACCGCGCGCGCCGTTCGACCTGCGCGTAGGTTGTCCGCGTCACAGGCCCTTCAACGCTTTGGCTGACGACTTCCTGATCACCGAAGTTGAGGCTGGCGTGCCCGATAATCTTATCGATCGTCAATTGCCAGTCCTGCATCAGGCCAAACATGCTGCGACCTCCCGCCCTCTGCGAATATCTTCCCCTAATGCGCGAGTGTAACCGCCCACCAGGTGTTGTCACCCTGAACGTGTTGTGGGCGGTAAAGCGGCGTTTATGGGGCGGTCAGCCTCACCTATGGATAAAGGCGCTGGCTGACCCAGTTCGCCCGGTCGACCGATCGCGTAAACTGCACCCGGTCGTGCAACCGAAAGGCGCGTTCGCGCCAAAACTCGATGCTGGTGGGGAACAGCCGATAGCCCGACCAATGTGGCGGACGCGGGGTTGCGCCAAGCGCATACTTGGCGCCATAGGCTGCGATCTTCTTTTCCAACGCAAACCGCCCCTCCAAAGGCCGCGATTGGTCCGAAGCCCACGCGCCGATTTGGCTGTCTTTGGCGCGGGTGGCGAAATACGCATCCGCCTCCTCAGCGCGAACGGGCGTCACCTCTCCGCGCACGCGCACCTGGCGCACAAGTGAACGCCAATAAAAGCACAACGCCGCCTTGGGGCTGCCGGCAAGCTGTAGGCCTTTGGCGCTTTGGGTGTTGGTGTAGAACACAAACCCATCCGCGCCGAAATCCTTGAGCAAAACCGTGCGCACATCCGGCATGCCGTCACCGTCCACCGTCGCCAGCGCCATGGCGTGCGGATCACGCGGCTCGTTGGCTTTGGCGAGCGCAAACCAATCGGCGAACAAGGCGATCGGCTCATCCTGGGTGAACGCCTCGGTATCCAGATCCGCCTCAGCGCGGCGATGGTCGTCGTCACTGGGACTCGGCGGGATGGCAGGTTCTCGCGTCATCAAAGGCTCCTTCGCACACAGGATCGACATCAGCGCGCCGATCGACACCGGGGGCGGCGCGCACTAGCGTGCCAGCGCATGAGCAATACCTATGGCCGCCTGTTTCGTGTGACCAGTTGGGGGGAAAGTCACGGCCCCGCGATCGGCTGCGTGGTCGATGGTTGCCCGCCCGGCATTCCCTTGAACGAGGCGGACATCCAGCCGTGGCTAGACCGCCGCCGCCCTGGCGCCAATCGCTTTGTCACCCAACGCCGCGAACCCGACGCCGTGACGATCCTGTCCGGCACCTTTGTCGATGACCGCATCCACGCGCAACTCGGCGGACCTGTGACGACCGGGACGCCGATCAGCCTGGTGATCGAAAACATCGACCAACGCTCGAAAGACTATACCGACATCCGCGATGTCTATCGCCCCGGCCACGCCGACTACACCTACGATCAAAAGTATGGCGTGCGCGATTATCGCGGCGGCGGGCGCTCATCGGCCAGGGAAACAGCAACCCGCGTGGCCGCCGGCGCCATTGCGCGCAAGATCCTCGGCGAGGCCGTCGCCATCCGCGCAAGCCTTGTGCAAATCGGCGACGACGCAATCGACCGCGACCATTGGGATTGGGAGGAAACCGAACGCAACCCATTTTGGTGCCCCGATCCCAACGCCGCTGCGCGTTGGGAAGCGCTGGTCGACGGCGCCCGCAAATCCGGATCCTCCTTGGGTGCGATCGTCGAGGTCGAAGCCACCGGCGTCCCCCCCGGCTGGGGCGAGCCGGTTTATGGCAAGCTGGACTCCGACATCGCCGCCGCGCTGATATCGATCAACGCGGTGAAGGGGGTGGAGATCGGGTCGGGCTTTGCGCTCGCCGCGATGGATGGTCGCGAAGCGGGCGATGCAATGCGCATGGGACCAAACGCCGAGCCGATGTTTGAGACCAACCATGCCGGCGGCGTGCTCGGCGGCATTTCCACCGGCCAGCCGGTCGTGGCGCGATTTGTGATCAAGCCCACGTCCTCCATCACCAGTCCGCGTCCAACCGTGACCCGCGACGGTCGACAGGTCGACGCCGTCACCAGGGGCCGCCACGACCCGTGCGTCGGCATCCGCGCCGCTCCTGTGGCCGAAGCGATGCTGGCCTGCGTGCTCGCCGATCACAAACTCGCCCACCGCGCCCAGTGCGGCTGAGGACGTCGTGATCGTCGCCCTCGACGCCGCCTATCTCGGCGAGGTCGGTTGCGCCGCCGCCATCGTCTTCACCGACTGGACCGATCCGCACGCCAGCGCGATCCACACCGCCTGCCTGTCCCCGATCGCCACATATGAAGCCGGCGCCTTCTACAAGCGCGAATTGCCGGTGCTGCAGGCCGTGCTCAAACGCCTCGCCAAGCCGCCCGACACGGTGGTGATCGACGGCTATGTTTGGCTCGACAGCGGCCAAGCCGGCCTTGGCGCGCATTTGCACCAAGCGCTCGACACGGCCACAGCCGTGATCGGCGTGGCCAAATCGCCGTTTCGTAATGACACCTGGTCAACACGGGTTACGCGCGGCGTGAGCGACAACCCGCTCTTCATCACCGCAGCGGGTATCGACCAGGACCAAGCTGCCGCGGCCATCAGCAGCATGGCCGGCGCTCACCGCATCCCAACCTTGCTGAAACTCGCTGACCAGACCGCGCGCCAAGCCGCCAAGCAAGCAGCCCCCGCCCCGCGGCGCGATTAACCGTCGGCCTCGCGATCACTCACTCTGGCTTTCGCCACGCGATGACCTTGGTCAAAAACGCATGGGTCTGCGTCTGCTTGATCAGGCCGGCATCGGTAAAGCGCTTGTCCAGATCGTCACGCGTGTAGTGCGCGTAATAGGGCTCGTGAAACTGATCAGGAAACGCCTCAAGCAACCCATCAAGACGCGGACTGTCGCCAGCCTGCAGGCTGTCGGCGAACACGACCAACCCGCCAGGCTTGGTGATCCGCGCCATTTCCCGCGCCACAATAGGGCGCACGCGCGGCGGCAATTCATGGAACAAGTAGATCGACACCGTAACGTCAAACGCCCCATCGCCGAACGGCAACGCCTCAGCATTGGCTTGCACGGCGCGCGCCGTACGCCAAGGCGCGAGCCGTTCGTTGGCCTCAGCGACATAGGCGGGCGACAGATCAACGCCCGTCGCATGGATCCGCGGCAATGCATCCAACGTCTGCTGCAAGAAGCGCCCCGTGCCGCACGCCACATCGACCAACGATACGCTGCGTTGGTCGCGCCCTCGCACCTCCCGGGCAATCTGAGCCAGCGCGGCGCGCCGCATGGCGTCCGCTGCGCCTTGGAACAACACCTCGACCTGAGTGTCATACAAGCGCGCCGACTCACGGGTGAGCCAACCATCGGTTTGGTAGTGAAAGTTCTGAAGATAATAGGTGGGATAAACGCCCCGCAGACCCCGTTCGTCCGCCAGATCGCGCGCATCGGTATTGGTTTTCGCCAAACGGCGGCGCGCCACATCGGGAGCATCAGCCAGCACCTGCCGACCGTCCGCGATCGCTTTGCGCAAGTGACGGGGATCCATGTCGCGCGGCGCAGGATAAAGCCCCGCTTCAATGTTGCGCAGATCCTGGACAAACAACGACCGCACAGCCTCGCGCACGTCCGCCGGCTTGGTGCGCGGCGTCCCCGCAGGCGGCGGCGCGGCGCCGGGTTCGCTGGCCGGACCACTGATCGTGCGCACGGCCG
Organism: uncultured Caulobacterales bacterium; assembly: GCA_964483775.1. Classification (GTDB taxonomy): domain Bacteria; phylum Pseudomonadota; class Alphaproteobacteria; order Caulobacterales; family Maricaulaceae; genus CAZADA01. The sequence goes on from CAZADA010000047.1 coordinate 12,757, forward strand.
CCGACTGCGCCACGTACCAGGCGACCCGTACGCTTTGGGCCAAGTTATAGCGCGCTCGACGCACGCGAACCGGCCAAGGGCGGCGGCCGTGACGCCCCGCCCTGAGGTCTGATGCTGTCTCACTCATCGCGTGAACACTCCCACCAACTCCACATGCGCACTATAGAGGAATTGGTCCACCGGCGTGACCGCGTCCAGAGCAAAACCGGCCTCAACCAGCGTGCGCGCGTCGCGTGCAAAGGTCGCAGGGTTGCACGACACCGCAATGACCCGGCTCACGCGGGACTTGGCGATGGCCTGCACCTGATGCGCCGCGCCGGCCCTGGGGGGATCAAACACAACACAATCGGCCCAGTTGACTTCGCGATAACCAAGCGGATTGCGCGATAAATCACGCACAAACGCTGTGACCGGCTTAAGGCCCGGCGATCGCTTGACCGCATCGCGCAGCGCCGCGATGGCGGGGCCGTCACCGTCAGCAGCCCGCACCTCGGCGCGACGCGCCAAGCGCAAGGCGAACGCCCCCCATCCGGAAAACAGGTCAAGCACGCGCTCAGCCCCCGCACAGGCGTTGACCACCAACTCAGCGAGCACGGTCTCTCCGGCGTACGTGGCTTGGAGGAAGGCGCCGGGCGGCGGCGACACCTCCACGGACCCCACACTCAGCCGCGCCGGTCGACGGCTGACCGCCACATCACCCTTGAGCGACACGCGCGCCCAGTCCTCAGCTTCGGCCAAAACGGCGATGGCGCTCACCGCCTCAGCGTCGATGCGCCCGCCACGGGCATCCACGTCCAGGCCCGTGTCCAGTCGATTGACCTGCACATCAACGCGCCCGGCCTTGGGCAACAACAGTTCCGCCAAGCGCCGCAGACCCTCCCTCGCGCCCTCAAGCTCAGGGCACAACACCGGGCACATGGCCAAGTCCACAATGCGCGATTGGCCGCGCTCGGCAAATCCGAAGACAAAACCCACCGCCTTGGCCCGCACGCCATGAAAGCTGGCGCGCCGGCGCCCATCTCCACACGCATCAACGCACGGCGCAATGTGCGCTTCAACGCCCACCCGAGCCAGCGCATCCCCAATCCGCTCGCGCTTCCACACACGATAAGCCTCGACGTCCCAATGCTGCAGGGCGCATCCGCCGCAAACGCCAAAGTGTGAGCACACCGGCTCACGCCGATCAGGGCTTTGCCGCAGCCATTCCAGGACGTGCGCGCGCTCCTCGCTCACATCGGCCCGCACGTGTTCCCCGGGCAAGGTCAAGGGCGCATAGACCGGCCCATCAGGCCCTTCGCTCACACCATCGCCGCGCGCCCCAACGCTCATAATTTTCAACACGCGGTTGTCCGCCATGGTAAGCTCTCACGATGGAATCTGCGCTGCAGCTTCAGCGTCGGTTCAGACTGGTGTCGACACACTTAGCGTGAAGGCAAAGGAATCCGCCATGAAGATCACCGCGACCGCCGCCCTAGCCGCCATTGTGATGACCGGAGCCGCCGCCGAGGCCCAATACTACGGCGACCCCTGTCGAGAGGTGCGCAACCAGCGCAGCGCCACCGGCGCCATCATCGGCGGCGTGATCGGCGCTGTGATCGGCGCGGAAATTGACGACAACAACGGTGGTTACTACCACCGCGGACGGCGCGGTCGACGCCACTATCACCGCGACAGCAACGCCGACGGCGCCCTTGTTGGCGGCCTCATCGGCGCGGCGATCGGCAGCGGGGTCGGCGGCTCGAGCGTCAACTGCCACAGCTCCAGCTACGCCTATGGCGGTTACAACACCTACGGCTCGTACGGTTCGCATGGGTCCTACGGCTCGTACGGCGCCCACAGCGGCGTTTATTACCAAAACGGCTATTTCCGCGGTCCCTTCGACCAGCCCGCCCAGCCCGCCCAGCCAACCTACCAGCGTTATGAACCAGCCGCCCAGCCCGGCCCCGACGTGCGCTGGTATGTCGACGAAGGCGGTTATCCGCAAAACTATGCCCCAACGCCCGGCCAGGGCGGCGATCAGCTTTTGGGAGCCCCATCAGCCTCAACGGGCCAAGCCGGCGAGTGCCGGACTGTGACGCGCGAAACCAACCTGCCCGACGGGTCGGCCATTCGCGAATCAGTGCGCGCATGCCGCAACGCACAGGGCAACTGGGTCATCGAAAACTGATCAGCCAGGCCGACCGCGCACGGCGTGGAGCAGTCGCTCACGGTTACCGTCACCACCCGCGATGGGACTGTCGACATCGCCAACGACCGGCCAACCGAGGTCGGCCAACTGCGCCTTGATAGCCGCAAGAGCGCCATCCACGGGTGCATCCGCCCGCACCAGCCCCCCTTTGCCGATATGGTCCCAGCCGACCTCAAACTGCGGTTTGAACAGAGCCACGAGCTCAGCGTCCGGCGCCGCCAATGCGAGCGGCTGGGCGATCATCTTGCCAAGACTGATGAAACTGACATCGCACACCAACACGCTCGGCGCCTGGACAAAGTGATCGCGCGTCAAACATCGCGCATCGAGCGGGGAGGCGTCGACCACCCGCGGATCCCCCGCCAATTTCGGGTGCAGCTGATCCCGACCGACGTCGACGGCGATCACGTGTTCAGCGCCTCGCGCCAACAACACGTCGGTGAACCCACCCGTTGACGCCCCAAGGACAAGACAATACCGGCCCCGCGGATCGACCCCGAACACATCCAATCCATGGCTCAGCTTCAACGCGCCGCGCGACACATACGGATGGTCAGGCGCAGCCTGAATGTGCGCTGACGCGTCCACCCGTTGGCTCGCCTTACGCACCACCACGCCGTTCACGGACACGCATCCAGCCGCGATGGCCGCCTGCGCGCGCGTGCGGGTTTCGCGCAAGCCCCGCAGCACCAGTTCATGGTCAAGCCGCCGCGCCACGCCGAGCTCTTTGCCCGCCCGTTAGGCCCGTTGACCCGCTTCGCCAAAATCGGCGCGATCCCGGCCAAGCGCGCCCAACGCCGTTGCGACGATGTCCGCAGTGCGCAATCCGGCCTCGGCATACATATCGTCCTGACTGGCTTGGTTCTGGAAGACGTCAGGCAACGTCATGGTCCGCACTTTCAGCCCCCGATCAAGCGCGCCCGTTTCGGCGAGATGATGCAGGACAAACGCGCCAAATCCACCGCGCGCGCCTTCCTCTATGGTGATCAGCACTTCGTGCTCACGCACCAGATCGGCGATCAACTCGGCATCGAGCGGCTTGGCGAAGCGAGCATCGGCCACGGTGGTCGACAAGCCCTGCGAGGCCAGGGTGTCAGCCGCGGCCAGCGCCTCACCCAACCGCGCGCCATAAGACAACAGCGCGATCACACTGCCTTCTCGCACAATCCGACCACGTCCGATCTCAAGCGGCTGAGGCGACTCGGGGATCTCAACGCCGACACCATTGCCGCGCGGATAGCGAAAGGCGCTCGGCCGATCGTCAATCGCGGCCGCCGTGACCACCATACGCGCGAGCTCGGCCTCATCGCTCGCCGCCATGCAGACAAAGCCGGGAAGCTGGCCGAGATAGCCAATGTCAAACGCCCCCGCATGGGTGGAGCCATCCGCCCCCACCAGTCCAGCGCGATCGATCGCAAAGCGCACCGGCAGACTTTGGATGGCGACGTCGTGGACCACCTGATCATAGCCGCGCTGCAGGAACGTCGAGTAAATCGCTGCGAACGGCCGCATGCCGTCAGCCGCCAAACCCGCCGCGAACGTCACCGCATGCTGCTCAGCGATACCGACGTCAAAACAACGGTCTGGATGGACGTCTTCAAAGATGTTCAGCCCTGTGCCGGACGGCATGGCTGCGGTGATGGCGACGATCTTGGGATCATCATTCGCGCATTGAACAAGTTGTTTTGCAAAAACACTCGTGTAGCTCGGAGCATTGGCTGTCTTTTTTTGCTGCTCGCCGGTGACAACATTGAATTTAGCCACGCCGTGGTACTTATCTGGCGCTGACTCCGCCGGCTGATAACCTTTACCTTTTTGCGTGACCGCATGGATCAGAACAGGACCGTCTTTAAAGTCTCGGACATTCTTAAGAACTGCGACAACATCTTCAATCTTATGTCCGTCAATCGGCCCAACATAGTAAAAGCCCAAAGACCCAAACAGGCTGCCTTCCATGCCCATATCGCGCGCCAACTCTTCAGCGCGTTTGGCCGTGTTGTAGATTGGACGCCCCAAGTGCTGCGCCACGGCTTTGCCAGCTTTGCGCAAGGCTGTGTAACCCGGCAGCGAGACGAGCCGCGCCAAATGACCACTCATCGCCCCAACCGGCGGCGCGATCGACATATCGTTATCGTTGAGGATCACGATCAACGGGCGATCCATGGCGCCAGCATTGTTCATCGCCTCATAGGCCATGCCGGCCGACATCGCCCCATCGACGATGACACAGATCACGCGCCCGTCGCGCCGTTCAAGCTCGCGCGCCACCGCAAAACCAAGACCCGCTGAGATTGACGTCGAAGCGTGCGCCGCGCCGAACGGATCATAGGGGCTCTCATCGCGCTTGGTGAAACCGGACAATCCGTCCTTTTGGCGCAGCGTGCGAATGCGATCGCGTCGCCCCGTGAGGATTTTGTGCGGATAACACTGGTGGCCAACGTCCCAGATCAACACGTCTTGAGGCGTATCAAACACATGGTGTAGGGCCACGGTGAGCTCCACCACGCCCAACCCGGCGCCCAAATGCCCCCCGGTGACGGACACCGCATCGATGGTCTCAGCGCGCACATCATCAGCAAGCTGACGCAACTCAGCCAATGAGAGATCTCGCATGTCTTCAGGGGTGTGGACCCGGTCGAGAACAGGTCGGTGCTCGGCCATACGCGCCTCCTCAAGTGGTGCCTGATTAGCTGTCGCGCATCACAATGAAGTCAACCGCCGCACGCAGGATATCCGCACGCGGGCCAAAGACTTCGAGGTGTCCCTTCGCCTGCGCGGCAAGAAGTCGCGCCTGGGCTTCAGCGCCGTCCACCCCCATAATGCTCACGAAGTTGATTTTGCCCTGGACCTGATCCTTGCGCGCCCCCTTGCCCATCCTATCGGCGTCCCCGCGAACGTCGAGCAAATCGTCGATGATCTGATAGGCCAGCCCCGCGTCATGAGCAAATCCGGTCATGGCGGTGGCGCCGGCGTCGCGCACGCGCGCCATCATCGGCCCAACCTCGGCGGCGAACCGGATGAGCGCACCTGTTTTCATACGCTGCATCCTTGTCAGCAGGGCGACATCGACGGTGTCCAATCCGCCCCCATGCGTCGTGATCATGTCGATCTTTTGACCGCCCACCATGCCGCGCGCGCCGCTGGCCTGGGCGAGCCGGTGGGCCAAGTCGGCACGCACCGCGCCGTCAGCATGGGTGTCAGGATCGCACAAAATCTCAAAGCCCAACGACAACAGCGCATCGCCCGCGAGCACGGCCGTGGCTTCATCAAAGGCCCGGTGCACCGTCGGCCGGCCGCGGCGCAGATCGTCATCATCCATGCACGGCAAATCATCGTGAATGAGCGAGTAGGTGTGGACACACTCCAGCGCCGCCGCCGCGCGCAACAACGCGCGCTCATTGACGTCAAACAAGCGACCGCAATGCAGCACCAGAAAGGGCCTCAGGCGCTTACCGCCGCCAAGAGCAGCGTAGCGCATGGCCGACATCAAGGTCGCTTCCGGCCCTTCGGGGCGCGGAATCAACGCATCGAGCGCAACCGTCACCCGATCGGCGGTTTCATCAAGCAATGTCTGGAAGTCAGTGACCGCCATGCACTCTCTTTCGTGGTGAAGCGACACGCTCGGGCTGGGGTGACCGCGTGACAAGACCCATGCATCGATAGCCAACGAGCCTTGCGCGATTAGTCACCGATGCCAAGCCGCGAAATCAACCCGCCACAAGGTCCAAGTCCGCGGCCAGCTACGTTTCTGGATCAAAGGGCTGGGTCTCAGCGCCGCCTTCCCGGTTGAGCACGATCTTGTCGACCCGCATTTGGGCGGCCCGCAACGTCGCCTCGCAGTGCGCGCGCAACTGCGCACCGCGTTCATAGATGGCGATGGACTGTTCCAATGGCGCATCGCCGCTTTCTAGAACGCGGACGATCTCTTCAAGCTCGGCAAGCGCCTGCTCAAAGGTCAACGAGTCCACCGGCGGCTGGGTCGCCGATCCACCGGCCGAGTCGGACGCTGTCATGGCCAAATCCCCTCGATCAACACAAGCACAACGTCATAGGCGGCCCGCCAACCACACACAACGCCGTCATCCAAAGCTTTGCCAACGGCTCATCGTGAGCCAAGGACATAGCGCCGCGCACGCCAGTATCCGTCCCCCCCGTCGGCGACGCAAAGCCAACCACGCGCCAACAACACCGGCCGCAGCATCCTGTTGAACCAGCCATGCGCACACGCCAACACCAGACGCCCCCCGTCCGCCAACGCCGCCTCGATGAGGAGGTCAGCCGCCACGCCAGCACGCGCCTCAGCCGCCGCACGGGATTCTTGCCCGCCGCTGGCGCCAGCCCACCACGACAAGCGCGCCACCACGCCCCAAGCGCCTGGGCGCAAGCGCAAACCGGGCACAGGCGGCGGCGGCAAAGGCGCTTCAACCAGCTCAGGCCGAGCCATGATGGTCTGGCCGGCGCTCACCGCTTCGGCGGTCTCGTGCGCACGTCGCAATGTGCTTGAAAAGATGATGTCAGCCGCCTCGCCAATGGCGACAAGCTCGGGATGGGGTGTTTGGTCCGCCGCAAGACCGCCCTCATCATAGGCCCGCCACCAGTCTCGGTAGCCGCGAAACCCCATGGTCTGGCTGCGATCAAGCGCGGGACGGCCGTGCCGTGCCAGCACGATCTGCGGGCGAACCGCCAGTTGCAATGCCAACGCGTCGTGCGGGGCGCCCATGCTCATCACCCGAATCTCGCGGGCCACTGCACCCGTCTACGGGGTCACAAGCGCTCCGGCGAACGCCGCCACGCTTGCCTCCAATGCGGCCAGGTCGTAGCCGCCTTCGAGCACACACACAAGCCGGCCCTGACAGACGCGATCGGCCAACGCGCGCAAGCTGCGCCCCGCCCAGGCAAAGTCCTCCGCCTCGAGCAACAGCATGGCCAACGGATCATCAGCGTGAGCGTCAAACCCGGCCGACACCAAGATCAGCTCGGGAGCAAACGCCTCAACAGCAGGCATCAACTGGCGCTCCAGCAGGCGTCGCCAGTCCTGCGGGGGGGTGAACGCGGGCACAGGCGCATTGTGGATGTTCCCAAACGCGCCCCGCTCGTCGGCGTGGCCCGTGCCAGGAAAGATCCCGCCCTGGTGGATGGACGCAAACACCACCCGCGCCTCGCGCTCGGCATAGTCTTGGCTGCCATTGCCGTGGTGCACATCAATGTCCACGATGGCGACGCGCGACAGGCCATGGTGGTCAAGCGCATGCGCGGCCGCCACCGCGATGGAGTTGAACAAACAAAAGCCCATCGCCAGAGCGTGCTCGGCGTGATGACCCGGCGGACGCATGGCGCAAAACGCCCGGTCGAACGCGCCATCGAGCACCCCATCCACCCCAGCCATAACCGCACCGCAGCCGCGAAGCGCCGCCTCAAAGCTCGCCCCGGTGACCGTGGTGTCGGGATTAAGGTGGGCGATCCCCTCGCCAGCCAACTGACAAGCTTGGCGCATGTGGTCGATGTGAGACGCCGTGTGCACCCGAGCCAGAGCGGCCTCATCACAAGGCGGCGCCGCCAAACGAACCACGGCCGCAAACTGAGTTTGCGCCATGGCGCGCTCAACGGCCCGCAGTCGGTCGGCTCGCTCAGGATGATCGGGCGGCGTGGCGTGACGATAGCCGCTGTCATGCGTGATGTAAGCGAGGCTCATGGGACGCGGTTAGGACGGCGCGGGCGCGGCGTTCATCAGCGCTTCCAAATCCGCCACGTCCACGCCGGGCGGCGCCGGCACATCATCGGGCACAAAGAAATCAGGCAATAACGGCCCGGTTGTGCTCACAC
>CAZADA010000048.1:0-8839 GCA_964483775.1 uncultured Caulobacterales bacterium
CTAGGCTCCGGACTCATAACCAATAGCTGACGATTGCGGCCAGGCACAGGGCGGAGAGGAAGACGTCTGCGCGCGGGTCGTACCGGGTTGCGATACGGCGAAAATCTTTGAGTCGCCTGAACATACGCTCGTCAGCTATTGGTTATGAGTCCGGAGCCTGGGATGAGCGGGGTTCTCCCAGTAAGTTTTGGGACCGTAGGTCGTTCTTTGGTCATGAGCTGTATCACTCATTGTCAATCTCCACCGGTTACAGCTGAGTTGCTAATTCGACTACGTGATCGGGTGCGAGGCTTGAGCCAGCTGCTGCACCATCGCATCGCCCAAGCCGGCGACATTGGCATAGTGCGCGATCCACAGCTTGGCCGCTTCGCCCTTCGCCTGCCGCAACGGCGTGTCGTCGACCACGGTGCGCATCTGTCGCGCGGCCTTAGCGATGTCGACGTCCGCCCAGCGCCCGTCGGGCGCGCGGTAGACTTTGTAGGGATCCTCACAAGGCACAAGCTGGTAGTCCACCAAGAATGCGTTGTCAGCTGTCGTAAAGTCCATATTGCCGGACCAAGCGGTGCACACCACCGGTTTGCCAAGCGCCATGGCCTCGGCCAGCACCAGGCCAAACCCCTCAGACCGGTGCAGAGACACCACCGCGTCTGCGGTATGGAGCAACTGCCAACGCGCATGATCGGACAGCGCTTCATCCAGCAGTACAATGTTGGGCGCCGCGCCGATCGTGGCGCGCAGGCGCTCGCCCGCCAAAGGATCACGATCAAGATTGCGCGTCTTCACGACCAAAACGCGCCGGATGTCCTCGCCAAACGCCTGTTTGTGCGCAGCAATGGCCGCGAACGGGTTTTTGCGCTCCATCGAAGACATGGAGTCCGCCATGGTCAAAAACACAAACGCATTGTCGGGCAGCCCAAACGCGGCGCGCGTGCTCGTCAGGTCCGTCGGCGGTTCGATGGCGTGCCCAAAGACGGCGATGGGCGGCGCTTTGGGATGTTGGGCGAGCGCTTCGCGGGCGAACGTGCTGATCGCCCATAACTCTGACAACAGTGGAAACGCCTTGTCCCAATGCTTGGGAAAACTGGGCAGCTCCCAGGCCCAATAGCCGATGGTGTACCAACGCCGCCCACGCCGCATATTAAGATGGTGCAGGGCCTCAGGGATTTCGGGACCGTTCAATTGCAAGATCAACGTGCCGTCGTCCCGGTCGGGCATGGCCGTCGTTGGAATGCCAGAATCCAGCTCCACCTTGGCGAGCTGAGGGGACAGGTCCACAGCAATGGGGTTAAGGCCGGCGGCCTTCAGGGCGCGATAGGTCGCCCTGGCCGCTTCTCCAATACCGTTCGCGGTGCTGAACAAGCCAGCGAGAACCAGCGGCGAATCGGGCGCGGTCGGGCGTTGCGCTAACGGGCGCGCCAGTGTGAGCCGGCCATGCATGGATCGTAGCCCGGGGCCGACAGATCGAAAGGCCGCATACCGCGCGGTCCGAGGCATCAACCGCCACAAGCGCCGGGCCATGAAAAACGTACTGGTCGCGATGGAACCACGGTGTTGTGCGGCGGCTTCCACAGGCGGTGTCTCGACGTTGCGCGACGTGAACATAAAGAATGCTACCCTTGGGCCGTTGATTGACGAGTTCCCGCTGGCGCGGATCATCTACAGCAATGGCAAGCCGCGCAAGATGACCATCGCGCCTCGCCCACAACGAAACACCGCTGCGGCGGAGGTGGAGTGTTCATGTTTCACAAGCTGACGAACGTCGAAGCGTTACGGTATGCCGTGCGCGGCTACGCAACGAGACGGCGCGGCGAAGACAGTCCCGTTTCCCAATCGTGCCAGATTCCCGGTTTGCGCGACATCTATGAGACATGCAGCCTGTCCGCGAACCAAGGCGTCTTTGTCGAAATCGGCGGCTATGATGGCGAGAGCTACTCAAACACATCGTTTCTTGCCGACCAGGGCTGGCGCGGGCTGTATGTTGAGCCCATCGCTGAGTTTGCGCGCAAAGCCCGCATCCGCCACGCGTTCAATCGGGTGCGGGTCGCCCGCACGGCGATCGGTCCAAAGGACGGTCACACCACGTTGCAAATGATGGGCCCGTTGTCCACGTTCAGCGACGACACCATCGCCGCTTACGACCACATCGACTGGGCCCAAGCCGAGGCGAGCGCCGCCCAACCGCGCCGCGTGACGGTGCGCCGGCTGGAGACGGTGCTCCAACGCTATCGTGTGCCGCACGCGTTTGACATTTTGGTGGTCGACGTAGAGGGCAGCGAGGAGAGCATTGTTGAACAGCTCTTCGAGACGCCATGGCGCCCCAAAGTCATCATCATTGAACTTGTGGATATCCACGACAGCTTTGCGTCGTTTCGCGAAGTCCACGATTCCGCGCGGCGCACGCGCGAGATGATCGCCGCCAAGGGATATCAGACTGTTTCTAAAAACCCCATCAACACGGTGTTTCTGTCCGGCGACAACGGGACATAGGCGCCCCTAGCGGCGCGCTGATCGCCAAGAGCGCTCAGTTTCCAACAGCTGGCGTGGCGTCAGATAGGGGCTGGCGGCCTCAAGAAACGCGCGCACATCGCCGTCCGAAAGGTCCGGAGCGTCCTCCAGATATGAAACCGCCCAATGGATCGAACCCTCGCCCAGATGCTCAAAGGTCGCCCGCAGGCCTTCAAGGGCGACCGTGCGGCGCGCTTTGCGTGTGATGCATTGGTCATGCAGGCGCGATTGGGCTTGAACAGCGTCGACGAACCCAATGCGCCCGGGAAACGCCTTGAAGGCGCGCAGCCAATAGTCAAAATCAAACGCCGCCCGGTAGGTCTCGTTCAAGTCTTCCAACAGCATGTACGCCGAAAACCGCAAGAATACGCTGGGCTGGCAGATAAAGCAGCCGCGGTGAAAGGCCTCCAGCCCGACGTCGGGGCGCTGGGTCGGATAGCGTTCAAGGAGGGCGCCCTCGGCATCAATGTGCTCCGCCTCGCCATAACACAGCGCCAGCGTTTCATCGCCGGTGAGCAAATCAACGGCCCGCGCGATCGCGCCTTCGGTGTAGAGATCGTCCGAATTGAGCCAACCCAGAATGACGCCCTGCGCCTGGCGAAAACAGCGATTGAGCGCGTCGGCGGGCCCGGTGTCGGGGCCGGAAAACCAGGACAGCCGCGGATCCTGGCGCGATTTGTCCGCCAGGATGTCCAGCGTCCCATCCTTCGAGCCGCCATCGCCGACGATCAGCTCGACATCGGCGTGCGATTGCCCAAGCACGCTGTCGATCGCAGCCTCGATGAATGCGGACTGATTGTAGGACGGCATGACAACAGAGACGAGAACGGGAGACGACATACCCCTTTTTCGTCGTGCATGGTCGACGACGCAATGGTCAAACGCCCAAATTCTCGCGCCGGCCTCACGCCAATGGGATGCGCCTCGAAGGTCTTCGAGGCGCCCAAAAACACCGGCCGGGAGAACCGCTACGCGGCCGCAGCGCGTTGGGCCGCGAGCCCCTTTTTGGATCGCGCCGATTTGACCTTGCGCGGATGCGGTTGACCGGTCTCAGCAAAGTGCTTGAATTCTTCGATGGACTGCTTGAGCAAGCCGCCAAGCTGCAGTCGCATCATCCAGCCCATGAGCACGTTGAACGGCGGCGCTAAATCCAGCGTCGTGACCATCTCAACGTCGGTCTGATCGGGGCCGGACGCCGTCAGCGACCAAACATTGTGCAGGCTGCGCACAAAGCTCGGCATCCCCTCCGCCTGCGCTTCATAGGCGATGCGGTGGTTCGTCTGATCATACTCGGTGATGGTCTCCGTCACCGGGCCGATGCTGGACTCACACACCCGTCCAACGACCGGCGCGCCGGGAAGCGTTTGTCCCCCGACGCGCGGCGAGGAGACGTAGACGCCGCTCGCCCAATCGCCCGCCCGCACATAGTCGGGGCCCAGAAGTCTCCAGGCCTCAGCAAGGCTCGCATTCACCCGGATGGCGTTATGCAGTTTCATAACCGTCTCTCCAGTCCTGAAAATGAGCGCTACGCGATCACCGAGCCGCCCAAGGCGTACCCGCCGTCGGCTGTCTCTTCGATGTGAACATTGATGTATTGCTTGATATCGCCTTTGCCGGCTGATTGACCGACATCGGCTAATCCTTGCGTAAGCTTGCTGACGATTTGGGCTTTTTCGTCTTTAGACCAAGCGTTTTTGGGAACGGTGACACGAATTGTTGGCATGGTGTGCTCCCTAGATTTGCGGGCTGGTTTTGCATCGCCCGTTGCATTACATTTTCACAGTAGGATCCATTTTGCAACATGCATTGCATAAAGGTGGAAACGCCATGCCGCGACCCCGCACTTTCGAGGAATCCGAAGCCCTTCAGGCGGCGATGTTGGTGTTTTGGCGGCATGGCTACGAGAAGACGACGTACAAAATGCTCGAGCGGGCCACGGGCGTCGGCGTGCGGAGCTTGGTCAACATCTTTGGCGATAAGGACGCGCTGTTCGTGCGCATCTTGCAGATCTATCGCGCCAATGCCGAGGCCATGATCGCGCAGGTGTTCAACCCGCCCGGCGTGGACGCCATCACGACCATGTTCAGCGTCCTGAGCGAACAGCGGGAGGGGGACGATCCGGCCAATGCCGGGTGCTTGATGGTGAACACGGTGTTCGAGCTCAGCGGCGCCAGCGCGCCTGTCCGCGCGGAGGTCGACGCCTATCGCTCGATGTGGCGCGATGCGTTCGAGCGGGCCCTGCGCGCGGATCGCGTCGCGCAAGCTGAAGAGCGCGCGGAGTTCCTCCTCGGCGTCCTCTGGGGCGCGCTCAGCCAGATCCGAATGGCGCACACAACCCAAGCGGCTGCGCCGCTGGCCCGCGTCGCCGTCGACACGGTCTTGGAATGGCGGACCGCTTAAAAGTCGGCTGATGGCGCTATCAGGACTCCAGCGCTTTCAGGCGCTGATGGAGCTGGTCGATCAACACAGCTTGGATCTCGGCGGTTTCCACAAGGCGTTGGATCCACGCGCCCGTGGCCATGCCTTGCTCGACATCGAACTTGGTTTCGTTAGGCAACGACGTCAGGTGCCGTTTTTCCTTCCAGTGCCGGGCGTAGCCTTCGAGCGTCAGAGGATCGTAGCGCGTTCCGATCCGCGCCGCGAATTTCCGCAAGGGGTCATGGCGGCGGGGGATGGAACGGGAGGGCTCCACAGTCATAATGGCGCCGTTGTCTTCTTTGTGGACCGCACGCGTGGTGTGATCGGGCACGCGCGCGTCCCATTTGGCCTGGTCCATGGTGTGATCGATGGCCTGATCGAACACGTAACACGACAGCAACGCGTTATCGTCGAACACCGACTGGGCGTTGATGCTCCCCGAACCTTTGTCGCCCCCGCTCGGCGCACCGACGATCACGCCGCCATTGACGTCCAACGCGGCGCCCGGGGCGATTTCATTCACGCCGACACGGTTGCTGGAATTGCTCATGCTTAAGACGTCACCACACAACTGCATCAAGTTGACCGTCGCGCCGATGCGCGAGGCGCGCATGATCTTATCACCGACGGCACCGCTATCATCATAGACAAAGACATCAAAGTTTCCGTATTGGGCGGCCATGCGCCAGTATTTTTGATTTGTGCTCCCGCTTTCATCGCACCATTGCGCAAATGGACGATCCCTAGTGAGTTGAAGGTTGCCTCCAACTTCTAAGGTTTGCGTCGGAGAATGAGATTGAATGCCAACCCAACCAGTGTCCTTATCAATAGTGAGTGCATCAGTGAAGCTTGATCCGTTAGCAGATACTTTGATATGAAAGTCATCATCGCCGGTCAGGCCGAACTCCGCACGGCCGGAGAAGTTGGTTTGAAACAGAAAGGACGCCGTGTCGCCAGCGCCGGCTTTGTTACATTTGATCTGCATGTCGCCGGAGCCCGGCGTGACATCGTCATGGCTCAACAAGATCGCATCGGATTTGACGGCGAACTTGTTTGTCGCGTCCGCCGTCGTGTTGATCCCAAGCTGGCTGAGCGTGTCCTGCGCGCTCGCCGCCTGCCAAGCGGTTCCATCCCAGACGAGCAGTGCGCCGTTCGACTGGAGCCATGCGCGCCAACCGGTTTGTGGGGCGTAGTACGCCCATGCGCCGTCTTGGTAGGCCGCCACTTGGCCGGTCTTGCCGGCCCAATCGCCCGTCGCGCCCGCGGCGATGATGTGCCGATCGCCTTCGCTCGGCGAGGAGGGCGCGGTGGTGCGCGTGTCATCGAGAACGCTCAGATGCGTCAGGGCGTCGAGCGCGCGCAGAGCGTCATTGTGCGTGACGTGTTTTTGCGCCTGCGCGGGCATGATGTAGGGGAGGCTCAAGTGCGGCGTCGTGCTCATCATCACCGTCCGTCAAATTGCGATGACGGCAACTATAAGCGCCCAGTTTCCAACGGGGATAAGGTCGCCCAATCCCCGCCACGACCGAACGCCTTGGACCCAAGCGCTGTGGTCGGCGACTAGGGCCGGCCCGGCGGCGGAACGCGGCCTTGCATGGCGGCCACGTCCTGCTCGGTTCGGATGATCGTCGTCAGGCACGTCCGTCCCAGAGCTCGAAACGTCGCAATCATCGCCAACGTCGTGGTTCCGGCGGCGAGGCCCAGCAGGCCGGTTCCCACAAGCTCGGCCCAATCGGCCGCTTCCGCGGTCAGCCGCAAAAATCCAGACGCAACAGCGGCGATGGGTAATGTCGTCGCCCACCAGGTCAGCGTGATCCCCGCCTTCGCCAGAAACCGCGGCTGGGTGAGCAACACCACAATGAAGAACGCTCCGGCGGACAAGAACGCGATGGGCAACTCAGCTGGCGCATGCGGGATCAACGTCAGAACGCCGCCGGCGATGAGCCCGAATGGCGCGGCAAGAATAAACAGGCTTGGACGGAGTTTGGGATCGAGCGCGGGTTCAAACACCAAGCGCCGGAACACCAAAGGCAGCAGCAAGAGCCAAAGCATCGCGCCCGCCGCAAGCGTGAACGCGGGAAGCGCCACCGGCCCAAAGCCAGGCCAGCTGAGGGCGGCCGTCATAATGCCCGCGGCTGGCAAAAACCAGGTTGGGTTCAGCTCCTCGGGCGCGTACTCCCGCGTCAACCATTGACCGACAAAGCGTAGCAACAAGAGCAAGTGCCCCAGCGTGGCGATGAGCCAGAGCACGCCGCCCAAGGGCGAGATCGCCGCGGCCTGACCACCAATCACCATCCCCGCCATGAAGCCAGGCGCGAGCAGGTTGGCCCGCGTCGCCATGGCGAGATCATCGGCGACCGCGTCGCGTGCTCGCACAGCCTTCACGCCGTAGAGGACGATGTCGGTGATCAGCACGGCGGCGGCGATGGAAAGGATGGCGGCTCCCGCACCGCCAACCCAGCTCAAACCATGCACACCCGCCGCCGTTCGCAGCCCCGCCCCAAGGCCGGCCAAACCCAGGGCGATGGGAAACAGAGCCGTCGGGGTTTTGGCGAGCAAAGACATCGCCCCTGAGACCGACAAAGCCAAAGTGTTCGCCCTCCACGCGCCCGGCTCTTAGGGTTCAGCCCGAACGGTTCGCAACGCCCTCGTCAAAGTGCGGCGTCGCGCCTTGGGCCAGCTTCAGCCGCGTCCAAAGGTTCATATTGATGATGATCGCCGCGATCTCCGCAATTTGGCGTTCGCTATGATGCTTCGCCAGACCATCATGCAGGGTTTGAAACCCAGGGCGGTGACCCTCCGTCAACGCGTCGCAATAGGCTAGGGCCGCTCGCTCGCCATCCGAGTAAAGAGCGCTTTCCCACCAGCTGCCGAGCCCATCGATTTTGGCGTCGGGGATGGCGCGATCGCGCGCCGCTTTGCTGTGCAAAATCAGGCAGTACGCGCAATTGTTGATCTGCGCCACGCGCAAGCGAAGCAACTGCGCAAGCTGGGGATCGACCTCAAGGTCGGCCGTGTAGCCAAAGGCTTGCGCCATGGATTTGGCCAACTCGTGAAACGGGGTGATGTCCGGATTAAACCGGCTGTCCTTGAAAACGACGTCCGCCATTGGGGTGCTCCTTATCGGTTTGTGATGTTGAAATGGTCCGCCCAAATCGGGTCGCTCGCCGCCACCCGCCGCATGAAGGGGCAGCTGATGCGCGCTGTCTTGCCGAGCTCGCGCACCATGGCGAAGACCTCAAGCGCCAAACGCGCGCCCAGACCGCCGCCACGCTTTTCCTCCGGCACTTCGATGTGGCTCAGCGTGATGCGCTCCTGCGTCTCGGAATAGGAAACGAAAGCGTCACGCGGCGCCATGAAGCGCACAAAGCGTTGGGCGTGAGGCTCATGCGCCACGCCGGGATCGTAAAGCCCTTGGTGCGCGAGAACGCGGTCGAGATCCCGCAGGCTGGGGTTGCGCACCCGCTTACCCTTGATGAGCAACGTCGGGAATTTGAGCGCCCCGTCGGGATAGAGCAGGCGCAACTCCCGCGCCGCCTCATCGTCTTCTTCAACGTCGCGCAGGATGTGTGGCACGCCGCGCTCAGTGAGCGCGTTTTCGTAAAGCCGCGATTTGTGGCAGCGCTTGGCGCCGTACACGCGCACATGATGTGGCGCCTCTTCGCCGGGCGGCGCCATCGCGCGGTCCCGGGGCTCAGTCGGAGACATCAACACGCTCCCGGCCAATGGCGCCGACCAGGCGCAGCGGCGCGCGATCCTCCCCGTCGCCGCCAGTCCAATGGGGGATGCGCAATTCAGGGGCGTTGTGATGAGCGATGCTTATGGTCATGGCGCACTCCTTTCCCGATCCCGCCGCCGCCAGGGCGTCGGGGGGGCGGGGGGTTTGAGGGTGTGTGGGGGGTAGTCCCCCGTCGCC
>CAZADA010000048.1:8849-20766 GCA_964483775.1 uncultured Caulobacterales bacterium
TTTTTGGTCGCGCCCCACTGCTGCCCCGCCCCGCCCCCCCCCCGGGGGCGCCCGGGACGTGGTGTTTCAGTGAGTGTCGTCTCTAGTCCGACGTCGCCGCCGCACGTTTGGGCAGCTTCCAGTCCGGACGTGGGTAATGGCAGGTGTAACCGTTGGGGAAACGCTCCAGATAATCTTGGTGCTCCGGTTCCGCCTCCCAGAACGTCGCCGCGGGCGACACCTCGGTCACAACCGGCGCCGGCCATAAGCCGGACGCATTGACATCCTCGATCGTATCAAGCGCGACCTGCCGCTGATCCTCGCTCACATAGAAGATCTCGGAGCGGTAAGAGGATCCAACGTCATTGCCCTGCCGGTCGCGCGTGGTGGGATCGTGGATCTGGAAGAAAAACTCCAGAAGGTCCCGGAAACTGATCAGCGAGGGGTCAAATTCAATCTCGATGGCTTCGGCATGGCCGGGATGGTTGCGGTAGGTCGGGCGCTCGTTCTGGCCGCCCGTATAGCCAACGCGCGTGTTCAACACGCCGGGGCGTTTGCGGATCAGGTCCTGCATGCCCCAAAAACAGCCGCCAGCCAGGACGGCGCGATCCGTTGATGTCGTCATGATGCAACCTCGTCATCGGTGTTAAACAGGCTCACGAATTCGCCGTAGCCTTCGTCTTCCAAGTCCTCCAGCGCGATAAAGCGCAACGCGGCTGAGTTGATACAATAGCGCATGCCCGTTGGGTTGTCCGGGCCATTCGGCGTGGCGTGCCGCGGCCCGTCGGGAAACACATGGCCTAGATGGCTGTCGCCATTGGCGGAACGCACTTCGACCCAGCGCATGCCATGGCTTGCGTCGGACAACTCGACCACGTGCCCGTCGACGATGGGTCGGGTAAAGCTCGGCCAGCCGGTGCCGGAATCGAATTTGTCAAACGAGGCGAACAGCGGTTCGCCCGACACGACGTCGACGTAAAGGCCGGCCTGCTTGTTGTCGACATACTCGCCAGAGAACGGCGCTTCGGTGCCGTCTTCCTGGGTGACCCGGAACTGCTCCGGCGTGAGACCCGAGAGCGCTTCGGGCGTTTTCCCGTATTTGGGTGAGTTGGCCATTTCGTCCTCCGTGTCTCAGTTTCCCTAAGTAATGGGGTGTTGAGCAGACGAACGCCAATTCCACTTGGTTATACTTTTGATGCGGGCCACTCGTACGTCGACGCCGCCTCGCGAAGCCGATGGATCGCCGGTGAGGTCGCCGACCCAAACACGGTGATCAGCTCAACCTGCCGGGACAGGGTGAGCCCGCTGACCGGCCGCAAGACAATGGCGTCGTTCAGCTTGGCGTATTCCGGCATCATCGCAACGCCAAACCCGTCGGCAACGGCCGATTGGACCCAGTCCTCTCGGTTGGATTGGAGCAGGGGACGCATCAAAACGTCTTGATCCATGAAATGGTCGATGACGGCGCTGCGAAACTCGCAGTCGACGCGATCAATGTAGGCCTCCTCGCGCAGCTTGAGCATGGGCACGACATCCCGCTGAGCCAACGCAGACCCGCGGGCAACTGCGAGCATCAACCGCTCACGATACAGCGCGATGGACTGGAGCTTGGGATTGTTGAGCGCAACATCGGAACAAAAGCACGCGTCAATCGCGCCCGATAAGACCAGCTCGCGCGCCATGCCGGATTTGACGGATACCAGAATGACTTCGGCGCCCGTTTCCGCTTCAAGATAGGTCTGGAGAAACGGCCAAACCGGCTTTGGCGCCAGGGTCGACACAACGCCCACCGAAATGGTTGTCCGCTGTTCGCGCGTGACCATCTCCGCCAACCGGCGCGCGCGCATTGCGCTTTGAACGATCTGCTCAAACTCGCCGCGCAGCGTGCGGCCAAGCTCGGTCAACCGCGTGTCCTTGCCGTCGCGATAGATCAGCTGACCGCCAAACTCGTCCTCCAACCGTTGGATCGCTTTGGTGAGCGCGGGTTGGGACACGTCGCTGAGCGCGGCCGCGCGTGTGAAGTTCAACGTGTCCGCCAAATTCAAGAAAAACTTGATCTGCCGCAGATCCAAATGACGAATTCCTACACTGGCTCTGCCATTACCCGGCCCGAACCGAAGTAAGCGCTCAACATCAAGCAATACACCAAAATGGTCTTCACGTCGGATAGGTCCTCAATCTCGGGAAGGGCGCAGCAATACTGATCGGCAACCATCAGAGCCTTGCCAAGATTGAGCTTGGGGCCATGCTCCGTCAACTCCGAATCCGTGAGCGTTCAAGCGCAAAAGCATCCGATACTGGACCACATCAGATCGGACAATGGGCCGAAACCCACCGCCAAAGGCGCCGCTAGGCCGACTGTCAAGCCGACCAAAAGTGATCGGGGGCAGGCGGCGCGACATCGGATCCGTCACAAAACCGACGTTGGAACACAGTAAGCTGACGAACAGTGAACAAATCCACCGGAGCGTTTTGCCATGGGATGCCGTGCTATCCTGGCCGTAATTCTAGCGACTGCGACCCTTTGGGGGTGTACGCACACCCACGAGCATGGCCCGCACACGCACACCCACACCTCGGATCAGCCGCCATGGCAGGCCGCGACGGCCTGGCCAGATCGGATTATGGTGACGTTGAAGGGGGCGCCGCAAACCAGCTTCGCGGTGACGTGGCGCACCGACCAAAGCGTTGACGTGACCCAAGCTCAGATCGTGGAAGCGCGCGCCGACGCACGGTTTGATCTGGGCGCCCAAACGGTTGCGGCCCGCACCGAGCGGCTCGACCCCACTGTAATCGAAGCGGGCGAGCAATGGGTCGCCATAGCCGCCAATGCCGGTCTGGCTCCGGTCCACTTTCACTCCGTTGAATTCACAGGCCTCAAGCCGGACACCACCTACGCCTATCGCGTTCGCGGCGGCGACGAGGCGTGGAGCGAGTGGCTTCAGACGCGAACCGCCGCAGAGCATGGGCCAGTGAGCTTTGTCTATGTCGGCGATGCGCAAAACGCGGTGCGGTCACATTGGGCGCGTTTGATCCGCGCAGCCTTCCAAGAAGCCCCCCATGCCGACTTTATCTTGCACGCTGGCGATTTGGTAGATCATGCCTCCCGCGATCTGGAATGGGCCGAGTGGTTCGAAGCCACAGGCTTCATCCACGGTATGATCCCGGCGGCGCCGGTTGCCGGAAACCACGAATATCAAAGGGTGGAACTGGCGCCAAACGAGCAGGATCGATTGCTGTCGATCATGTGGCGTCCCCAGTTCACGCTCCCCGAGGATCCAAGCCTTCCTGATGACCTCCAAGAAGCCGCCTATGAGGTTCGCTATTCCCAGGACGTGCATCTGTTCGTGATCTCCACCCAGAACCGACAGATCGCGGAGCAGGCCGCGTGGCTGGACGCAAGGCTGAGCGAGAGCGATGCGAGGTGGCGCATTGTTTCCATGCATCACCCCATCTTCTCCTCGGGCCGCGGTCGAGACAGCGCCGAGCGCCGCGACGAACTGCTGCCGGTGCTCAACAAGCACCAAGTGGATCTGGTGTTGCAGGGCCATGACCACACCTATGCGCGCGGCGTGATTGGCCAAACGCCCGAGCGCTATAGCTTCCAAGAGGCGGGGGGCGATGTCACCACCATGTTCGTCAACTCCGTCAGCGGGCCAAAGCAATATGAGTTCAAGGACACCGGGTGGTCGGAGTATGAGAGCGACGGCGTCGATCTCGTGCGCCAGGCGGAGAACACCCAATTTTTCCAAGTGATCACCATTGATGGCCATCGGCTCGACTACCGCGCCATGACGGCCCTTGGCGAGCTGTATGACGATTTCTCGATGGAGAAGTCCGACGATGGCTCCAAACGGATCACGCGCGGCGCCACGTCCACGATGGATGCGCGCGCGTTTGAGAATACCGGCCGCTACGAAGCGCCTTAGCGGTCATGACGGACAAAGTGGTCGGCGACCACACCGCCGCTTTGTGATGGGAGTCGTCGTCGGCGCGGCCCCGGTCGCAACGTCCGACGCTTTTGACGCATTCACCGAACGCGAAGGGCTCTCGATCGAGGCGGCGGTGGAGCGGGCGCGCCGCACCGACCCCTCCATTGGCTATGCTTTACGCGGCCGGGGTGGGCGGCGCGCTGCTGATTCTGGGGCTTGGGTTTGAGTGGTTGATGCGACGGGGGCTGTCCAGAGACGAAACCGACGCGTTCGACATCTCCCGCTTCGTAGACCTGCCGCGTTCATCGCCGGGCTGCTCTTGTATGCCGCCTATGTCGCGACGGGCTCCCTTGTCGTGCCAATCATCGCCCATGCGTCCGCCAATGTTGGCATTTGGCTGGTCGCACGGCGACGCCGGTCGAGACCCGCGTCGCAGGGGTGACGCTGCCGACGGCCTCTGCAGCTGGCCAACCGTTACGGCCGGCTGAAGCGGTTTGCGTCGCCCAACCGCCTGAAATTCCAGCCGCGCAATTGTCGGCGCAAAGCCGATGGCGTATCTGTACCTTGTGGGAGCAAACCAGACTTCAAAAAAGCATGGAGCGTAATATGTTGGCGCGATTCTTCACCGTTCTCAGTTTAGGTGTCGCCGCCGCCTTTGCGGCGTCCGCGCAAGAGCCCTACGCTCCCCAACCGCTCGAAGACGTGCTGGCTACGGGCGTCGCTTACGATCCGAGCATTCCCACCCCCGCCGGCGTCACCGGCTATGAGGTCGGCGAGGTCATCTGGCCGCATGAGCTGATCGTCCAGTACGTCCGCGCGGTCGACGCCGCGTCGGATCGGCTGACCATCGAACAGGTGTCGCAAAGCCATTTCGGCCGCCCGATCTTCGCGGTGTACGCATCCAGCCCCGACAACCTCGCCCGTCTCGACGAGATCAAAGAGGGGCGCGCCGCTGTCTTGAACGGCCAGGCGCCGGGCGTCGATCTTGGGGTGCATCAGATCAATTACGGCGTGCACGGCTCAGAGCCGTCCTCCTACGACTCACTGCCCTTGATGCTCTATCATCTCGCCGCCGCCCAGGACGAGGCGACCGAGGCGCTGCTTAACGACAACCTCGTCATTCTGATCACCACCATCAATCCGGACGGCGCGAGCCGAATGGCGCACTGGATCAACTCCCATCACGCCCAGGTCGCCGTGCCGCTGCCTGCGCACCGCGAGCGCAAGGGCTTTTTCGGTTGGGGGCGCACCAACCACTATTTCTTCGACCTCAACCGGCAATGGCTGCCCGTCGCGCAACCCGAGAACAGGGGACTTGTGGCGCATATGCAAGACTGGCTGCCGCTCCTTGTCGTCGACAAGCATGAGATGGGTTCAAACGCCACCTACTTCTTCAGCCCCGCCGCCGAAGACCAGGTCAATCCGCTGTTTGACGACGAGGCTTATGAGATCACCACGGATCTCAGCGAGACCCTGTTCGATGTGTTTGACGGGCTTGGCCAGCTGTCCGTGGCTCGCGAGTTCTTCCCGAACTATTATCTCGGCTATGGCTCGAGTTATCCGACCCTTCTTGGCGCCATTCCGTTTCTCTTTGAGCAAAGCTCGTCGCGCGGCATGGTCCAGGACACCGTTCATGGCCTGAAGCGTTATGACGAGACGATCTCAGAGCAATTCCAAGCAGCCATCGCCTTGCTCGCTGCAGCGTCCGAGCAACGCGCGCGGCTCCAGGACTTTCAATCGCGCTGGTTTGCGAGTTCCTCGAACAAGGCCGCCGACAACCCGACCAAGGCCTATGTGTTCACGTCAAATGACCAAGGCCGCTTCGCCCGCTTTCTCGATCTGCTGAGCGCGCACGACATCGAGGCGCGGTTCCTGGAGGCTGACTTCTCCGTTGACGGGCAAGTTTATGCCGCCGGCCGCAGCGCCATCGTCTCGTTGAACCAACCGCGCTACGCGCTCGTTGAGGGCGTGTTCGCCGTGCAAGACCCGCCCGAGGACCAAGTCGTATTTTACGACGTGTCCGGATGGACCTTGCCGCACGCATTCGGGCTGCGCCACGCTGCGCTGAACGCGCGCCAAGCCGGCCAGGTCCGCAGCGGCGAGGCGGCGAGCGTCGAGGCGTTGCCCACGCCCGCCACGCCGCCTGCTCCCGAAGAGGGCGTCCTGGCTTATGTGATCGATTGGTCGCATTTCAACGCGCCGCGTGCGGTGAACCGGATGCTTCGGCATGAGCTGCGCGCCAAAGTGATCCCCGATCCCGTCACGCTGGAGACGCCGGACGGCTTTGTCGATGTTCCGCGAGGCGCGGTGCTCGTGCCAACGCGGCGCCAGGACCTCTCGCCCGAGGAGATTTACGCCCTCATTGTCCGCGCGGCCGAAGAGGATGGCGTCACCGTCCACGCCGCGCTCAGCTCGAACACGCCGTCGGGTTCTGATCTGGGCGGCTTTGACGTTGAGGCGCTCGAAGCGCCCAAGGTTTTGCTCCTGACGGGGCGCGGGCGGGGATCGAGCGGGGTGTCGGATAACGACGCTGGCGAGGTGTGGCACTATCTCGACAAGATGCTGCACATCCCCGTCACGATGATCGACATCACCGACGTCAGCTCAAGCCATATCGCCGACCATACCCATGTCATCGCCGTTGGCGGCTCCTACAGCGCGCTTTCCGACGACTTTGTGGAGGCGCTGAAGTCTTGGATCCGCGGCGGCGGGGTGTTCATCGGGACCCAGCAGGGCGCGGAATGGGCGGTGGCTCAGGGCCTGGCCGATGTCGCCATGCTGGATGTCGAGCGCGAAGACGACGAGGCCACAGACGAAGAAGAGGACGCCCCGCCCGCCCCGGTCGCCTATGAAGACAAGCTCGACTACGACCGCCAGGAGCGCATCACTGGCGCGGTGTTCGCCGGCGTGATCGACCCCACCCATCCGCTCGGCTTTGGCTATGAAGGCGCAGAGATTTTCATCCATAAAGAAGGCGAAAAGGGCTTTGAGCCGGGCGAGAACCCCTTCGGTCTTGTCGTGCGCTACGCCGAGGAGCCGCTCGTTTCGGGCTATGCGTCAGCAACGAACCTGGAGCGCCTGTCGGGTAAGGGCATGCTCGCAGCCGAGCGCGTGGGGGCCGGCTCGGTGATCCTGTTCGCCGACAACCCCAACTTCCGCGCCTATTGGTTGGGCACCAAGCGCCTGTTCTCCAACAGCCTGTTCTTCGGGACAGCCTTCTCAAGACCGGCTCCGCGGCCTTAGGTCCCAGTAGGACAGGGCAGGTCGTGATGCGCTGGTGGTCGCGACCAAGGCCGCCAGCCAATGTCTCAGCGCGCGAAACACGTTGCTTCGGTTCAAGGCGAAGCCGCCCGTCGCCTTTCGGCATGGGCGTCAATCGCAGCCGGGGCAACGACCCTGTGCATCAAGTACAGATTGCCGCGTGTGCGTCGGGACTACGGCTTCGGCCACTCATCCCGGCAACGGCGGCTGGCGGGAATCGCGTCGCCGGAGCGCATCGTGATCAGCGCATCACCCTCGCCGGTGGGCGCGATCGTGGCGACATGGTCACTGTTCACCACATACGAGCGGTGGACGCGTGCGGCCGGAACGCCGGCCTCGCGTAGGAGCTGTTCGACCGCGGTCAATGTGGCGCGCGCAAGCAGTGTGCGGGCGCCAGCGCGTACCTCGACATAGTTTGAGGCGGCCTTCACCCAAGCGACTGTGCTCGCATCGACCCATTCGGTCCGTCCGCCGCATTTGAGCGTGATGCGTTGGTTCCGTTGGGCGTCCTTGCGTGCGGCGGCGACCTCGCGCTCCATCGCCTGCCATTGATAGGCGACCATCGTCACACCGACGACGAGCGCATAGGTCAGTGCATCTTTGCGGTACTCGTATATGAGCTCTTGAATCACGTCGCCAAAGAAAACGTAGGGCTCGGCAAGCGCGATCGCATAGACGAACTTGCGCAACGCGACCATGCCCGCGATATGGACCAAAGAGAACGCGACTGAAGCAGCTGCGTGCGCCGGCAACCAGGTCCGCCAGGTCTCTCGCGAAGTCGGAAACCACCGTGTCACGGCCATCACTGCCGGGGTCAACGCAATGATCATGATGGCGCTGGTGACCTCCCAGATGAAGGGCTCGGTCGGCCGGAAGTCGGCGCCGGAGCGATCGAAGTCGGTCGCGCTCGACAGGGCGTTGACCAGGGCAAAGCAGGCCGTCGCGATCGAAATGATCCAAAACGCATTCCTCTCGGCCCGAGAGTTGAGCGCATCTTCGGAGTTCTTGGCCAAGCCCTTCGGCATGGCGCGGACGCGGTGGATCCAAGCGGTGAGCATGTCTGGTGTTTAGCCCTACCGGGCTGCAGCACAAGAGCGACCGATCATGCTTGCCGATCACCGGGGCCCCTTTGGTCCCTATAGACCGGCCATTCGCCCCAGAACCGTCTCGCCGCATCGCCGCCCATCCCACCCAGCCGCCCGCAGCGTCATCAACGTTTCGCACAGAGCTCCTAACGCCCACGCTTTTGCGGAGATCACGCAACAGAGGCGGAGCCATGACGTTCGAAATGGGACCACAGACAGGCGAGGGCGGGGGGCGCCGCCATGACTTGGATTGGTTGCGCGTCATCGCGTTTGGACTGCTGATTTTCTACCACATCGGCATGTTCTACGTGACGTGGGGCTGGCACGTGAAAAGCGTCTATGCTTCGCCGGCGCCGGAATGGGCGATGCTGTTGCTCAATCCCTGGAGGCTCGCGCTGTTGTTCTTCATTTCAGGCGTCGCGTTTCGCTTCATTTCAGATAAGACGCCTGCCCCGGCGTTGGCCGGCTCGCGGCTCTACCGGCTCGGCCTACCCATCGTGTTCGGAATGATCGTTGTCGTCACGCCGCAGGCTTACTTTGAAGCGCGTCAGGCTGGCGTAATCGATGAGGGATACGTCGCGTTTTGGGGACGGTATCTGGCGGGCGATCCGACGCTTCCCATGAGCACGCCAACCTGGAACCATCTTTGGTACGTCGTCTATCTTCTTACCTACTCGCTGATTATTGTCGCCGTCCTACCCGTTTTGCGCCCCCTCACAGCAAGCCGTGGCGAGCGGTTCATCAACCTGGTGGCGGGCGGGCCTTGGCGGGTTCTCACGCTGATCGTGCTTCCCTTTCTGGTCTATCGGTTCGCGCTCGACGTGCGCTTTGAGACCACCCATGACTTGTTCAATGACTGGGCCAATCACGCCCACCGCTTCACGATGTTCCTGATCGGGTATGGCATCGCCAAGAACGACCGCTTCTGGCGCTCCATCGATCGCGCGCTGCCGTTCGCGGCCGGACTGTGCGTGACGCTGGGTCTTGGGCTTTCGCTTGTTTGGGCGCAGTGGGACGCGTTTGTCGAGGCGGCTCCTGTGTGGCTGGTCAACATCGCGCGCGCGCTACGGATTTGGTACGCCTGGCTGTTCATCGCGACCCTGCTAGGACTCGCGCAGCGTTTCCTCAATCGGCCAAGTCCGGCCTTGCGGTATCTGAACGGTGCGATTTTCTCGTACTACATCCTCCACCAAACCATCATCATCGCGGCCGGCTACGCGCTCACGCAGCTCCAGCTTGGTGCGTGGACCGAGTTTGCGCTTTTGGTCGCCATCACGGCGTTCGGGTGCGCCGTCCTCTATGAGTTGGTCGTCCGCCGCGCGCCGGTCCTGCGTCCGCTGCTGGGCGCGAAAGCCGCCAAGCGCACGTAAGCGCGCCGGTGTTCCGTTTCGAGCGCGAAAACCAAACCCAGCAGGCGGGATCGCTGGCGCGTCACTGCGGCCCGACCGGCCGCAGACGAACCATGCCGCGCCGAACGCCAAAGACGATGCTCCGATCAGGCAGCACCGCATTGGTGTTTCCCCCATCAATGTACCTGGCCGACGCGCCGAGCGCGACCTGAAACGCCACAGCGCCGGTGTTCCTATCCAGCCCGCGATAGGTGAAGGCGCAGTCGCTGTCCCGCCCACTGCCGTAGACCAGGCCCGAGCCGGAACTGATGGTCATGACATTGTTGAACGGCACGTCGGGATTGGCCCAAACGTGCTCGAGGCGGCGGGTGTCAGGGTTCCAGCGCGCCAGCTGCACGCCGCGGGGCGCATCGCGCCGGCAACGCCGCGACAGTCCAAGGCCGACATATTGGGCCACAGCGATGTCATATCCCGATACGGGGGGTGAGTTTTCCGCCGTAAAGCCATCCCCATCCCAGGTTGAATACGGCAACTCAAGGATACCTGCGACGCGGCGATCCTGACCTGGCAGGCCTGGCCAATCGGCAGGCGGGTCCTCACGCCAAAACGCCACCAGATTGTTGTCTTGGTGGCTATCGACCACCACGACCAGCTCATCCATCCCGTCGCGCCCCACCAGGGTGGGCGTGGTGCCGGTCCCGGTGCACGAACCACCGGTAATCGCGCGGCGCACCTCGCGCGACCGATTTTCAGAAGGCTCCGGGCAGTTCTCGCCGCGAAAGTTGTAGGGCGCGCGCCAGACCAGCCTGAACTGCTGACCATCCCAGTTGACCTTGGTCATCGCGAAAAAGGACGCGATGTAGATGTTGCCGTGCTCATCGACCGGGAACGAATTGTGGGTCGACAAATCGTTGGTCGCGGTTCCCAGATCGAAGTACGCGTGATCGGAGAAGTCTTGTCGCACCGCGCCGATGAACGCACCGTCCGTGACATAGATGACCCAGCCGTCATAGGTGAGATTGAGCACGATGGGCTCACCTTTCACCGCGTCGGGGAGAGCAAAGCGCCCCTCAAGCACGATCGGCGACATGGGGTCGTTGTCATCGGCCTCACCGAACCGGAGAATCTCCCTGGTGTTGGGTGATGGCACAAAGGCGGTGTTGTCGCGCGCAAGCTGCATATTCCAATGAATGTTCCAGTCCAGCGCTCGGCGGGTGATCTCGTAAGCATCGGCGAGTTCGAACGTGTCTCCCTGGATCCGCGCCTTGACGATGTGCGTCAGGGTCGTGGACCACGCCGTGCGCGATCCGTCAGGATAAGCGTCTGAGATGTGCAGCTGTGTCGGCGCGCCGCCGCGGCCGGGGATATCGATGTATTGCACCTCAATTTGGTCGCCGGCTTCAGGGCCGCGTAGGGGCGTCGCCGCCTGGGCGTAGCCGTTGCGATGAAACTGCCCCCACACATCGCCGGCCGCATAGGGATTGACCGGCCCCTCGCCGCGCGTGTCGAGGGCCGATTGCGCATGTGTGGGTTCGGGGAACGTGAAGATTGCAACGCCAAAGCAGCTTAAAGCTACGGCCACGGCCGTTCGCACGCGTGTGAGCAACGCCATTGTTAGGCTCCTTTCGTCCCTTGTTATGCGCGTGCATAATAGTGGATTGGGGCCAAAAAGAGAGTGAAACGCACGATCATGAACGATCGATCGCATGCAGAGCCCCCGCGGGATCCAGCGCCGCGGCGCATGGCCCCGGAAGATCGCAAGCGGCTATTGCTGGAGACTGGTCTGACGCTGTTTGGGCGAAAGGCCTTTGAGGGTGTGACGCTGGATGAGATCTGCGCGGCCGCAGGCGTCAGCCGACCGCTGTTGCAGCACTATTACGGCAGCAAGCGCACATTTTTCATCGCCGTGGTCGCTTACGGCATCGATGTTCTTGAAGCCACGGTCAGAGAAAAGGCCGACGATGGCGGGTTTAGTGCGCTGGAAGGCAATCTTGCGCGCTACTTCGCATTCATACGTGATCATCCGGTCGGAGCGACGCTAATGAACGGCGCAGGCGGCGTGCCGGAGGTGATCGACTTGATCAATGGGTTTCGTCAGCGGACCATCGATCTGGTGCTCGAGGTTCTCCCCGCCGAGGCGCGCACGGCCGAAGCCGTCGCCGCAATCCATTGCTGGAATGGGGTGAACGAGATGCTCACGGCGCGCTTGATCGATGAGCCGTCGCTATCGACCGCATGGGCCGCGCGCTTCTCTCAAAACGCGCTCTTTGCTCTGTTGTCTTTGGCGACAGGCGAACAGACCCTGGGATAA
>CAZADA010000049.1:0-20163 GCA_964483775.1 uncultured Caulobacterales bacterium
GGTTGATCGGCGTGGGCGCGTCCGCATTCGTCGTGGCCGCCACCGCCGTGATTGACTGGAGGCTCCTGGTCAAAAACCAAGCGGCCATCGTGTTCGGCATCGGGGTGTTGTTGTTTGTGTTTGGCATGGTGTTTGACGCTCGCGATCCGGCCCGCCAAACGCGCTTTTCCGACAACGGGTTTTGGCTGCACTTCATCGCCGCTGTGCCAATCCTCATCGGGCTTAAGGCCTTGCTGTTTGGTTGGAAGAGCCCGTTCGACGTCAGTCCCGAGGAAGCGCCGGTGTTGCTGGCGGCCATCGCAGTGTTCGGAGTTATCTCCTTGCTGATCAATCGCCGCGCCTTGGTGGTTTCGGGCATGCTCACCGCCGGTATCGCCTTCGCCGCCCTGTTGCAGGAAACCGGATTGGGGATCAGCGGCAACATCGCAGCAACATTGATGGGCCTTGGCGGCGTGATGGTGCTGCTGGGCGCCGCCTGGCATTGGCTGCGCGCCAAGATCCTGGCGCCGCTTCCAAAAACCGGCGTGTTGGCGCGCATCTTCCCGCCAGAAATCGGCGCGGACGGCTAGGCCTCATCGGGGTCGTCCACCGGCTCGACGGGCGGGGGACGCAACCGCCCTGATCGGCGCAGCGAGTCGCGCAACACAAATTCGATCTGCGCGTTCAGACTGCGCAAATCGTCGTCCGCCCACCGTTGCATGGCGTCCATAACGGGGGCGGAGATCCGGAGCGGATAGGCTTTCTTCGGGGTCTTATCGGCCATGTTTGGGGATGCGCGGCTCCGCTAGTAGATCGAACCGGCGTTCACCACCGGCTGGGTGTTGCGGTCCCCACACAAAACCACCATCAGGTTGGACACCATCTGCGCGCGACGCTCACCTTCAAGCTCAAGCACACCTTGTTTGGCAAGCTCGCTCAACGCCGTTTCCACCATGCCGACCGCACCTTCGACAATACGCTGGCGCGCAGCGATGATCGCGCCGGCTTGCTGACGCTGCAACATGGCCGAGGCGATCTCTGGGGCATACGCCAAGTGGCTGACCCGCGCCTCGATCACTTCCACACCCGCTTTGGACAAGCGCGATTGGATCTCCGATTGCAGTCGTTCGGACACCTCATCAGCGTGACTGCGCAGGGAAATCGTCTCGGCGCTGTCGTGATTGTCGTACGGATAGGTCGTCGCCATTTGGCGCAGGGCGGACTCAGCCTGAATGTGCACAAACTGAACAAAGTCATCGACGGAGAACAACGCCTCGGCGCTGTCCACCACCCGCCACACAACAACCGCCGCGATCTCGATCGGGCTGCCGTCCAGCTCGTTAACCTTGAGTGTGTCGGAGTCGAAATTGCGCACCCGGAGCGAGATTTTGTTCTTAGACAACAGCGGATTAGCCCACCGCAACCCGGTCGTCCGGCTCGAACCCACATAGCGACCGAACAAGGTCAACGCCACGGCTTGGTTAGGCTCGACCGTAAAGAACCCGAACGACACAAAGCCGATCACCAACATCTGCGGGCCTACGGTCAGCACCAGCCGACCAAAGATCGCCTCGTCATCGAGATCCGCACGCGCGCCGGTCGAGATCACCCAAAACGCCGTCGCGCCGGCGAGGCCAATCAGGGCCAACACGACAAATACCATAAAAAACCCATCCCAGGTCGTGTGCGTGCGTTCTTCAATATCGTCGGATCGAGCCATGGTGCTCTCCCTCCTGTCAGACATGGCGAGATGAGACATCAAAGTGATATCGAAAACAAATTACATTAACATCATCAACGCCCACGCCCAGCACTAGCGGGCGAACACCTGTGCATCATCGGCGAACGCTTTGAACTCCAGGGCGTTGCCCGACGGGTCGCGCACAAACAAGACCGCCTGCTCGCCAGGCTGTCCGGCGAAACGGATGGTCGGCGCAATGATGAAGTCTGCGCGCGCCGCCACGAGCCGGTCGCGCAGCGCCTCCCACTCCGGCCACGCGAGAATGAGCCCAAAATGGCGCACCGGCACAGCATCGCCATCAACGGTGTTCGTCGCGGCAGGCGAACACTCATCCGGCGCCAGGTGCGCCACCACTTGATGGCCGGCGAGATCAAAGTCGACCCAATCGGCGCTGGACCGGCCTTCCGCACAGCCCAGAAGGTCACCATAAAACGCTCGCGCCGCGCCAAGATCATGGACAGGAAACGCAAGGTGAAAGCGCGGGCGCATGCAAACCTCATGGCGAAGGGCGAGAACGTTGGTAACTATGAGGCTCCAACCGTCGAACACACAAGGACGAACGCGATGACGACCGGGTGGGTGTTTTTGATCGGGGCTGGAATCTTTGAAATCGGCTTCACTACCAGCCTGCGCTTAACCGCCGAGGGCAAGGCCTGGGCCTGGAGCCTGTTTGCGGTCTTCGCGTTCATCAGCTTCAGCCTGTTGGCTCAGGCGATCAAAACCATACCGCTCGGCATGGCCTACGCCATCTGGACAGGGATTGGCGCGGCCGGGACGCTCTTAGTGTCAGCCCTGGCGTTCAAAGATCCCATCACACCGCTGCAGTACGTCCTGGTAATCGCTCTGATTGGGATCGTCGCCGCCTTGAAATTCACCTCGCCCCACTAAAAGTGAGAGCCATGTCCGCATTCTCTCCCCGCGAAATCGTCTCCGAACTCGACCGCCACATCATCGGCCAGGCCGAAGCCAAACGCGCCGTGGCCATCGCACTGCGCAACCGTTGGCGCCGTCGCCAACTGGAAGGCCCGCTGCGTGACGAAGTCACTCCAAAGAACATACTGATGATCGGACCAACGGGCGTTGGCAAAACCGAAATCGCCCGCCGCCTCGCCAAACTTGCGAGCGCCCCCTTCCTCAAAGTAGAGGCCACCAAATTCACCGAAGTGGGGTATGTCGGCCGCGACGTCGAACAGATCATGCGCGACCTGGTTGAGGTCGCCATCGGCATGGTGCGCGAACGCAAACGCGCTGAAGTGCGCGCCCGCGCCCACAAAGACGCCGAGGACCGCGTGCTCGACGCCCTGGTGGGTCAAGGCGCCAGCGAAACCACCCGCGAGAGCTTCCGCAAAAAACTGCGCAACAACGAGTTAGACGACAAGGAAATCGAGATCGAGGTGTCCGACCACGCCTCGCCCTTCCAGGGCATGGAGATCCCCGGCATGCCCGGCGCCAGCGTCGGCATGCTCAATCTTTCCGACATGTTCGGCAAAGGCTTTGGCGGCAAGACGAAGCGGCGCAAGACCACCGTCAGCGAGGCCTATGAGCCCCTCATCAACGAGGAAAGCGACAAGCTCCTCGACGCCGACCAAATCGTCGCCGAAGCCATAGAAGCCGCGGAAAACGACGGCATCGTCTTTCTTGATGAGGTCGACAAAATCACTGCCCGCGCCGAACGTCAGGGTGGCGATGTGAGCCGCGAGGGCGTCCAGCGCGATCTTCTCCCCCTCATCGAGGGCACCACGGTCACCACCAAGCACGGCCCGGCCAAAACCGACCATGTGCTGTTCATCGCCTCAGGCGCGTTTCACGTCGCCAAGCCTTCCGACATGCTGCCTGAATTGCAGGGCCGTCTGCCAATCCGCGTTGAATTGCAATCTTTGGGCAAGGACGAATTCCGCCGTATCCTGACAGAGCCTGAGGCCAGCCTGACCAAGCAATATGTCGCCTTGATGGACACCGAGGGTGTTGAACTCGCCTTCACCGATGACGCCATCACCGAGATCGCGCAAATCGCCACCGACGTGAACGCCCGGGTCGAGAACATCGGCGCACGGCGGCTGCAGACCGTAATGGAGCGCCTGCTCGACGAGATTTCCTTCACCGCCTCCGATCGCGGCGGGGACACCATCACCATCGATGCGGCCTACGTGCGCGATCAGGTCGCCGCCCTCGCCCAAGATGCCGATCTGAGTAAGTTCATCTTGTGAATCACGCCGGGGGGCTCTGATGAAACAAGACATCCGTATTCTACTCGCACTGATTGGACTGATTATACTGGCCATTTTATCTGCTGAATCCGACGCGATCCTCTATAAGGCTGTCGGTTTTTACGCAGACAACGTGATGCCGGGCGACATATCGGCCGACGCTGTGTTTTCCGCCAGCGCAGCATATTACATCACGTTGTTATTTATCCTTTCGTTTTTGCTCATGCTGAAGACCAATTCGCGTGTGCTGAGGTTTGGAATCTTGGGCTTCGCTGCGCTTGTGGTGGCTCCCATGGCGTTGCTCATCGCCATCTTCTGCCAATACGCACTTTCATTTCTTTGAACATTAGCGAACTCAAGGCTCGCGGCTGACGCGCCAACCCGCACCATTTCCGACACCCCCACACTGGCGCCATGCCGACCGGACACCAGTGGTCTTGACGGTGTGAAACACATTCATATCTTGAATCATCGTCACACATGCAAGGCGAACGCCATGAGCTCCGTCCCATCACCCAGCATCATTCTTTCTATCACGGGCCTGAAGCTGAAGGGGTTTTGGCGCTACCCACACTTCATGAGTCTGGCTGTGCCAGCCATGATCCAGGCGCAAAACGCGCCCGGCAATCTCGGCGCCGAAACCAGAACCATGGGTGGCGTGCACCATACCCGCACGCTTTGGCGTGACCGGGACTGCATGCTGGCCTATGTCCGCTCCGGGGCGCACCTGAAAGCCATGCGCGCCTTTCCGACCATGGCGTCCGGGTTGACGTGGAGCCAAGACACATCAGCGGACACCGTCCCCGACTGGCCCGAGATCCACAGCGAATGGACCCGCCGGTACGCCGCCGGCGAGCGCACTGGCATGGCCGCCCCCACGACCTAACCGCGCGATGGCCGGAGGATGACGCAACCGTAAGCTGCGCGGCGGGCGGCGATCTGCTACCGGCCGGAGCGTAAAGGTCGAATGAAAACAAAAAGGTTCCCACATGCCCCGCTATCGCACCGCCCTGCCCCAACTCAATGGCGACGTGTTCCTCACCGACGCCGGCCTGGAAACGGATCTGATCTTCAACCACCAGGTGGAGATCCGCGAATTCGCCGCACATACGCTGTTGCCCGACCCCGCCGGGCGTGCGGCGCTGACCCAATACTATCGCGGCTTTCTCGATCTCGCGCGAGAGCTGGGGACCGGCTTCATCGTCGACAGCCAAACCTGGAAAGCGCACCGGCATTGGGCACAGGATCTGGGCGCCGGCGCCGAGCAATTGCGCCAGGCCAATCACGACTCCATCGCCTTCATCGCCGCCCTGCGCGAGGAGTATAACGCCCACCCCAAACCCATCGTCTTGAACGCCGTGATCGGTCCGTGCGGCGACGCCTATGCGCCCGAAACGGTGATGAGCGCAGACGCGGCGGAGTCCTATCACGCCGAACAATTGGGTTGGCTCGCCGAAACCGAGGTCGACATGGTCAGCGCCCTGACCTTCCCGCTGGCGAATGAAGCAGCCGGTTTCGCCAACGCCGCCAACCAGGCCGGGCTGCCCTGTGTCATTTCCTTCACCGTGGAGACCGACGGTCGTCTCGCCGACGGCCAACCTCTGAACGAGGCCATTGAGGCGGTGGATGCGGCGACGGGCTCGTATCCGGCCTATTTCATGATCAATTGCGCCCACCCCGATCATTTCGCCAGCGTGTTGACCGACGCGCCCTGGCTGCGCCGGATCCGCGGCGTCCGCGCCAACGCCTCGCGCAAAAGCCATGAGGAGCTGGATAACTCCGACACGCTCGACGCCGGCGATCCGATCGAACTGGCGGCGCAATACCGCGAGCTTCACGCCCGCATGCCCTGGCTGAATGTGTTTGGCGGCTGTTGCGGCTCAGACCTGCGCCACGTGACCCAAATCGCTCGCGCTCTGGTCAAAGAGGCGGCATAACGGCCTCCATGCCCCTCGCCACCCGCATCATTCCGTGTCTGGACGTCAAGGACGGCCGCGTCGTCAAGGGCGTGAACTTCGTCAACCTCCGCGACGCCGGCGATCCGGTGGAACAAGCCCGGGTGTATGACGCCCAAGGAGCCGATGAGATCTGTTTCCTCGACATCACCGCCTCCCACGAGCGCCGCGGCACGCTTTTGCACGTCGTCGAGCGCACGGCCGAGGTCTGCTTCACCCCGCTCACAGTGGGCGGAGGCGTGCGGACGGTCGATGACGTGACAGCGCTCTTGCGCGCCGGCGCCGACAAGGTGGCGGTGAACACCGCGGCTGTGAACGATCACACTTTGATTTCACGCGGCGCCGAGGCGGTCGGCGAACAGTGCATCGTTGTCGCCATCGACGCCAAGTCCGTGGGCGAGGGCCAATGGGAAGTGTTCACGCATGGCGGACGCACGCCCACCGGCCAAGACGCGGTGGCCTACGCCAAAGAAGCCGCCGCGCGCGGCGCCGGGGAAATCTTGCTGACCTCCATGGACCGCGACGGCTCACGCCAAGGCTTTGATCTCGCCCTCACGCGCACCATTGCTGATGCGGTGAGCATTCCAGTGGTCGCCTCAGGCGGCGTGGGGGAGCTCAATCACTTCGTCGAGGGCGTCATGGACGGCCATGCCAGCGCGGTCCTCGCCGCCAGCGTCTTCCATTTCGGCGAACTCACGGTGGCTGAGGTCAAAGACGCCCTGGCTGATGCTGGCGCCACCGTACGAAAGATCTAGCCCATGGCCCAAGACGTCCCCATCGACCCGCGCTTGGCCGGCGACAGCACCGCCGTCTGCGACCTCGCCCTATGCCATGTCCGCCTGATGCGAGACGCCCGCTTTCCATGGCTGCTGCTGATCCCGCAGCGCAAGAACGCGGTTGAACTGGTGGATCTGCCAACCGACGACCAGACCGCAATCCTCACCGACATCAACGCCGCGTGCGCAGCCCTGCGCGCGATCGCCTGGCCGACCGGGCCGATCGAAAAGCTGAACGTGGCAGCTTTGGGCAACATGGTGGCCCAGCTGCACATCCACGTCATCGGCCGGCGCAGCGACGATCCTGCTTGGCCCGGCCCGGTGTGGGGCGTGGGAACGCATGAGCCCTACGACGCCGCACGCTTGCCCGCCATCATCACCGCCCTTCACACCGCGCTGTCCACCCAGTCAAACCCCGGCTAGAGCCGAGCAGCCGGGATATCAGCCATGGTCGCAGGGCGTTTTTCCGCCAATGGCGTGGTTGGGCGTGCCATACTGCCCGTTCGTTAGTCGCTGTGGGGACTCCCAAATGGCCTTGGCCAACCACCATGTGCTTGCCCGTCTCCTTGCCGAATTGACTGACGAGATCGACAGTGAGCGCATCCGCATCCAAGACATCTTGGAGCATTTCGGCGACAGATCGTTTGGCCCGATCTTCGTGGTTTTAGGGCTGATCGTCGTGCTGCCGCCGGTGGGCGCCATCCCTGGCCTGCCCATCATCGTCGCCGTCGCTTTGCTGTTGTTCACCGTGCAAATGCTGATGGGGCGCAACCACGTCTGGCTGCCGCGCAGTCTGTTGCAAGCCTCGGTCAAGCGCGAGGCCTTGCAGAAAACCCAACAGCGGTCGGTCAAAATCCTCTCGCGCATCGACCGTCTGCTCAAAGAGCGTTTGACCTGGGCCACCGGTCCCACCGCCCGCTATGTCAGCGCCATCGTCATCACCATCGCGGCGCTGACCATGGTGGTGTTGGAGTTCATCCCCTTCGCCGTCGCCGCCCCAGGCTGGGCGGTGATGCTGATCGGGCTTGGCCTGATGGCGCGAGACGGCGTCATGATGGTCGCCGGCTTTGTCATGGCCGCCGTGTCCGTGGCGATGTCGCTGTTTTTCATTGAACAGGCCGCCGCCCTCGCCGGGCGCATCTGGGATGGCTAAACTGCGCCGGCCCGCCCATCACCCAACCTGGACATCGCCATGAGCCCCCTCGCCAACGCCCTCGCCCAGCTGTTCGCCGCCATTGAGGCGCGCAGGGGCGCCGATCCGGAAACCTCCTACACCGCCAAACTGCTCGCCAAAGGCCCAGCGCAGATCGCCAAGAAACTCGGCGAAGAAGGCGTGGAGGCCGCCCTCGCCGGCGCTTTGCAGCAAAAAGCCGAGCTCGCCGCCGAATCCGCTGACGTGCTGTACCACATGGCGGTGTTGTGGGCCGCGGTCGGCGTGACGCCCGACGACGTCGCCGCCATCCTTGAGGACCGCCACGGAACCTCCGGTCTCGCCGAAAAAGCCGCCCGCGCGAGCCAGGACTGATTGACCCCGCCTCAGAGGCCGCCATCGGCGAGGCGATCGAGCGCGTATTGACCTCATCGGATGCGCGCAAACAACAGGCCCGCAACCGCGTCCTCGCCGGCGATACCGAGGGCGCGGCCGACAGCCTGATGGCGCGCAGACTCCATGGTGTAAGGACCGCAGGACCGGGTTCACGGCCGGCAACCCAACGGCGGACGTTAGGGCTATTTGAGATCCCAGCTGGCGACCAGCGGATCGTCGGACCACGGGCCGTCTTCGAGCATCTCGGCGGCGTTGCGGTCACTGCGCAAATGCGCGTCCCAAAAGGCGAGGGAAACGGTTTTCGTCAGCTCCCAATAGGCCTCGTCATTGGGCCGGGGCCCCTGTCGATCGACGCGGCCGGAAAACACCATGTGATCCGCCCCGTCGAACACCAACAGATACTGCGGGCTAAAGTCGATGTGTGCGAACGGCAAGGTGCGAGTCGCCGGGTCAAAGTCCGGCCCGCGCGCGCCCAACGGATCGCCGTCTTCGGTGCCGGTAACGTGCAGGATGGGGATGTCGACCTCGCGGTAGGTGGTACTGCTCCCGCGAACGGCCCGGGTATTGGGGCTGTAGGCGATCGCCGCGACGATACGCGGCTCTTTAAAAGTAAACTGCCCGCCGGGAACAAGGCTCTTACCCGCCGCCACGAGCGTCGAGACCGCGCCATAGGAATGGCCCGACATTCCGATGCGCGACAGATCAATCGCCCCCGCCAACCGCCCAGAGGCGTTCCAAACCTCCAGCTGATCCACCACAAACGGCACATCCTCAAACCGGGCCCGCGACGCCGCGCGATCCCGCGTCGCTTGGCGCATCTTCTGGCCCAACGCCTCAGACCGCGACTGCGCGCCCTGCAGGATATCCCGATTGGTGCCGGGGTGCTCGATGTGCAACGCCAGATAGCCATGATCGGCGAGATGCGCGCCCAGATACGCCGCCCCTTCGCGCGAGCCGCCCAGCCCGTGGCAAAAAATCACCACCGGATGCGGCCCCTCCAGCGTCGCGGGCCGATACAGCCGATAGGGGATGGAGCGCTCCCGCTCGGCGTCAATAAACGCCCCATCCTCAACGACGATGTCCTGCGCCTGCGCCCGTTGAAACACGGTGACGGCCAGCAAAACGACCAGCGCCGCCAGACGCGTGCGAACCCAAAGATCATCTTGCCACATCAGCCATGCTCCTTGCTGCAGATTTCGCCGCCACTAACGTGCGCGACCGCCCATTTCCGTCGGCGAACGCCGTCGCTACCATAGCCCGTTCTGGTCCGACAGAGGAAGGTGCCTCAGGGTTGAGCAGAGGGCGAAGGCCATGGCGGACGCACCACACACCGAACCGGCGGCGGACGCAGCTCCGCCTGCCGCGCAAAACGCACCACCCGCCACAAAGCCCAAGCGCCGCAGCCCGATAATCGCCCTGTTCACCGTCATCATCGGCGCGATCGGCGTTGCCGGGACCATCATCGGCGCGCCGGAGACCGCCAAACAGCTGTGCCGGCTCGGTTACACCGCCGCGAGCCAGCCCCACCCCGCCTTGTGCCGCACCGAAACCGAAGACACGCGCGAGGCGATCACCGCTGACGTGTCCGCCGCGGTGTCCGCCGAAGTCGCCGCCGCGGTCGAGGCGAACGTGGTCCGCGCCATGGCCGAGATCCGCGCCGCCAGCGACATCCCGCTTGACCCCGCCTCAGAGGCCGCCATCGGCGAGGCGATCGAGCGCGTATTGACCTCATCGGATGCGCGCAAACAACAGGCCCGCAACCGCGTCCTCGCCGGCGATACCGAGGGCGCGGCCGACAGCCTGATGGCGCTCGCCGAGGATCAACGCGCCGCCCGCGAAGCCACCACCGCCGACGAAGTCGACACCCTGAAAGACGCCGGCGCGCTTTACTTCGCCAACAACACCGAGGCCGCCCTCAACGCGTATGAACGCGCCGCCGCGCTCGCCCCGGACGACCCCGGTATACAAAATCAGCTCGGTCATCTCTACCAGCGGGTCGGTCGTCTCGATAACGCCATCGCCGCCTATACGAAGGTGCTGGAAGCCGCTGGCGCGAAAGACAAACGTTGGGAAACCGTCGCCCTCGGCAATTTGGGCAATGTGGCTTACACCCGCGGGGATCTGTCGGGTGCGGAGGCGTATCACACCCGCGCGCTGGCGCTGCACGAAGAGCTGGGACGCAAACAGGGCGTGGCCAGCGCCCTCACCAATCTGGGCGTTGTGGCGAAGACCCGGGGGGATCTGTCGGGTGCGGAGGCGTATCACACCCGGGTGCTGGCGCTGTACGAAGAGCTGGGGCGCAAAGAGGGTGTGGCCATCGCCCTCGCCAATCTGGGCCTTTTGGCGGTTGACAAGAGGGACACGGCGCTGGCGTGCGAGCGCTGGGGCAAGTCCGTGGCGCTCTACCGAGAAGTCGGCGTCCCGCACATGGTCGAGCAGGTCTCAGGCTGGATGCGCGACGCCGGCTGCCCGCCGGCTGACGCGCCGTGACCGAGCCGTTCGCCGCCGTCGACGCGCTCAAAACCGCGGCGGCCGTCAGTCCTGCCTGTGCCGACGCAGAAACACGTAGAGCGCACCCTCGCCGCCATGGCGCTGATGCGCCCGTGCAACACCCGCCACAAACGGGGCGAACGCCGCCGAGGCGAGCCATTCAGGGGTCCGTCGCTTAATCACGCCAGGCGCTTCTTCCCACCACGGAACAAACCGTCGCGCAACCTCCGGCCCCGCCCCTTTGCCGGTAATGACGAGCAGACAGCGCGCCCCTCGCGCCATACCGCGCTCGACAAACCCGCGCAGGGCCGCCTGCGCTTGGTCCTGCGTCAAACCGTGCAAATCAAGCCGACCATCGATCTCCACCTGACCGCGGCGCACCTTCTTTTCATGACTGCGGTCCGGCGGCCGCGCTGCGTGGTGTACGGACTTTTCCGACGATGTATGCCCGGCTGACCCCCGCCCCGTCGGCGGCCCGCAATGGCGCGGCGACGCGGCGCGCGCCGCTTTGCGATGGGGCGGCGGACTGGCTTTGATCGGCTTGGGAGCGCCCATGTGCGGCGCAGAACGGCCCTTTAAAGGTTTGACGTCGGACAAAACCCGCGCCCAGACCTCGCGTTCCTCGGGCCGCAAATCCCGCGGGCGGCTCATGGCTCAGCGTCTGCGAGCGCCGTTGCTGGAAGCAAGACCCACCATTCCGCCTCGTGGCGCACCCGTGACGCCCGCAGCCCCACAACCGGTCCCGTCCCAAAAAACAAGTCAGCCCTAAGCGGCCCCCGGATCGCAGCGCCGCGGTCATGGGCCATGCCAAACTGAGCCGCCGGCGCCCCTGGGCCTTCAGGCGCGATCCAATACAGCGCGCCATAGCTGTGCCAATCTAGATCCACCGCCACGCTCACCTTGGGGCGCAGGGCAAAACCCGCATCGCCGGGAGGTCCAAGCGAGGGATCGCCCAAAGACTCAAGCTTAAAGAACACATAGCGCGGGTTCTCATCGACAACGGCGTCGACGGTCGCCGGATCGCCCCCCTCGAGCCACGCCTTGACCGCCTGGTTGGACGCGCCATGCTCGGGAAACACTTCGCGATCGATCAGTGTGCGGGCGATCGAAACGTAGCCGAGCCCATTCGTCCCCGCGAACGCGGCGCGGACCTGCTCGCCATCGTCAAACGCTAACCGCCCGGAACCTTGGATTTGTAGGAACACAACGTCCGACACGCGCCCCCAAGCGAGCACCTCAGCCTCAGTCCGACCATCGCGGATAACGGCCCGTTCAGGATAGGCCGTCAAATCGCCACTCGGCGTGCGACGAAACACCTCCTCTCGCACCCCATCGCGCGGAGGATCGTACTCAATCAGCACCAAGTCGGGCGGCAATCCTAGGATCGGTTCGCGAAACTCCTCGGTCGGGGTGCGCCGGACCTCGATAATGGGTTCGTAGTAGGCCGTCACCAGCCCCAGGTCGCCGAGCGGCCCGCTCAACAGCGCCGGCGTGAAAACCTCTTCCAACAAGTCTCTGGACGTGTTCGGCGACCAGTCCTCATGGGCCACCGCCGTCAAAACCCGCCGGCACGCCGACAACCAGGCCCAATCCCGCTCCGGCGCTGCGCCATCATCGCGCGGATCGCTGGGGGTCACCTCAACGCAGTTCGCCGCCAGCGCTTCGACGGCCCCAGCGTGATCGCCGGCCGCCCAACCAGGCAGCGCATCAAATGTCCACGCACGAGCCTGGAGCCGCGGATCCAGCCGCGGCGGCGCGGAAACATCGGTCACCCTGGGCGCCACACCGGCGGGGGCGTCTTCCCGGGGCATTTGCAGGCAGCCGAACAAACAGGCCGCGCCGGCAACAGCCATCCCTACCTTTACGCTGTGAATCACAGACCTACCCAGCTTGAACCCGCGTGAGCTCCCAGTTCGGCGTGGCGGCGTCAACCGCCCGCTCGAAGGTCCACACTTCGTTGACCCGACGTGAGTGATCAGGGTCCCCATCAATCACCTCGCCTTTTGCGTCCGTGCTGAACGATGTGATCTCAGCTTGGAATTCAACGGCGATTTGCGCGGTGCGTCCATCAAATTGGGCGTCATCAATGGCGACGCCCTCCATTGCGGTCAGCTCAAAGCTATGGGTGTTGCCAGCCGCCTCGCGCTCGGTGATCGCCTGCGACCACCGTTCGAACACCCGTGGGCTCAACAATGGCTCAAGCGTCTCGCGGTCACCGCGGGCGAAGGCTTCGCCGATGAAGGCGTAGGCCTTCTTCGCGCCGTCAAGAAAAGCCTCCGGCACAAATCGCGGATCGGCCCTGTGCAACGCTTCCAGCGCAGCAGCGCCCGGCCCTGTGAAGTGAATTTCGGGCTCATCGTGCAGCTCATCACCGCCCATACCGACCGGGGACCTCGGCGCATGTTGCAAGGTGGGCTCATCGTCCATGCGCCGGCCAAGCACCATGTACAGCCGCAAACCGATCAACGCCGCGATGGTTCCGAAAAGCAAAATGAGTAGAACGTCGCTCAACAAACTGCTCCTGTGTTGACCTTCATATAGGGGGCGCTTCGCCGAGCGTCAGCCTGCACCTTGCCGCACTGCAGATCACCATGCTAGCAGCGCGCATCTCGTTTGTCGCTTACCGGGCGATGTGAGCTCTAACTCGACTTCCAAAAAGAGAAACTCCATGAGCGATGAAACCAACCCCGCACCTGCCGGGGCCGACACGCAAGCGCCGACCGTTCGTGTATTGGGTCAGTATGTGAAGGATTTGTCCTTCGAAAACCCTGCCGCGCCAGGATCTTTGCGGACCACCGCCCCGCAGCCAAAGTTCGACATGAGTCTGGATGTCGGCGCCCGCCGCCTTGACGACCCGGTGTATGAGGTTGAGTTGCGCATCAAGGTCGAGGCCAAACGCGACGAAACGGTCTTGTTCATCGCCGAGCTGACCTATGGTGGCGCCTTTGAATTTCGCAACACCCCGCCAGAGGCGCTGGATCAGCTCATTTTGATTGAGGCGCCGCGTATGCTGTTCCCCTTCGCCCGTCGGATCTTAGGCGATGTGACCCGTGACGGCGGCTACGTGGTGCCGTTGATCGACCCGATTGACTTTGCCGGCCTCTACCTCGCCCAGCGCCAGGCCCAAGCGCAGGGTGATCAATCGCCCACCGCGCCGCTCCAAACGCCGCCCGCCGACAGCTAGGTCGACGGACCCTTCTCTGCTGGACCAGCAAGTTTTGGGTCGATTTGCGACCAGATCGAGTCCGCGCCCAGCTCTTGGACAAAGCTGCGATGGCGTTCGCGCTCCTCGATCGTACTCAAGCCCGAACGGGTTGGGCGCGCGCGCGCTTCGGCAATCGCGCCATCAGTCGCGGCCGCATCCACAGTGAGGTCAAGCGAACGCTCCCGTCCGCCATTGAGCTGCAGATAGACCTCGGCCAACAACCGAGAATCCAACAAGGCGCCGTGCTTCTCGCGCGAATCAAGGCTGATCGAAAACCGCTTGCACAACGCGTCCAACGAATTGTGCATGCCAGGAAACATCGTCCGTGCGATATCGAGCGTATCCACCCATCGCGCCTCACCCGTCACAGCGCGCCCTGCACGCTTAAGCTCCATATCAACAAAGCCGCGGTCAAAGCTTGCATTGTGCGCCACGAGGCGATGATCGCCGATGAACGCGACAAACGACTCAACCACTTGAGCAAAGACGGGTTTGTCGGCCAAAAATGCATCCGTCAGCCCGGTGATTTCTACCGATTTGGCGTCAACAGTTCGCTCGGGATTGATGTAGGCCTGAAACGTGCGGCCGGTGGGTATGTAGTCCTTAAGCTCAACACAGCCGATCTCGGTGATCCGGTCACCACCCCTCGGATCAAGCCCGGTGGTTTCCACATCAAGCACAATCTCGATCATCTGCTTACGCCTCATCTGTGTGTTGCAGCTCCAACAAGATGTGACGCACCTGTTCGCGAGCTGCGTCCACCCCCCGACTGGTGTCGATCACAAAGTCCGCTTTGGCGCGTTTTTCATGATCCGGCGTCTGGCGCGCCA
The DNA here is from genome assembly GCA_964483775.1 of uncultured Caulobacterales bacterium. Classification (GTDB taxonomy): domain Bacteria; phylum Pseudomonadota; class Alphaproteobacteria; order Caulobacterales; family Maricaulaceae; genus CAZADA01. The sequence continues at coordinate 14,730 of CAZADA010000049.1, forward strand.
AGATCGATGCAAACGCCTCCTCCGTCATGCCGGCCCGGCCCAGCACACGCTCGCGCTGGACGTCCAACGGCGCGCTCACCACAACAACCCGATCAACCAGAGCCTCAAGTCCGGTCTCAAACAGCAACGGCACATCCAGCACCGCCACCGCGCACCCGCTTGCCTTGGCCGCATCCACGAACCGATACCGCTCTTGCCCCACGAGCGGATGGACAATGTCTTCAAGGGCGCTGAAAGCTGTGGGATTGTCGCGCACCAAGGCGCCCAACGCGCCACGATCCACCGCCCCTTCAACAATGATGGACTCCCCAAATCTCTCCCGCAGAGGCTCGACCGCAGCGCCTCCCACGGCGTAAAGCCGGTGCACGGCGGCATCAGCGTCAAAAACCGCAGCGCCCTCCTCGCCAAACAAACGGGCGGTGGTGCTCTTGCCCATCCCAATCGATCCGGTCAGGCCAACGACGATCATGCGGCGCGCAACGCATCAAGCGCCCCCGCCGCCAAAGCTTCAACATCGACCACATCAGCTGGCGGGGGCGCCACGCCATAAAACGCCGCAAAGCTAGGCCGCGCTTGCGCCACGAGCATCGAGAGACCGTTCACGACGTCAAGCCCTCGCGCGCGAGCCGCCGCCAATAACGGTGTCTCAAGTGGTGCGTACACCGCATCAAAGACCACAGCGTCATCGCGCGCGGCGCTCACATCAAGCGCCAACTCGGGTTGGCCAACCATGCCAAGCTTTGTGAAATTCGCAATCAAGCCAGCGCCTCGCACACCTTCGCTGCGCGACTCCCAAGCCAATGCACAGATGTTTGAATCAACCCGCCCGGCCAATCGATCACAAAGCGCCTGCGCACGAGCTTCGGTGCGATTGGCGATCAGAAGATCACGCCAACCCAACGCGCTCAGCGCCAAAACACCCGCTTGCGCAGCGCCGCCCGCGCCCAGCACCAAAGCATGTCCGGATCCAGTGGGTTCAGCCCCGCCAAGAGCCTCTTTGATGCCTAGGATATCAGTGTTGTCCCCTCGCCACCCGCCGCCAGGGCGGTGCGTCAACAGATTGACCGCCTCAGCCAGTCTGGCGGCCGGCGTATGTTCATCGGCTAGGTCAAACGCGCGCTCTTTCAGGGGCGCGGTCACGTTCACACCAACAACGCCCCCAGCCGCCAATCCCGCAAGACCTGTCTCAAACAATTCCGGATCGAGCGCAAACGGAGCATACACCGCATCAACCCCTAGAGCCTGTATCCACGCGGTATGGATCAACGGCGATAGGGATTGCGCGATCGGCCAACCGACCACGCCGGCGACACGAGCGCGCCCCGTCGGTGTCAACGACTCGGTCAATCAGCCACCCCGCCGTTTCGGCGCAGAACCGCCAACGTCTCAAGCAGGGGCAGCCCGAGGATGGCGAAGTAATCGCCCTCAACTTTCTCGAAGAGCTGGACGCCTGCATTTTCAAATTGATAGCAGCCGACACTCGTCAAGAGCTCCTCGCCCATGACGTTGAGATAGCCATCGAGAACTTGGTCGGAAAACGCCCGCATGGTCAGCCGCGACACAACCGTGATCGTGTCCAACACCTCGCCGTCACGGGCCACGGCGACGCCGCCGACCAACTCATGGGTGCGTCCCCGCAACGCCGCTAAGCGCGCCCGCGCCGCGCCCAAGCTGTTCACTTTATCGAAGAGCTCACCGTCAAACCGCAAAACCTGGTCAGCGCCCAACACCAACTCGCTACGCCGCCGACTCACCGCCAGCGCTTTTTCCTGCGCCAGCTCAACAGCCAACGCCTCTCCTGAAGCCCCCGGCCTTGCCGCCTTTACGGCCTGCTCATCCACACCCGGTTTCTCGATTTCAAAGTCAACGCCGGCATTTCGTAAAATCGTCGCGCGTATGGTGCTTCCCGATGCCAAGATAAAGTGTGTCATTCCGTGCGCCGTTGTCCTCGTTCATTAAGAAGATTGAGAATTTTCGCAGCGGTTTCTTCGACCGACCGGCGTGTAACATCGATAATCGGCCATCCCCTTTGCTCAAAATAACGCGTAGCCTCCATCACTTCGCGGCGCACCACAGCCTTGTCAGCATAATCGCTCGCTCGATCCTCATTCAGTGTCGTCAAGCGATTCCGACGGATTTGGACCAACCGATCAGGCGACGCCGTCAACCCAATCATCAACGGGCGATCCAACCCCACCAAAACCGGCGGCATGGCCGACACATCCACGATCGGCACGTTCCCAGCGCGAACGCCGCGGTGCGCCAGATAAATGCATGTCGGTGTCTTTGAGGTTCGGCTGACCCCAACCAGCACAACGTCAGCGTCATTGAGGGATTCTGTTTGCTGCCCGTCATCGTGCGCCATCGCGAAATCGAGCGCTGATATCCGACGATAATAGTCTTGATCGAGTCCGTGCTGCGCCCCCGCTTTTTGCTGAGTCGGCGCACCCAGATGCCGCGACAGTGTCGCCATCAACGGATCCAACACCGCAATGCAAGGAAACCCGAGCTCGGCGCACCGAGTTTCCAGCGTTCGGCGCAAATTGGGATCGACCACGGTAAACAAGACAATGCCCGGCGCATCCTCGATCGCTTTGAGGACACGGCGAATCTGTCGCTCTGAGCGCACCAAGGCGTACATATGCTCCACCGGGGCCACATGAGGGAAATGCAGCATGCTGGCCTTGACGGCGTTCATCACCGTCTCGCCCGTGGAGTCCGAAACCAGGTGCACATGATAATAGGATTTAAGCCGAGGCCCCCTTGTGGCTGCCCCATCAGCAGTTTGGGGATTGGCTGTGGGCATACCCTGCTCCTCCTCCACAAGCGCGCGCCAGGCTCTGTGAACATGCGCGCCCTGCCTTGCATTGGCGCCGGATGGTCCCGCTTTCGTACCAGCCAGACTCACAGCACCATTCGACTTTCACGAGCAAACACACTCGCATTGCGACATTGACTCGCCAACCCACGCTGATGTCAGCCAGACTCGCACAACGTTGCCGATATGGTCTTTGGCGCCAACTGGGGATAGAGCAGGCGCCGCCAGAGAATCTCTCACCGAATCCCCATGCGCTGAACGCGTTTCAAACGAGCCTAAACAACAACAATCACTATCTTAGAATCTCTTATCTTATTGGAGCGCTCCCATGACCGCAGGCGCCAACACCGCCAGCAAGCCCATGCTCAACGCCTTACAAGGCCAAACCGTCAGCCCGCCGCCTTTGTGGTTGATGCGCCAAGCGGGCCGCTACCTGCCAGAGTATCGCAAGGTGCGCGCCGACCATCCCGATTTCATCGCGTTTTGCTTCAACCCTCAAAGCGCGGCGGAAGTCACGTTGCAGCCCATCCATCGATTTGGCTTCGACGCAGCGATTGTGTTCGCCGACATCTTGCTCTTGCCCCATGTCGTTGGAGCAACCGTGACATTCACGCCCGGCGATGGCCCCACCCTTCAACCGCTGACAACAACCCAAGCTTTGGAGGCTCTCGATTGGACTGCAGCGCCAGCCGGCTTGGCGCCGGTGATGGAAACGCTCAAGCTCACCAAAGCCGAATTGCCGCCGACCACAACGCTCATCGGGTTTGCTGGCGCGCCCTGGACAGTCGCGACCTATATGCTTGGCGGCGGCAAAGGCGATGAAGGCCGCCGCGCCGCACGCGCCTTCGCGTACGCCAATCCGATGGCCACAGCGATTTTGCTGGATGCGCTTGCCGATGCGACGGGTGACTATCTCGCTGCACAGCTGGACGCGGGGGCTGATTGTGTGCAGCTGTTTGAGAGCTGGGCCGAGGGGCTGTCGCCAATGGCCTTTGAAGCCTGGGTCACAACCCCCACAACCCGTGTGGTGCAGCGGCTGCGCGCCCATGGCCACACAGCGCCGGTCATAGGCTTTCCGCGCGGTGCGACCGAAGCCAGCGTCGCCTCCTATGTGAGCAAAACCGGCGTGACGGCCTTAGCGCTGGACACCAGCCTCGCGCGCGCTGAACACATGCAAGCCCTGCCCGGTGCGTTGCCCTTGCAAGGGGGCCTTGATCCGGCTGCGTTGGTCGCCGGCGATCAAGCGCTTGTTGATGAAACGCGGCGGCTACTGGATGCAACCCGCGCTAGGCCTTACGTGTTCAATCTCGGCCATGGGATTTGGCCCTCGACGCCGATTGCTCACGTTCAAAAGCTCATCGAGCTGGTGCGCGCGCGAGCGACGACGTAGCGTCAAGCAGCAAACGTGGGGACAGGCGGACAGTCATGCTGGGGTGGTTACAGACACAAGGTCAGGGTTGGGGCGCAGGCTACGAGCTGGTCCAGGCCCTGCACATCATCAGTGTGGTGTTTTGGATAGCGGCGATGCTGATGCTCCCTCGCCTTTTCGCCTACCACCACAAAGCAAGCGGCGGCGGTGAGGCTGAGACCATTTTGGCGGCTGGCGAGCAACGTTTGGGCAAACTGATCATGACGCCGGCCATGAGTGCAGCCTGGGTGTTTGGTTTGGCCATGCTCTGGTTGAACCCCACGCTCTTGCAGCAAGGTTGGATGCACACCAAATTGTTATTGGTGGTGTTGCTGAGCGGTTACCATGGCTTTCTGACCGCGAATTTGCGCAAATTTGCCAAAGGCGACCGGCCACTTTCAGAAAAAACCTGGCGCATGTTGAATGAGATTCCAGCCCTTGGCGCCATTCTCGTGATCGTGTTAGCTGTTCTGAAACCATTTTAAGCGAAGTCGGATGTTGAACGGCTCTTCGCGAAACGCCGATACCACACTATAGTGCGTTCAAGAGGGCATTCGTCCCGTTACAGAGCGCGCCAGTCCGGCCCAACCGTCATTTCGGCTTGCGGCCAGTGGCTCTCCCCCTCTCGTTTGTGACAACCCATTAGATTCGAAAGACGCCTAATGACCGAAGCGTCCCCCGCCCAGTCCGCCGACTACGCTGGCGAAACGCCAGAAAGTATGTCGCTTGATGAACTCAAGCGTTTGGCGCCCACTGAATTGCTCAAGCAAGCCGAAGCGCTGGAGATCGAAAACGCCTCCTCCATGCGCCGGCAAGACATGATGTTTGCCATCCTTAAGGAGATGGCCGAACGCGGCGCCGAGATTTCTGGCGGCGGCGTTCTTGAAGTTCTCCAGGATGGTTTTGGATTCTTGCGCGCCCCAGAGGCCAATTACCTGCCGGGGCCCGACGACATTTATGTCTCACCATCCCAGATCCGCCGGTTTGGCTTACGCACTGGCGATACCGTTGAAGGTGAAATCCGCGCGCCCCGCGAAGGCGAACGGTATTTCGCGCTCGTCAAGCTCTCACAGATCAATTTCGCCGACCCCGAACAAGCGCGCCACAAGGTTCACTTCGACAAACTGACCCCGCTCTATCCTGATGAGCGGCTGATCATGGAATTGCACGACCCGACGGTGAAAGATCTATCCGGTCGCGTGATCCAC
>CAZADA010000050.1:0-20025 GCA_964483775.1 uncultured Caulobacterales bacterium
GGCGCGATCCTGTCTTACATCATGTGTAAGGGCATGAATCGCTCGTTCATTTCGGTGATCCTTGGCGGTTTTGGACAGGATGGCGCGGCCGCGGCTGCGAATATGGGCGATCGCACCGTCAAGCGCGGCTCAGCCGATGACGCGGCGTTCATCATGAAAAACGCGTCCAAGGTCGTGATTGTGCCCGGCTATGGCATGGCCGTGGCCCAGGCCCAGCATTCGCTCAAGGAAATGGCGGACAAGCTGAAGGAAGAAGGGGTGGAGGTCGCGTACGCCATTCACCCGGTCGCCGGACGCATGCCGGGGCACATGAATGTGCTGTTGGCCGAAGCCCAAGTGCCCTATGACGAAGTTTTTGAACTTGAAGACGTGAACTCGGACTTTGGCCAGGCTGACGTCGCCTTCGTGATCGGGGCCAATGACGTGACCAATCCGGCCGCGGAAGATGATCCAAGCTCCCCGATTTACGGCATGCCGGTCTTGAAGGTGTGGAACGCCCAGACCTGTTTCTTTGTGAAGCGGTCGCTGGGCTCGGGCTATGCCGGCGTCGACAACCCTCTGTTTTATCGTGATAACACGATGATGCTGCTCGCCGATGGCAAGAAGATGGTCGAAGACATCGTCAAGGCGCTCTAACGCGGGCGCCGCTGCGACAACGCGGATCGGGACCGGCCACGGGCGGCGTGCTAGCCTTGCGTCATGATCAAGTTTGTTCCTGGCGCGCTTTTCGTGATCCTCAGTCTGATCGCCGCCGTCCATGTGTATTGGGCGTTTGGCGGTGTGTGGCCGGCCAAAACCGAGCAGGATCTGATCAACACCGTGTTGGGCAATCCCAAGGCGCAGGCCATGCCGTCGCTGGCCGTGACCATGGTGGTGGCGGGCTTGATCTTTGTCGCCGGCGTGATCGCGCTGTTGGCGGGCGGCCTTGTGTCGGGACCCGCGTTAGCGCTCGTCCGACTGGCGGCGGGTGGCTTGGCTGTGATTTTCATCGGCCGTGGTTTGGTGGGATGGGCCCTTGATTGTGGACTCCTCCGAGTGTCGGTGACCGAACCGTTTCGCACGCTCGATCTTTGGCTTTATTCACCCTTGTGTCTCCTGCTGGGGTTGGGCTTTGCTATCCTCGCCGCCACCGGCGGCTCCAACGCCGCCAGCTGAGATTGGCTGTCTCCGCGGGAGGGATAGCCGGGACGTTGGTCGTCATGGTGATGTGATGGGGTCACAGATCGGGCCATTGTTATGATCAAGTTTCTTCAACTCCTCGCTCTGGTCGGCGGGATTTTCGCTGCTCTTGCCGCGCTGTGCCTGTTTGGCGGCTGTGCGTTGGCGACGCGTGCGGCGCTTTATCATCCGGATCCGACCCAAGTGGCGCCCGGCGCGGCGGGGCTGTCTGAGGCGCGCGAAGTGATGTTCGTTGTCGGGGATGGCACTGAGCTGGTGACCTGGCGCGCACCGGCGCAGGAGGGTGAGGCGACGATCGTCTACTTCCACGGCAACGCCAGCAATCTGGCCAACCGGGCGGCGTTCTTCAGGCTGATGGTGGATGAGGGCTTTGGGCTGGCTGCGTTGTCGTATCGGGGATTTGGCGGCTCGGGCGGGCGGGCCAGCGAGGCGGCGATCATTGGCGACGCCCTTGCGTTTGTGGATGCGCTGGTCGCCGAGGGGGCCGACCCGACAAGTTTGGTGCTCTATGGCGAGTCGCTGGGGTCTGGTGTCGCGGTGCAAGTGGCGGCGCAGCGGCCGGTGGCGGGGTTGGTGCTGCACGCGCCTTATGATGCGGTCGATGACGTGGCGGCTCGGGTCGCCCCCTTTTTGGCGCCGCGCTTGTTGCTGACGGACCGGTATCGGTCGATCGACCACATTGGCGACGTGACCGCGCCGATCTTGTGGTTGCATGGCGACAGCGACGGCGTGATACCGATCGCCCACGGCCAGCGCTTGTTTGACGCTGCGCGCTCGGACAAGACGGCCGTGACCGTTCCAGGCGCGGGTCACAATGATCTTTATGGGGCCGAGCTGTTCTCAGCACACACCGCGCCGTTTGTGCGGCGCGCGACTGGCGGCGCCTCGAGCCTGGCCAATGACGCTCGCGACGGGTAGGCGTGGGGCCAACACACGGAGGGGAACGCCATGAGCGATGCGCACGCGCAAATGCGACGGGAAATGCAAGAGCGTCAGTTTCGCATGCAGGACAGCCATGAGCGCAAGCAATTCGCGGTGGCCGACCAGCTGTTTCAGACCGAGGAGGCGCTGTCCAACCGGGTGCGGATTTTTGGCGCGGCGGTGCTTGCGGTCAGTTGGGGGCTGTTGATCGGTCAGGCGGACGCAGAAACGGCGTCCGCGTTCGACTTTCGGCTGATTTTTGCGGCCAGTACGTTGTCGGTGATCAGCCTGTTGCTGGATTTCGGCTATTGGAATTTCCGCTCCATCGCCCTGCGGACGGCGTACCGCAAGGGGATCGGCGCGATTGGCGGCGCGGGGTGGGCTGTCCCGTTCATGCGCCTTTCGGGCATTTTGCGGGCGATCATGTTCTTTGGCGCCACGGGCGTGTTGATCGCCGCGGCGGTTGGCGCGTTTTGGCCGCGCTTGAGCGCTAGCGCTGGGTTTGGCGGCTAGGCGCGATCTGGCTGCGGATCAGCGCATCGGCCGTGAAGAACACCGTCGTCCACACCAGCATGGCGGCTAAACTGTTGCGGAAGAAGGGCAGCGCCTGAACATAGGATTCGGTCAGTCCCGCTAACGTCGGTGCGTAGTAAGGCGTGAACAGCCAAACGGCAAAGTTGGTGATGAAGTAGAACGCAACCGCCGCCGCGATGCTGGCGGTTAGGATGCGCACTGGGCCAGCGGCGGGCGCAATGGCGCGATGGCCGATCACGGCCTGGAGCGCGTAGGCGGCGTACACACTGACCATGAGTGCAGCTTCATAGGCGCCGATCGATAAATCACTCACGAAGACCGCGACAATCGCAACACCTGCGCCGACCCAGGCGCCGCCAAGCCGTGCGCCGGCGAACAGCGCCGCAGCCGCCACAGGCGTGAAATTCCACGGATGCGGCGTGACGCGCGTGATGGCGCACAGGGCGATCAGCACGACGATGGCCGTCAACCGATACCATCCCTCCGCCGTGTCGCCGGCTCCAAGACGGGTGATCAGTCGAGTGTGCAGTCCCATGGGTATGTTGTCCTTTTCCATGCAATCTCATCAGCGTCGTCGAGTTGATACGATGCTGCGCCCAGATTGGCCACGGCGCCATTGACGCAGAAGAGCCAGTATCGGCCAGCGCCTCGGTCCTCGCGCACACCGTCGATGGCGGAGATGTAGACCATGTCGCCTTGGCCCTGGGTGGTGAGGGTGAACCGGGGATCGTCGGCCGCTGCGGCGTTCATCGCATCCAGAACACTGGCGTTGGCGGGCACTGGGGTGTCGGGAGCCAGAGCGCGATCGGCATCGAAGATCACGTGAACGGTCACGGTGATTTTATCGCCAGCCTCGGCGCCTGGCGAATCGGTGGACGGGCTGCAGGCGGTGACCAGGCACGCCGCCGCGATTGTTGAGAACGCGCGCATTCGTCTGTTCTAGGCCAGCATTGGTGGGCGATGCCAGCGATTTATCGATCCCTGCCGGCGTTGGGGTCGGTGCTGAAATTTCTGCGTCGAGCGCACTTAACGCTGTTCGCAGCCCGCTTGATTTGGGTAACACTGGTCGTTATCCGCGTTGCGTGAGGGGCGCGATGAGTGAGGGGAACGCCATGTCCAGCGCCAATGTCGCTGAGGGAGTCGATCGCGAGGGGCATCGCACGGCCATCGTGTTCATTCATGGTCAGGGCGAGCAAAAGCCCATGTCCAGCGTGCGGGAGTTGGCGCGGACGACGTGGAGTTCAGACGCGTCGCTGTCCCAGACCGACCGCGGTGATTTGCGGCTGTGGAGCACACCGGACACAGCATCGGAGATCTTCGAGCTGCGGCGGCTGTCGACGGAAGGTCCCAATCGCGGCGAGCACACCTCGGCCAACGGCGCGAAACGGCGGCGTTTCGACTTTTACGAGTTTTATTGGGCCCACCTGATGGCGGGCACCAAGTTCGTGCACGTGATCTTGTGGTTTTTCACGCTGTTGAAGAAGCCGTTGCAGGAAACGCCTGTGCGTTTGCGACCGATCCGCCAGGTCCTCAGCCGGTTCGCCGAGTTGAACGCGTTGTTCGCCGCTGCGTTTTCGGTGCTCACATCGGCGATGGTGCTCAGGCTCAACGTGCCCGGTGATCTGTTGGTGCGCGCCGGCTTGTCGGATGAGCCCCTCTCTAAGCCGGGACTGAAGGAAGCCTATCTCGACTTTCAGCGGGTGTTGGGCGAGGTGGCCGCACAGGGCTACATGCGTGCGCCCATGTCCGACCTCAGCGCGTTGCACGATACGGTGGCCAAGCTCGCCGCTGTGGGTCTGAATGCGGCGTTTGCCGTGGTGATCTTGCCGCTGATCGCGATTTACTTTGTGGTCGCGGGCCGCAAGGACGCCGCCGAACGGTCCAACGCCGCGAAGATGGAGCAAGCGCCGAGGTCGGCGTTTGGCAACGTCATCACAAGCCTGTTTGCGTTGGGCTTTTTCTATTTTGTCATCGGGGCGATGTCGCCAACCTTCGATTTGCGCGATGCGGTGGTGTTTCTCGCGGGTGCGACCGTGTTTGTCGTGGTGTTTTCCGAATGGCGGGCGCGATGGTCTGTCTATTTCTTCTATGCGTTGGTGGCGTTAACGCTCGCCATTTTTGCGCCCCTTCCCGACGGACGGGTGCTTGGCGCGCTGACCATTGGCGCGTTCGCCGTCATCTGGCTCGCGGTGCGCATGAACTTTGTTGGGCTGGTGATCACAACAAATCTCGTTGTTTTGGCGGCGATTTTGACTCGCACCAGCATGGGGTCGCTGGATCCAGGATTTGCCGCGACGTTCTTGGCGGATCATCCTGGGTTGGGGCTGAATGCGCTGCCTGATCCGGTGTTTTCAGCCCGGTTCTCTGACGAAGCCCGGTTCTTCATCGGCGTGTCGTGGGCGTACTTTTTCTTCTTCTCCGTGGGTTACGGCGCGATCTTGATGAATGCCGCGCGGCGGTGGCCTGGACGGCTTGTGTCGCTTTTCGTGGTGTTGTTGGTCGCCAGCGGTTTGGCGGCCGGCGCCTATTTTGCGGATGCCGTTTCGATTGAACGTGATCTGTCGGTTTACGCGCCGTGGACGCTGCCGTTCGCTCAGCCGGTGGACGCCGCCAACGCCACAGCGGGCAATTTGGTGCACCTGCAATTCTGGCTCACGCTTGTCTATTTCATCGGCATGATCGCCATTGTGGTGTTCTTGGTGATCGCCAACCGGGCGTTTCTCTCCCCGGTGATGGGCGATTCGGCTCGGTATCTGCGCGCCACGCCAAGCAACATCGCCCAGCGCCAAAAGATCCGCGAAGCTGGCGTGAGTTTGCTGGAGTCGCTGCACGCCAGTGGGCGCTACCAGCGCATTGTGGTTGTGGGCCACTCGCTCGGTTCTGTGGTGGGCTACGATGTGCTGACCCATTTCTGGGGGCGGCGCGTTGATAAGCTCGGGCGCGGCGGTGAGGTTGAGGCGGCGATGCAAACGCTTGAGCACTCCGCGCGTTCGCTGGTGACCGAGCATCTGGCGGCGATTTCTCGGGCGACGCGCGATGTGGAGCGGGCGTTGGGGCTGCACTCGGGCGTGAAACAGCCCAGGGCGAAGGTCAGCGATCTCGTTCGGGTCGAATGTGAGGCCGACGCTCGCCAGCATGAACTTCGCCACCAGATCCTCAACTTGCGCACCGAACGCACCATTGCAGCGCTGTTGATCGCTGCCGGCGGCGCGAAGCCCATGAACGGGGAAGGGCCGACGCGGTTTAAGCCCCGGTGTGCGCGCTTGGCGCAGTCGCTGCGCCCGGGGCCTGGTGGGTATGACGCGGCGGGGCGTGATCTGGCGGTGCTCGCCTCCAGCATCCGTGGGCGCAGCGCCCGTGCGCAATTGGCGCGGTCGCTGTTTGAGGGGGCGGCGCGCGCCTTTCAGGGAGCCAGCGTGGCGCATGCGGACTATCGTCGCCATCAGCGGGCCTATTCGCGGTTGTTGGCCGAGCTGCAACTTGAGGGCGGCGAGGCTGCTTGGCTGGTGTCGGACTTCATCACGCTGGGGAGCCCGCTCAATTACGGCCCCTATCTGTTGGCCGACACCCCGAGCCAGTTTGCGGCCGCTAAGCGGGACCGCGAGGCGCTCATTTGCCCGCCCTTCTTGGAAACCGAACCGCCGCGCGGGTTTGACTCAGCCGAGCATCCGGCGCGCTTGCGGTTCTCGTACCAAAATGCGGATCCGTCGGAGACCCAAACGCCCTTTGGCCCCAGCCATGGCTCATTGTTTGCGCCGGTGCGCTGGACCAATCTGTACTTCCAAACGCACAGCGTGGTGCTCGGCGATATCATCGCAGGGCCGCTGTGGCGCCATTTCGACTTGGGTGTTCACGACGTGATGGTCAGCCAGGCTGACACCAACAAAGCCTTCACGCACAACGAGTACTGGCGCAGCGATTTGACTACGGCCGAGCTGCGAGCGCTTAATGCCGACGGCCTGCCCGATCATTTGCTGTATCTGCGGGTGGCGATGGATTTGGCGGACCGGGGTGAACATGACTGACCAACGTGACGTGGTGCGCCTTGAGGGCGTACGAAAGGCGTATGGCGATGGCGCTCCGGCCGTCGATGATCTGAGCTTTTCGGTTCGTCAGGGATCGATCACCGGCTTTTTGGGCCCCAATGGCGCCGGCAAGACGTCGACGCTGCGCATGATCCTTGGCCTGGTTAAGCCAGATGCTGGGCGCATTTCGGTGTTTGGCGCCGATCCTGGCGGTCGTGAGCGCCAGCGCATTGGCTTTTTGCCCGAGGAGCGGGGGCTGTATCGCAAGATGACGGCCTGGCGCGCGATCGCTTTTTTCGGCCGTCTCAATGGTTTGTCTCCAGGCGTGGCGCGGCGGCGGGCGTTCGAGCTGTTGGAGGCGCGCGGTCTGGGCGATGCGGCAACCAAGAAAATCAAAGCGTTGTCCAAGGGTATGGCGCAAAAGGTGCAGATCCTTGCGTCGCTCGCGCACGAGCCGGACTTGGTGATCTTGGACGAACCGTTTTCGGGGCTCGATCCGGTCAACCAACAGGAGCTTGAGGACTTTGTGCGCGCACAGTCTGAGCGCGGCGCCACGGTGGTGTTTTCCACCCATGTCATGGAGCATGCCGAGCGTTTGTGCGACGCGATTGTGCTGATTGCCAAAGGACGCAAGGTTTTCGACGGCAGCGTTGATGACGCGCTGGCGCAAGCGCCGCGGCGGGTGATACTCGAGACTGAAACGGGCACGGATATGGCTGGCGTGCTGTCTGGTTTGCCGATTGTGCTGACCCCGATTGGTCACGACCGGTCGCGCGATGGGAAAGGTCCGGTCGGCGAGCGATGGCGTGTGGACCTTGAACAGGGGGCGAGCGCCCAGGATGTGCTCAAAGCGGCCATTGGGGCCGGCGTGGCCTTGCGGTCGTTCGAGCCGACGCGTCCTCATTTGCATGACGCCTTTGTGCGTTTGGTGACAGAGGCGGGCGGTTTGGTTGATCCGCACGACGCGGCGGCCATCGCTGGCGACCAACATCGAGGGCGTGTGGGCGCATGAGCCAGACGCTGATCATCGCGCGGCGGGAGTTTCTGAGCTACGTCACGACCTGGGGCTTTTGGCTTTCGCTGTTGATCTTTCCGGTGATCGCCGCGGCGGTGTTTTGGATTGCGGTGTTCAATGCGCGAGCGGAAACAGGCCTGCACATCGCCGTTGTGACCGATGATCCGGCCATCATGACGGCGCTTGAAGATGCGGTGGCTGGCGCGGACATTGAAGCGCTGGCGCGCGAGCTCACTCAGTTTTTGGATCGTCGGAACGTTGATGACGACCGCCGGGCGATGGCGATGCAGGCTTTTGGCGCCGCCCCCGATGGCGAACGCGTCTCGGCTGCTTTTGGTGCTTTGGGCGATGAGGGAACCGAGCTTGAAGCGCGCTTTCGTCCGCCCCAGCCGCTCGTGGTGCTGGTGGAGCCGCCGGCGCGCGATCCCGACGCCCTGCGGCCTTATCTGCTGGGTGAGGAGGGCATTATCTCACCCGATGGCGACGAGGTTTCGCTGCATGCGGCGATGTTCGTCACCCGCGACGCCAACGGGGCCGTCAATGTGGACTATTGGAGCACCGCGGTGACCGAGTTTACCGCCAAGGGGCTTTTGACCGAGGCGTTGCAAGCCTTTATGCGCACCGAAGCGTTCGGTGAGGCTGGCGTGAATGCTCAGCAATTGGCCGCCATTAACCAGCTGCAACCCGCGGTTCGTGATCTCACGCCGGAACGTGAGGGTGGCGAGGCTGAAGTGAGCCTCACTGATCAGGCACCCTACTATATCGGTTTGGCGCTCGGCTACATGCTCTGGGTCGTGGTGTTCAGTGTGGCGAATATGTTGTTGACCTCGACCATTGAAGAGCGATCGAGCAAGGTGTTTGACTCCTTGCTTGCCACGACGAATGCCCACCAGATCTTGCTCGGGAAGTTGTTGGGTGTCGCCATGGTGAGTATTACATTTTTGTTGTCCTGGCTGATATTCGCGATTGTCGGGTTGACGCTAGGTCTGCAGCTTGTCGGCGGCAGTGCAATTGATCAGATTTTGTCATCTTTTGTAGATTATCGACTTATTCTGCCATTTTTGGCATACTTTGTGGTTGGATACTTGATGCTGGGGACGCTGTACCTGGCGATTGGCAGCCTATGCGATACTATTCAAGAGGCTCAAACGTTAATGACGCCGATGATGGTCGTGCTCATGATCCCCGTTTTCATTCTTGGAATGTCGTTTGGTAATCCAACGTCGCCTTTGATCAACATTGCTGCATGGGTGCCCATCTATACACCTTTTGTGATGCTCGCACGTCTGCCTGACGATCCGCCTCTGTACCAGATTGTTGGGACGACGGTGCTGATGATCTTGACTGCGGCGTTGGTGTTTTGGATCTCGACGCGCGTGTTCCGCCACGGGTTGATCGCCGGCGGCGGCATCAGCTCGTTGCGCTCGGTTTTGAGGGGGCTGCTGCCAGGCGGCGGCCGGCGCGCAACGTAACGGGTTGGGTGATGATGCCTGCTGGCGCGGTGCGCGGGATTACTTCCCGCGCTTGGTCACCAGTCCTTCGCGTTGGGCGCGCTTGCGGGCCAATTTGCGGGCGCGGCGCACCGCCTCAGCTTTTTGCCGGGCGCGCTTTTCGGATGGCTTTTCGTAGTGATTGCGGCGCTTCATTTCGCGGAAGGTGCCTTCGCGCTGCATCTTTTTCTTCAGCGCCTTCAAGGCTTGGTCGACATTGTTGTCGCGAACATAAATCTGAACGATGGCTAGGTCCTCCTCGTGTTGGCCATGCGTCAGGCCGGGTCGTCCCCTAACCCTGTCGCAAGAGGCGTTTATCTATCCATAACGAGGTGCGGTGTCTATGGAGAGCATGATGAGTCCAAGCCAAAATGATGCAAGCGACCTGGTTTTGCGTCACGCGCTGATCCAGGCGGCGATTTCGCGAGCGGCTTTTGATGGGTGGACGCGGGCCATGCTGGCGGCGGCTGAGACCGACGCCGCGCTGGACGCTGGCGCCGCGGCGCTGTTGTTTCCTGGCGGACCGGCGGAGGTCATCGATGCGTGGGCGCTGCAGTGCGATGAGGCGATGGCGCAGCAGCTGGCGCGAACGGATCTTGATTCGATGAAGGTGCGGGCGCGAGTGACGCTGGGTGTGCGTGCGCGGCTCGAAGCGATTGGGGATGGCCATCGTGAGGCGGCGCGGCGTGCGGCGGGGCGGCTTGCTCTGCCCGATCAGTTGGCGCGCGCCAGCACGATCACTGCGCGGGCGGCCGACAGGATTTGGCGGGCGATCGGAGACCGGTCGACGGACGCCAACTATTACTCCAAGCGGGTGATCTTGTCCGGCGTGATCGCGTCGGTGTTGCCGGTGTGGCTCAACGCTGAGGGATCGGATGATCCTGCGCCGTGGGAGGCGCTCGACCGGCGGATCGCTGGCGTTATGCAGTTTGAGAAAACCAAAGCGCAAGTCCAACGGCTGACCGATCGCCTGCCCTCGCTCACGCCGGTGTTGAGCCGTTTGCGCTATCCGGCGGGGTGATCCCCGTCGGTTCAGTCAGGCCCATCAAAGTAGGTCACATGACCCATCTTGCGCCGGGGGGCCGCGCGGCGTTTGCCGTAGTGATGGACCGAGGCGAGTTCGTCTAAGGCCAGCGCGCTGACATGGTTGGCCTCCTCGCCGAGCAAGTTGCGCATGCGCCAGCGTCCGCGCCGTTCGGTGGCGCCGAGCGGCCATCCGGTGATTGCGCGGATGTGCTGCTCAAACTGATCGCAGGCGGTCCCTTCGATGGTCCAATGGCCGGAATTGTGAACGCGCGGCGCCAGTTCGTTGACCAAGAGGCGCTCGCCCACCTGGAAAAACTCGATGGTGAACACGCCGACATAGTCCAGGCGCTTGAGCATGCGTTCGGCTAGGGCGCGCGCCTCGGGCGCGACGGCGGCGGCGTTGGCGGCCGGTGCGATGGTCTCGCGCAGCATCCCCGCCTCGTGGTCGTTTTCGACCAGATCATAGTGGGCGATGTCGCCTTGGGCGCTTCGGGCTGAGATCTGCGACACTTCACGGTCGAACGCGACCATCGCTTCGAGGATGCAGGGCGCGCCGGCAAGGTCGGACCACGCGGCATCAGCATCTTCGCGGGTGTTGATCCGCGCTTGGCCTTTGCCGTCATAACCCAAGGTGCGGGTTTTCAGAATGGCCGGCGGCGGGGTTGCGGCCAGAGCGTTGTTCAAATCAGCGCGGGTGTCGACGGGGGCGTGACGGGCGGTCGCCGCGCCGCAGTCGGACGCAAACGCCTTTTCGGCTAGGCGATCACGCGCAATGGCGATGGCGCGGGCTGGGGGTTGTAGGGCGGTGCTGGCGCTGACCGCCTCAACGGCGCGTGGATCAATGTTCTCAAACTCATAGGTGACGACCTTGCACCGCGATGCGAAGGCCGCGATGGCCGCGGCGTCGTCATAGGCGCCAACGGTGGCTTGGGCGGCGACCCTGGCGGCGGGACTGTCCGCTTCATCGGTGTAGATGTGGGCGTCAAAGCCCAATCGGGCTGCGGCCTGGGCCAGCATGCGGCCGAGCTGGCCGCCGCCGAGAATGCCGACGATGGCGCCGGGCTCAAGAGGGGTCATGAGGGTTTGCTCGGTGTCTCGGCCACCGCTTGGGCTTGCGCGGCGCGCCAGGCGTTGAGGCGCTGGGCCAGGGCGTCATCGCTGAGCGCCAAAATGGAGGCGGCGAGGAGGCCCGCGTTCTTGGCGCCGGCTTTGCCAATCGCCAGGGTCCCCACGGGCACGCCGCCTGGCATTTGGGCGATGGACAGCAGGCTGTCCCACCCCGATAGCACGGCGGACTCGATCGGAACGCCGAGAACAGGCAGCGGCGTCATCGCCGCCGTCATGCCGGGCAAATGCGCGGCCCCGCCAGCGCCAGCGATGATGACCTTAAAGCCGTTCGCCACGGCGCTTGAGGCGAAGGCGTAGAGCCGGTCGGGCGTTCGATGTGCGGACACGATGCGCGCGTCATAGGCGACCTGGAGCGCATCCAGCGCGTTGGCGGCGTGGCGCATGGTCGGCCAGTCCGATTGCGAGCCCATAATTATGGCGATGGGTACAGACATCTTTGGGATCCGAAGCGAAGGGACCGACAAACTAGTGTGGCGAATCGGATTTGGGAATTGGGGGCGTGTGGCGCGCGCGCCGGCATCCACGGGTTTGCCGCTCGGGTGAGCGTTAAGTTTTGAGTAAAGACTGCCCCGGGCTGTCAAGCCTTCTTTAAGCTGCCTGAGCTTTTTTACCGGACGTGACCAAACAACACTTGGAAGCGTCAATGGAACCTGTCGAGCCAACTGGAGGGAGCGTGATCGCTGCACCGGTCGAGCCTGGGTTTGCCCAGTCCGTGCGCGGGGTTCGCGCTTTGCTTGATCGGATTGCGTTGCTGCAGGCTGAATCGAACGCTCTTCGGGCCCGGATCCATGATCTTGAGGCGCTTGCTGATACCGACCCGCTGGTGAACCTCGCCAACCGGCGCGCCTTTGTGCGCGAGCTTGACCGGATGCTCGCCTATGCCCGCCGGCATGGCGGACCGGTGAGTGTGGTGTACTTCGACCTCAACGCTTTCAAGCCGATCAACGATACGTACGGGCATGCGGCGGGCGACGCCGCGCTGGTGTTGTTGTCGCAGCTGTTGCGCGGCTCGGTGCGCGCCAGCGATTTGATTGGGCGCATGGGGGGGGACGAGTTCGTGCTGGCGCTGCCCAAAGCCGACGCTGACAACGCGTATAAGAAGGCCGAGGCTTTGCTCAGCGATCTGGCCGATCGGCCCCTGTTGTGGGACGGGGATGCGATCGTGTTGCGGGCGAGCTACGGGGTCGCCGAAGCTGAGGACGGGGATGACGCTGTGTCCGTGATCGCACGGGCGGACGCCGCGATGCTCAGCGCCAAACGGTCTGATCGCGCCGCCCGACGCGCGGAGCAGGTCTAAGCCGCCCGCCCTAGGCGATGATGTCGGGGTTTAAGGCGTCTTCAATGGTGGCGATTTCGTCCTTCAGTTGGAGCTTGCGCTTTTTCAGGCGCGCCACTTTGAGCTGATTGGCGTCAGCGGTTTGTCCGAGCGCCTTAACGGCGGCGTCGAGGGCGCGGTGCTCCTCCAGCAGGTCGCCGAGCTTGGCCCGCAATGCGGCTTCGTCCAAAGTTTCGCTGATGGTGTGGTGTCCGCCATTGGTCCCGTGGCCGGACGGGGAGACGCGCGTGAGGGTGTAGAGGGCTTGGGTGAACACCGTGTCGATCAGGCCGCGCGCGCAGGATTCGGCGGTGGCGTTGGTTCCGGTTTGGCGCGCCGCCAAAAACGACAACAAGGCTCGGTTGGCGCGTGCGGCCGGCGGGCCTTCAAGGTCTTCTTCGGTCGCCAAACTCTCAAGGGCTTCTTGTTCCAGACGCTCGATCTCCAACTCTATGTCGAGCAGGTCGGCGCGCGCCTCACTGGCGCCTTCGGCGTCAATCCAGATCGGTGGTGATTTCAGACCGTCGCGTGCGCTGCGCAGGGGCGTGAGGACGGATGCCTGCCACATCTCGGACAGGCCGGCGGCTTGGGTGATGGCGTCGGGACTGGGCGCACGACCGCGTGCCGCCAACCAACAACACCATAAGCCGACATTGACGTCGCCGCCCGCGCCCTGAAACGCCAGGCACGCGTCTTTCACCCCCTCGCGTTGATAGGCGCGCAAGGACCAGGCCCAAAACCCAGCTGTCAACGCTGTGATCTGCTTGGTCATTTTGGCTGTCCTCCCAGGCGCGCGCCGGCGCGCAGATCCTCACCCCAACGGCGTGTGCTGCGCCAGTCGAGGCCAAACAGGTCTAAAACGCGTCCCACCGATTGATCCACCAACTCTTCGATGCTGGTGGGGTTGGCGTAGAACGCTGGCAATGGCGGGGCGATGATCGCGCCCATCTCCGCAAGCCGCGTCATGGTGCGCAGGTGGCCGACATGAAACGGCGTCTCGCGCACCATCAAGACCAGCGGGCGGCGTTCCTTCAGACACACATCGGCGGCGCGGGTCAGCAATGACGACGTCACGCCGGTCGCGATCTCCGACATGGTGCGCACTGAACACGGCGCGATGACCATGCCCATGGTCTTGAACGAGCCTGAGGAGATGGCGGCGGCGACGTCGGCCGGCGCGTAGCGCACATCGGCGCGCTCTTCGAGGTCTTTGGCGGTGAGGTCGGTTTCGCTGGTCAGCGTTAACAGCGCGGGTTTGGACACCACCAGATGACGCTCAACGCCTAAATCTGTCAGCGCGTCCAATAGACGAACGGCGTAGATGCTGCCGGAAGCGCCACTGACTCCGACGATCAGGCGCTTTTGTGTGGAGGTCTCATTCATCGAACCGTCATGTTTTTCGCGAACGCGGCGTGACAGACATGCCCTCGGCATGTTCCTCTATGCAAGTGGTCAACCTTTTAAGGAGGGAAGCATGGCTTTAGACGCCCGCATTCGTGAGCTGACCAATCGGCACCGTTCTTTGGAAGAACAATTGGCCAGTGAGCTCAAGCGACCAGCGGCTGACGAGGCGAGGGTGGCCGAGTTGAAGAAGCACAAGCTTAGAATCAAAGATGAAATTCTTTCCCTTGGTGTGAACACGTAGACGTTACTGGCGTTACCTGGCGTATTCTTTGTCCTCGGGCTGGGGACCGCTCAGCCCGAGGAGCGTATGCGCTTACATTAGTTGTATCGATCCGGTTGAGAAGGGTATACGCCGACCCGACGCAGTAGGATTACGGACAGGGCTATGGGGCAAGCGCGGGTCGCTGTGATCACTGGCGCAGCACGAGGCATTGGCCTGGCGTGCGCGCGACGGTTGGTCGAAGGTGGGGCGAAGGTCGTCCTGGGCGATATTGATGATGAGGCCGGGGAGCTGGCCGCCGAAGAGCTGGGCCGCGACCGTGCGGTGTTTGTGCGGTGCGATATCGGTGAGCGTTTGGCCGCGCATAACTTGGTGGCCGAGACGCTGACGGCCTTTGATCGGCTCGACATCTTGATCAACAATGCGGGGATTGTTGAGGCGGGCGATGTGTTGTCGCTCAGCGAAGCGAACTTTGATCGCGTCTTGGGCGTGAATTTGAAGGGCGCATTCCTTGCTTCGCAGGCGGCCGCCAAGCAGATGGTCGCGCAAATCCAAAGTGCGGCGGAGCGGATTGAGGACGCTCGACGGCGCTATTCGATCATCAACATCTCTTCGGTCAACGGCGTGACCGCCATGCCCGACCAACTCGCCTACAATGTGTCCAAGGGCGGGCTTGATCAGCTGACGCGCTCGATGGCGCTATCGTTGGCGCGACGGGGGATCCGGGTCAATTCGGTTGCGCCGGGCAGTGTGAACACCGACGTGTTGCGGGCGGTCTTGTCCAACGACGAGGCCATGGCGCGGATGGTGTCGCGCACGCCAATGGGGCGGATTGCTGATCCCGACGAGGTCGCCAACGTCGTCAATTTTCTGGCCTCGCCAGAAGCAAGCTACATCACCGGCGAAGTGATCTATGTCGATGGCGGCCGGCGCGCGTTGAACATGGTGATGGATCAACCGCGTTGACCCATGGCCTTAGCCGCCGTCGCGATCGCGCGGTCGTTGGGCGGGGTAGGCTTGGGAATGACGCCATTCTTCAGGCAAGGAACAGGCGGCGCCGGCGTTGGGGCCAAACAGAAACATCACCCCAATCTCCGGGCGAACAAGGGCGGCGTTGGCGGCCGAGACGGGCTCGCCGCGGCTGAGGAAGACCTGATCGCCCACATTCTGGTCGAGATCGATGAAGGCGACTTGGGTTGGGCTGGGATGAGCGTTCGACAACCAGGTGAGCGTGTGGGGATGGCCAACCACCCAAAGCCGGCGTTCAGGGTCGAGCGTCATGCGGGCGAAGGCGTTGCCGTAACGGTCGCGCGCGGTGCGTTCGAGCCCGCCGTCTTGGCGCTGCCAGATCGAGAATCCGCGATGGCCGACCTCTGACACATACAGCGTTGCGTTGGTCGAATCGTAGGCCAGGCCTGCGGGCGTTTTCAGGTCAGTGGATATCGATCGGACGCCTTGGGTTGTGATCTCGAGCAACTCGCCATTGCGCGCGCTAAGACGCCCGCGCATGGCCGACCAAAGGCCGCGGGCGGGATTGCGTGCGACGGTGAGGTACACGGTGTCGGCGTCGATCGCGGCGATGGCGATGAAGTCGGTGGCGCTGATGTTCTCGATGGTGGCGAAAGGTTCAGCAAAGGACTCCTCGATCGCTTCGCGCAGACGCCAGCGGTTCACCTGCAGGTCCCCATCTTGGACATAGGCATGAAACGCCGTGCGCCCGGCGTTGTCATCGACAACCAGATCGACGGCGTGGCGCAGCGTGGTGCGCTCAAACACTTCCGCGCCGCCCACTGACAGCCCGACAAAATCGAAACGGGCCGGTCCGTCTTCGTCCATGGTCAGCGTCATCATGCGCAGACCGGCCGGGCCAGCGAGCAGGACTTGGTTGGCCTGCCAATCGACTGCGATATCTTCAACACCGCTTAAGGCGGGGTCGGCGATGCAATCGCCATCGAAGCGTTCAATCAATGTGGTGGTTTCCCCCGCGCCGGCGTATGTGAGCCACGCCCACAGCGACAAACCGGCCAACGCCACGACACCAACCACTAAGCTTGTACGAACCATCCCTCACCCGCCCATCTTGCTCTTTGCTTGCTTGTTACGTATTGCCATGGGCCAAATTCTCAAACCTCTGCGGCGCCTTGCGGCGCCCTATTGCTGCGAAAGGACAAAGGTCCGTGAAAAAAGAAGGCCATCCTGACTACCACATGATCACCGTTGTGATGACCGACGGAAGCACGTATCAGACGCGCTCCACCTATGGGTCAGAGGGTGATACGCTCCAGCTGGATATCGATCCGCGCACTCATCCTGCGTGGACGGGCGGCAATCAAACGCTGCTGGATCGCGGCGGGCGCGTGAGCCGGTTCAAGGACAAGTTCAAAGGCCTCGTTTGATTGCGATGCAGCGCTCGCCCGCAACGGGCCGGTGCAGACGCGCAACAGTTGCGCCAAATCGAATCGCTCGCCTCTATCGTCGGCGCTGAATCGCCATAGTCTGGTTCCACTGTGATTTGATTGGGAGTGGGACGATGAGCGGTCGCTGGGCTTGGTTGTGCGCTGGAGCATGTGGCGTCGTGTTGGCGGGAGGTCCGGCGCACGCGCAACTTTATCTGCGCGCGGATGCCGGCGGCGCGACAGCTGATGACTTTGGCGCGACGGCGGCGTTTGGCGGTGGGGTTGGACTGAACCTGCCGCTGGGCCTGCGCACTGATGCGACCTTCACGTATCGCCCCAACCTGGAAACTGATGCAGTGATTGGCGAGCTTGTCGGAACACTCGAGCCGCTGCCCGAGGCGTTTCCCACGACCTTACAACTCACCGAAAGCCAATACGCCATCAACGCGGCGACGGTGGAGTCGCTGTCAGGTTTTGCGAGCCTGTACTACGACTTGCCCGATCCATTCCCGTTTATTGAGCCGTTTGTGGGCGCGGGGATCGGGGGTACGCGGTTTGACCCTGATGATGTGACGTTTTCCGGCGTGACCGTGCCGACGGGATTTGTGGTGGATCAAGACGCCACGACATCGTTTTCGTATCATTTCACCGGTGGGCTGGCGATCGACTTTTTCGACCGTGTCGCCTTTGATTTTGCCTACCGCTACGTCGATCTGGGTGAGGTGGAGTTCACCGGTCAAGTCACCGATGGCGACATTGCAGGCATTGGGGCCACGCCTGTTCAACTCAATCAGTTTTCGGACGATGTCGTGGTCCACGAGGGTTTGGCGTCGATACGGATCACCCTCTAGGGCGGCGGCGCGCGCGTTCAAGCCTTGAAGCACGCGGGTTGGGCGCACATCTCATGGTGAGTAACGGTGAACGGGGCTGCGGTGTGCGGGTCGTTCACCGGCAAGGCGGCCTCGTGAAGGGCTTTGCGTTATGACGCGTGTTTCATGGTTTGATAGCCCCATGTTGGTGGGGTTTGGGTATATGCAGGAACTGGCTGAACGCGCTGCGCGCGGATCAGACGGTTATCCGCCCTACAACATTGAAGAGCTCGACAGTGAACGCCTGCGGATCACGCTTGCCGTGGCCGGCTTTTCTAACGACGACTTGGCGATCTCCATCGAAGACCGCCAGTTGATCGTTCGCGGCAAGCGCCAAGACGGCGAGGAGCGGGTGTTTTTGCATCGCGGTATTGCTGCGCGGCGTTTCCAACGCGCCTTCGTCCTGGCGGACGGGCACGAGGTGGAACGCGCCTTTTTGGAAAACGGATTGTTGCACTTGGACGTTCGGCGCCGACCGCGCCAGGAGACCATTGTGCAAATTCCCATCGAGACGTCGGCGCGCCGTTAACGGGCGCTGAGGTAACCTGTCGTCCATCTGAAGGAGGCTGATGATGCCCAACTCACCGGATTTCTTGAAGAACCTCAAGCCGGAGGACTTGGAAGTGTTTGGTGCGCCCAACCTTGTCTACGTGCGCGAAGTGCCCGCAGCTGAAGTGCTCGCGGAGACGCCGTTGCCGGGGGCTGAGCCCGAGGATGGCGCCATCTGGTATGCGGTGCACGCGGCCGACGGGGAGCGCTTGGCCGTGCTTGATGACCGCGAAGCGGCGTTCGCGGCCGCCATCGGACACGACCTTAAGCCCGTAAGCGTGCACTGAGTGAAGCCGCTTTTGGGTTAGACGATGTCGGTGCCTTCCGGGCTTGGCTTGGGGGGCTCGACATTGGCGCTTTCGACGAGGAGAGCGCGCACGGCGTCCTCACCCACCGCCCCGCGGAGACGCTCGGCGAACTCGGAGCGCTTCATGGCGCGGCTGATGCGAGCGAGGGCTTTGAGGTGTTCTGCGCTGGCTTCTTGCGGCGCCAGCAACAAAAACACCAAATCAACCGGTAGTTCATCGACCGCATCAAAGTCGACCGGTGTGGTCAGGCGCGCGAACACGGCCTGCACGTGTTCCATCTCCGGCAGGCGGGCGTGGGGGATGGCGATGCCGGCGCCGATCCCCGTGGAGCCAAGCCGCTCGCGTTCCAGGACGGCGTCGAAAATCACACGTGCGTCCATGCTAAACAGATCGCCGGCGCGATCGGCCAACTCCTGAAACAGGTGTTTTTTGCTGGTGGCGTTGAGGTCGGCAATCACGCCAGCCTCGGGCACCAATTCGGCCAAGCTCATGTCGCGGCCCTCGCGCGTTAGGTGGGTCGGGAGCGTTCGGGATCGATCCAGCCAATGTGGCCGTCGGGGCGCCGGTACACCACATTGAGCGCGCCATGGGCGGCGTTGCGGAACATCAGCATCGGACTTTGCGTCACGTCCAGTTCTTCAACCGCGCGGCTGACGGTGAACACGGGCAGTTCGGCGGTCGTTTCGGCGACGATGATGGGTTCTGCCGGCTCCTCGCCGCCAGGGTCGTCGTGCAGGGCCGCCTCGTCACTGTGATCGTCGTGTGGTTCGTCGGGTTCATCGAACGCCTGGCTTTGGAACACAACCAAAGAGGCGGGTTCGACCTTGTTGACGTCCTTGCCTTGGCGATGATCAACCAATCGGCGTTTGTAGCGGCGCAGTCGCTTTTCGAGCGTGGCCAGGCCAACATCGACGGCCGTGTAGGCTTCTCCGGCTTCGCCGCGCGATTGCAGCATGGCCCCGGAAGGCAGGTGCAAGGAGATGTCCGCGCGAAAGCCCCAGCCCTCTTTTGAGACAGCGACAAAAGCCTCTCCGGGGCGATTGTCGAAGTACTTGCCGATGGCTTCTTCAAGCCGTTCGGTCACGCGTTCGCGTAAGGCTTGGCTTGCGTCAATTCCTTTGCTGACAACTTGAATTTGCATCGGCCACTCCCTTCTTGCAGTGGTTCCAGCCGTGTCCATTTTGGACCGCTTTATCGTCGCCCACCCGAGCCCCAACACCCAACCCAGACACTCTAGTGCGTTATGACGCCTGGCGCAGCATGCGTCTGCGCTGCACTGACGAGGGAATCCGCATCGCCTCACGGTATTTCGCCACAGTCCGACGTGCAATCTCAACGCCCTTTTCCAACAAAAGTTCAACAATGCGGTCGTCGGACAGGACGGTGTTGGCGGTTTCGGACTCGATGAGGGTCTTGATCATGTGGCGAACCGCCTCGGCCGAGTGGGCCTCTCCGCCGCCGCTGGCGGGGATGGCGGCGGTGAAAAAGTACTTCATTTCAAACACGCCGCGCGGCGTGGCGATGTATTTGTTGGAGGTGACCCGGCTGACGGTGCTTTCGTGCATCTCGATGGCTTCGGCGATGCGGCGCAGCGGCAAGGGCTTCAGGTGCCGGACGCCATGTTCGAAAAAGCCCTCCTGCTGGCG
>CAZADA010000051.1:0-19552 GCA_964483775.1 uncultured Caulobacterales bacterium
TTCATCGTCAACGCGCTGCAGCCCGCCGAAGTGTCCAAAGTCGTGCTCGACGAAGAAGAGGGACGCATCGAGGTTGTGGTCGCCGACGATCAGCTATCGCTCGCCATCGGCCGACGCGGGCAGAATGTGCGGCTGGCCTCCCAACTGACCGGTTGGTCCATCGACATCATCACCGAAACCGACGACTCCGAACGCCGTCAGAAGGAGTTCGCCGAACTCACCAAGATGTTCATGGAAGCGCTGGACGTCGACGAGATGATCGCCCAATTGCTGGTCGCCGAGGGCTTTGAAAACATTGACGAAGTCGCCTATGTCGAGCTCAATGAGATCGCCGCGATCGAAGGGTTTGGCGAAGAAACGGCCCAAGAGCTCCAAGAGCGCGCCCGCGAACACCTCGAGCGCATCGCCGCCGAACTTGACGCCCGCCGCAAGGAGCTGGGGGTCGATGACGATCTGGCGGAGCTTGATGGCGTCACAGGCGAGATGGCCGTCAAGTTTGGCGAGGCCGAAGAACCCGTGAAGACGCTCGAGGACCTCGCCGGCCTGGTGGCCGATGATCTGCGCGGCTGGACCGAGGTCAAGGACGGGGAACGCGTGCGCATGCCTGGCGTGCTGGACGGTTTCGCCATCAGCGCGGACGACGCCGACGATCTCATCTTGCGCGCACGGGTCGCGGCCGGTTGGATCAGCCAAGAAGATTATGAGGCCACCCAAGCGCCGGCGGAGGACGAGGTCGACGACGCCGCGCCAGACATCGCTGAACTGCAGGATCTTGAAGGTCTGGAAGGCATGGACGCCGCCGACATTGAGGCGCTTCTGCTCGCCGGCGCCGAGGAGAGCGACAGTGAAGAGACCTCCGAGGCCGAAGCGAGCGACGACACCGACGACGAAACCGACGAGCCGCGAAACTGAGCAAATCCAAAATCCGCAACGCACCGGACGACCCTGACCGTACTGCACCTGCGGCAAAGCGCCCCAAGGTCCGCGAACGCATGTGCATCGCCACCCGCGACAGGCTGCCCGAAGCGGAGCTCATCCGTCTGTCGCTCAGCCCCGACAATGTGGTGACCCCCGATCCGAGCGCCAAACTGCCCGGTCGGGGGGCTTGGGTTCGCGCCGATCGCGCCAGCGTCGAACGCGTGATCAAAAAAAAGCTGGCCGCGCACGCCTTTGCGTGTGCGGCCGTCACGCCGGCGGACCTGGCCGATGTAATCGAACGCACCTTGGCGGCGCGTTGCTGCGCTCAACTCGGCCTGGCGCGGCGCAGCGGCGCCCTCGCCATCGGCTTTCAGCAGGCGTCCGACGCGCTACGCACGGGTACGTGGCGTTGGCTGGTCCAGGCCCGTGACGCGGCGTTCGAGGGGCGGCGAAAAATGCTCGCCCTCGCCAATCTTCGGGGAAAACCCAGCGACTTGCACGCATTGCCCCTTGTCGGTTGCTTCTCGGCGAGCGATATAGGCAACGCAGTCGGGCGAAGCGCCATTGCGCACGCAGTCGTGTTTGACGGACCACACGCGCGCAAATTTAGCGCTGAATTGAAGCGCCTTGCTGGGTTTCGACCCCTCATCCCAAAGGAATGGGCGGTCGAGGTCGGTTGAATGGGCAAAATAACCGTCTAGGGTAGCAGCTTATTAACGACCGTTGCACAGCTTGGCTGCCAGACGGTTGTCGCACCGGCGCGGGATGCGCGCCGCCAAAAGCAGGGACGCATGAGCGAAACACGAGACACAGAACGGCCATCAGGCGCCGGCCGCAACTCATCCGGCGCAAAACGCACGGGAGCCAGCGGCTCTGGCACTGTGCGGCAAAACTTCTCCCACGGTCGGTCAAAGCCCGTCGTGGTCGAGAAGAAGCGCCGGCGTGTGGTCAATCCCAAAGACAAGCAATCGGAAAACAAGCCCGCGTCCAATCTGACGCCAGCGCAGATCGCTGCGCGCAAGCTGGGCTTGTCGGAAGAAGAGTTCAAGCGGCGCCAGGCGGCGATCCTCGCGGCAAAGGCTCAACAAGCCGAACGCGACGAAAAGAAGAAACGCGAAGAGCTAGAGCGCGAACGCCGCGACGAAGAAGATCGCAAAGCGCTTGAGGAAAAGCGCGCCGCCGAACAAGAAGCGGCGAGACGCAAAGAGGCTGAAGAGGCCGCCCGTCAACTCGCCGAGGCCGAAGCCAAGAACCGCTCAGCCAAGGCCGCGCGCACCAAGCCTGGCAAACCGGCCGAGGCCGCTGAGGCGGCGACCTCCCCTGAGGACGTGGTCTCGCGGGCGGAAAAGCCGGGCGCACGCACGCCAGGCGGCCCCAAAAAGACCGCCGAAGACGACGACCTGCTCGGCGAGCTCGGCGGACGCGTCAAACGCGGCAAAGCCGCCGGCGACAACAAGGCGGTCTCCCGTCAAAAGGGCGAACCCACCCGCCGCCGCCAAAAGCTCACCATCACCTCCGCGCTCGACGACGACGAGGGCGAGCGCCAACGCTCGATCGCAGCGCTCAAGCGGGCCCGCGAGCGCGAACGCCAACGCCGCGTAGCCGGCGGCGGTGACCGCGACAAAGTCCGCCGCGAAGTTGTGGTGCCCGAGGCGATCACCGTGCAAGAGCTCGCCAACCGCATGGCCGAGCGCGCTGCTGACATCGTGAAATACCTGATGAAGCAGGGCCAAATGGTGCGCTCTGTCGACGCCCTGGACGCCGACACCGCCGAGCTCATTGTCGAAGAGTTTGGCCACACCGTTAAGCGCGTTTCAGAAGCCGACGTCGAACAGGGCTTTTTGTCCCAAGACGACACGGATGAATCCAAGCTGCCGCGCGCGCCGGTGGTCACAATCATGGGCCATGTCGACCACGGCAAGACGTCCTTGCTCGACGCCCTGCGCTCCACAGACGTTGTTTCCGGCGAAGCCGGCGGGATCACCCAGCACATCGGCGCCTACCAAGTTAAACTGAAATCGGGCGAACAGATCACGTTCTTAGACACACCCGGCCACGCCGCGTTTTCCGCCATGCGCGCGCGCGGCGCCGACGTCACCGATATCGTGATCCTTGTCGTGGCCGCCGATGACGGGGTCATGCCCCAGACCATCGAGGCGATAAGCCACGCCAAAGCGGCCGGGGTGCCCATCATCGTCGCGGTCAATAAGATCGACAAACCCGACGCCAAAGCCGACCGCGTCCTCCAGGAGCTGTTGCAACACGAGATTGTGGTGGAGAACCTTGGCGGCGAGGTTCAGGCCCTTCCCGTCTCGGCGCTGCAAAAGACCGGCCTTGATGAACTCACCGAAGCCATCACCCTGCAAGCTGAGATCCTTGAGCTCAAAGCGAACCCCAGCCGATCCGCCGAAGGCGTGGTCGTGGAAAGCCAACTCGACCGAGGCCGCGGCCCGGTTGCGACGGTCCTCGTCCAACGCGGCACTCTGACCCGCGGCGATATCCTCGTGGCCGGCACGGGCTGGGGCAAAGTACGAGCGCTGGTCAACGAACGCGGCCAACAATTGAAAGACGCCGGCCCGTCGATCCCCGTTGAAATCCTTGGGCTTTCAGAGCCGCCCGACCCTGGTGAAGCATTCGCCGTCGTCGACTCTGAGGCCCGCGCGCGAGAACTCACCGAGTACCGCGAACGACAAAAGCGCAAAACCTCAGTCGGAGCGCCCGGCGGCGGTGCGTCGCTTGAACAAATGATGGCGCGCCTCAAAGACCGTGAGGTGCAGGACGCCGCGGTCGTGATCAAGGCCGATGTCCAAGGCTCAGCCGAGGCCATCACCCAAGCGCTCGACAAGATTGGCAATGACGAGGTGAAAGCCCGCGTCATTCACCACGCCGTGGGCGGTGTGAACGAATCCGATGTCCTCCTGGCCCAATCGACGGGTTCGCCAATCATCGCCTTCAATGTACGCGCCAACAAACAAGCCCGAGACCTGGCCGAACGCGAAGGCGTGGAGATCCGGTATTACTCGGTGATCTACGACCTGATCGACGACGTGAAAGCCACACTGGAGGGCATGCTCGCGCCGGAGAAGCGCGAGGAATTCCTTGGCTACGCCGAGATCCTCCAAGTCTTCAACATTTCCAAGGTCGGCAAGGTTGCCGGTTGCCGCATCACCGAAGGCGTCGTCAAGCGCGGCTGTGGCGTACGTCTGTTGCGCGACGATGTGGTGATCCACGAAGGCAAGCTGTCCACCCTTAAGCGCTTCAAGGACGAGGTGCCCGAGGTGTCGGCGGGCATGGAATGCGGCATGGCCTTTGAGAAGTATCAGGATCTCCAGGAAAAAGACCGCATCGAATGCTTCGACGTCATCGAGGTGGAACGCAAACTGGACTAGGCGGTTTGGGTCGAACGATCCTCGCCTTACCGTTCCTCAGCATCGCAACGCTGGCCGCGATCGTCATCATCGCGATCGTTGTGGACCAACGTCAGGCGCCCTCCACGCGCGGCGTTGTGCTCGAGCCCACAACCGAACGCGCGCCAACGCCCGCACCTTCACCCGCGCCCGGCCAATGGCGTGATGCGCCCGTGGAGCGCCCATCCATTCCGCCGCACGCCCTCACCAACGGCGCGGTCGGCGAGTGCGACGTCACCTTCGACGTGCTGCCCGATGGGCGCGTGACCAATCCGCAGGCGACCTGCACCGATCCGGCGTTCGCCGCCGAAGTCGAGCGCGACGCGTTGACCTGGCGCCTTCCCCCGCCCGAGGCCGACAGCCCGGACGGCGTCCTAAGGGGCCAGCGCCGTATCGTGCGGTTCCGCCCCTCACAATGACCCCTTCCCAAAGTCGTAACCGAGCCCGGATCGCCAACGGGCCCGGGTAATGTTACCATTTGTTCATGTGTGAAACCTGGGCGAGTCCTGCGGCGCACCCGCACCAAGCGCAGCGCATTCAAGCGCTCCCACCGCCCATCCGTGTTCGGAGACATCCCAATGTTCAACCACCACGCCAAGGGCCGCCTGGGCCGCCTCGTCGTGTCTGCGCCGTTCGCAGCGCTGGCCGTCACAGGTCTCGCCCTGTTAATGCAAAGCCTGATCAGCGGTCCAGAAACCCTCGCCATCGCTGATCGCGCAACCATCGAACTGCAAATCCTGTCCGACAAAGCCGACACCGAGGTCGACAAGCGGCGCGAGCAACCCGAGCTTGCACAAGACATGCTCACGCCGCCCTCCGCTCCACAGCCTCGCGCGGTTGAGGCGGACGTTCCCGACGTGCCGTTGACGGGCGCTGCGGCGCTGCCGCCAATCAAGGACGACCCACTCGGCCCCATCGGAATTGAAATCAGTTCCGTCGAACAACCACTCCGCCGGCCGACCCGATTTCCAGAGGCGGCGGTGCGCAGAAACTTGTCGGGTGAGTGCCGCGTGACGGTCGATGTGACCGAAGAGGGCAGGGTCACCAACATTCGCGCCCAATGCACCGATCCCGTCTTCACCAATCAGATTATGCGCGACGCGCCAAACTGGCGTTACCGCGCTGCAACAGAGGGCCGCACCGCCGTCATGCGCCGCGATCGCGTTGTGATCGTTGAGTTCGAAGCGCCGCAATAGACAGCAAGCCGCCGCGCCCCGCCCGTGTCCCCACACATCGCGAGCGGGGCGCGTAACGCACCTGCACAAAGAATCCTCACCACAGATGGGAAACACCTGCGACCGCCCCTCGCCCTTGATCGCTCAATGCGCGACAACAAGGCGAAGCTAAAAGCCCATGACATTCCGACCGAGTCGAGGGTCAGACGCCGAGCCAGCGTGAGGCAGTGTAATGTACGATCGTCAAACCGTGGTGCCTTTGCCTGGAGCGGAAGCAGCGCAAGCGCAACGTTTACAGTCTATTCCAGGTTATGATCTCACAATCATTGTTCCCACCTTCAACGAGGCCGAGAACATTGAGCCGATGATCGCCGCGCTCCACACCGCGCTGGATGGAAAATTGGCGTGGGAAGCGGTCTTCGTCGACGACAATTCACCCGATGGCACCGCTGAGATCGTCAAGCGCGCCGCCCGCAAGGATCCGCACATTCGCTGCATTCATCGTCTGGGACGTCGTGGGTTGTCGAGCGCGTGCGTTGAAGGCGTGCTGTCAAGCGCCGCCCCTTATGTCGCCGTGATCGACGCCGACATGCAGCACGACGAAACCATTTTGCCCCAAATGCTCGAGACCGCACAGACCGAAGACCTCGATGTCGTCGTCGGCAGTCGGTATGTCGACGGCGGCGGCATCGGAACCTGGAGCCGCAAGCGCGCCTTCATCTCCAAGCTCGCGACCCGACTGGCGACCATGGCCACCAAAGTGAAACTAACCGATCCGATGAGCGGTTTTTTCCTGGTGCGCCGCTCCACCTTCATGTCGGTGGCGCCGGATCTGTCGAGCATGGGCTTTAAGATCCTGCTTGACGTGTTCGCGACAGCCCGCACGCCGTTGCGGTTCCATGAGGAGCCCTATGAGTTCCGCGAGCGCGCCCGTGGCGAGAGCAAACTCGACAACCAAGCCGCATGGGACTTCGCCATGCTGCTCGCAGACAAGACCATCGGCCGGTACATCCCGGTGCGGTTTTTATCCTTCGCTGCGATCGGCGGCGCGGGCGTCTTCGTCCATCTTTTGGTGTTCTACGCCCTGTTTCTCGGCCTCGGCGCCAGCTTCACAATGGGCAAAGTCGCAGCCGTCATCGCCGCGATCACATCCAACTTCATGTTGAACAATTTGATCACCTATCGCGACAAGCGCTTGCGTGGGTGGCGATGGTTCACCGGCCTTGCCTCGTTCATGGCGGTCTGCTCCATCGGCGGCGTCGCAGACATTGGCATCTCGTCCTATCTCGCAACCAGCGCAGCGCCCAACTCATGGCTGACGGCATTCAACAATGTCATACCCGTAATGGTGGGCATTCTTGCCGGCGCAGTTTGGAATTACGCTGTGTCATCCGTGTACACGTG
Organism: uncultured Caulobacterales bacterium; assembly: GCA_964483775.1. Classification (GTDB taxonomy): domain Bacteria; phylum Pseudomonadota; class Alphaproteobacteria; order Caulobacterales; family Maricaulaceae; genus CAZADA01. Next base: position 6,905 of record CAZADA010000051.1, read on the forward strand.
GGGCGATCGCAAGTAAAATACTGCGATACACCGAATAGCGATCGCAAGGCGCAGGCATGTTCAGAGGCAACACTGCATGGCCAACTCACGTCACGTGGTTAGCGCTTGCGTCAATCATCGCCATTGCCGCACTGGCGAGATTTTTAACCATCGGCGATCAGTCGATTTGGTACGATGAAGCTGCAAGTCTTTGGTTCTCTGGTCACAGTATACAAAACATTTGGAACGAGCTTCCAAAGCACGAACCCCATCCCCCCCTTTACTACTTCATGCTCAATGGTTGGATTGCGGTGTTTGGCGATTCGGCGTCGGCCGTTCGGTCCATGTCCGCCATCGCCAACCTAGCAACGATTCCGCTGGTCTATGTCATCGGACGTCAGACCGCAGGCCCAAAGCTCGGGCGCGAAGTCGGGTTGGTCGCATCGCTGGTGTTCGCCCTCTCCACCGCACAGATCGCCTACGCCCAAGAAGCCCGCATGTACGCGCTCTGGGTGTTCGCCATGGCCGCCGTCTTGGCGGCAACGACGACGATCGTCCGCAACCACGCCGACGCGCCGGAGGCGAGCGCGCAGCCATGGACGCCCTACATCGCCTTGGGGGTCTCAACCGCCTTGCTCCCCTGGTTCCAGCATTTGGGAGGGTTGATCGCCGCCTATCTTGGCGTTGTGCTCGGCCTATGGTGGGTGATCGCCACGTCCGCCTCGCGTGGGATCATCCTGCGATTGATCGTCGCGGGTCTGGTTTGCCTCCTGCTCTCGGCCCCAGCCATCGCCTACTTCGTTTCCGGCCTCGCGCTGACCCAATCCTTTTGGCTCGACGCCCCCAATCTTGTGTCGCTGGTTCTGGAGACCTTGTTCGTCTTCGGCGGCGCATTCGGCTTTGACAACACAGTTCTGGACGTCGGGGCGCGCATCCTTGTCTTCGCCGCTTGGCCCGTGCTGGGCGTGATCGCCATCGCCCGGTCGTCTGAAGCCGGAATGCGTCAATCGGGAGCGATTCTGCTGGCCATGAGCGCCGGCCTGCTCGTGCTGTTTGTCGTCGTGTCCTATACTATCAGGCCCATTGTCATGGCGCGAACCCTCCTGCCGGCAGCCGTGGGCTGGAGCGTGCTCTGCGCGCTAGGCGTCACACTGTTTGCTGGAAAGCAAGCGCGATCCATCCTGGTCACGGCGTTGGCCCTGGCCTTCATGAGCGGCGCCGCGGCGTTCCTGGTTTACAAAGCAGGGCAGGCGCGCAAAGTCCCGATGAACCGCATCGCGGAGTACATGATCACGGCGGAAGCTCAACCCGTTAAAGTCTACGCATCATTCTACACAGGTCTAACACTAGGATATTACTTCACCCGCATGGACCCTGATCGGCACACAGTTGTTTTTGTCCCCGAACATTATGACCCCGCGCTTTTCAACAACGAGCAAGACCCAATCACGATCGGCACTCTCACCGCCAATCTGGCCATGCTGCGCGACCTTGAGGACTGGTCGATCGACGGGGTGAGCAGTCTTGCCGGGCTGCGCGCTGACTTGGCCGCAGGCGATCGTCCGATCTGGATCATCGTCCACGCCATGGCCTGGCGCGACGGTGACGACCGCACGCGGTACCCACAAGCCTGGGCGCACGCCGCCGGCTTGGACGCGCCCCAAGCCGAACCAACGTGCACATACGATCACGGCAATGGAGAAACGCTGGACATGTATCGGTTCGGCCCCGAGCCTGCAGCGCCGATCCCGTGCCCGTTTTCTTAAGCCCACGCCCCTAACCTTGTGTCCCACCCACGCCAGCCAACTGAGGTCACGTGAACCCGACCCTCGCCATCGCCGCCGCCCTCGCTGTCTGCGCCGGCGTGCTTGTGGCCCTGCAGCCCTCCTTCAACGGTCAGCTGGCGGGGCATTTGGGCTCACCCATCAAAGCGGCCTTTGTGAGCTTTGCCGCAGGCACGGCGTGTCTTGCGCTCGTCCTGGCCGTTACGCGCGCGAGCGCCCCCTCGCGCTTGGAGATCGCGCAGGTTCCCGTGCACTTGTGGTTCGCCGGCGGCATGCTCGGCGCGTTTTTTGTCACAGCCGCGGCATGGTCAGCCCCACGCGTGGGGGTCGGCGTCTACCTTTCGATCATGGTGGCCGCTCAGCTGATCATTGCTCTGATGCTTGACCATTTTGGTTTCGCCGGCATGGCCGAGCGCGCCATCACCTGGCCGCGCGCACTGGGCGTCGCCCTCCTCATTGGCGGCGCTGTTCTGGTGACACGCAGTTAGCCGTCATCACTGTCGTCAACGCCTGGCGGGACGCTGGATGGTTTTTCGAAGATCAACAGCATGCGCCGCGGTTCGCCGATGCGGTCATAGGCGGTCCGGTCGAACGCTGGATCAGGTTCCTCGCCCAATGGCGACGTGCGGGCAAACTGCGGCAAGGTCCAAACGCCGAACGGATGATCGGCTGTATCGGCGGGATTATCGAGCACGTCCGCCTGCGACACCAAAACAAAACCCGCATCGCTTGCAAGGGCTTCGACATAGCGCGGCTGCACATAGCCCGTCGGCGCGCCCGGGTCCTGCACACCGGCATTGTCAGCGCGCGCTTCCATCACCACAAGCCGCCCGCCAGGCCGGAGCGCCTCGAAGACGTCGGCAAAGGCCATCTCAGCCTGCCCGAGCGCCATCCACGCGTGCACACCGTCCAAACTCAAAGCCAAGTCGGCGCCGCCAAGGTCCCGCCACACGCTGGACGGTTCGCCGGTCGAAGGAAACGTGGTTGTGACCACGCCGGCGAACATCGGATGGTCGCTGAAACGCTCGGCAAACAGCGACCGCAAAGCACGGCCCGCCTCGGCCGCCGATGTCAGATCCGCCTGCGCCGCAATGTAACGCCCCCCGCCAGCGGTCAGATAGGGGCCAAGAATCGCCGTGTAGTAGCCGGCGCCCGGCCACAGCTCAATCACCGTGGCGTCGGGCGGGATGGCCAAAGCGCCAAGCACCAGGTCGGGTTTCAACGCCGCATCGCGCGCACGCTCATCAACCGGACGCCACGAGCCGTCCAAAGCCCACTCGAGGCTCCCCTCTGGCGGACCAGGTGGATCCATCGCCGCCGGCACAGCCTGCTCGACAGCACTGGGTGGGGTCTCGGGCTCGACCTCGCCGCCGCATGACGTCAGGACGCCGGTCACGCCCACCAGGGTCATCATCACTCGCATACGCGGCGCGTTAACTCAGTGCTCAACAAGATGCAATGCGCCCCTTGCGTTACGCAGCCAGCGTCCCCAGCTAACCATCAGGATGCCGCAGTGGCGGGTCCTCCGGCACGCTTTCGGCCCCTTCGGGCGTTGGCACGCTGGTTTTCTTCACTTTGCTCACTTGAGGATGTGACTCATGAGAACCATTGATTTATCGCCCCTATACCGTTCCATCGTCGGCATTGACCGCTTGGTCGATCTGATGGAGTCCACCAACCGCGGTGAGACGGGCGGTTATCCTCCCTTTAATGTCGAAGATACTGGCGAAGACACCTACCGCATTGAAGTGGCGGTCGCAGGCTTCACCGAGAACGACCTGAGTATTCAGGTTGAAAACGACGCCCTCACCATTTCCGGCAAGCGCGCAGAGACCGAAGGCGAAACCGAGCGCCGTTATCTGCATCGTGGGATCGCCGAACGCAGCTTCGAGCGCCGCTTCCGTTTGGCTGACCACGTGATTGTCCAAGGCGCCAAGTTGCAAAACGGGCTGCTCGTCATTGACCTCGCACGCGAGGTGCCTGAGGCGAAAAAGCCGCGCCAGATCCCGATCGGCGGCGACGTCAAGCCACGCTTGGTCAAAGGCCAAGCCGCTTAGGCCCACGCTGAACCCCTTCCTCGACCGACCCTTGGGACGTCGGCCCGGGCGCGTAAGCGTTCAGTCGGGCTCGGCGTCCCCTTTCTTTGCCACTCCAGCAATGAACCCGGCGTAGAGCGGGGCGGCCTCCCGCGCCAACACGCCGGCCTCAACCTCAACGCCGGCGGCCTGCAAAGCCCGCACGCCACCCCCGGACGCTAAAGGATGAGGATCGCCAACCGCATACACCACCCGCGCCACGCCAGCCGTCGCAAGCCGCACGCCGCATCCCGGCGCGCCGGACGAACGCCCCCCGCACGGCTCGAGCGTCACATAAGCACACGCCCCCAACGCCCGATCACCCGCATCCTCAAGCGCGATTTCTTCAGCATGGGGACGACCGCCATCCGCCGTCGCGCCCCGCCCAACGACGTGGCCAGCGTTCACGATCACACACCCGACGGCGGGGTTGTCGCCCGTGCGCCCGAACTGCCCACGAGCCAACCCAAGCGCCATCCGCATGAACCCGAGGTCAGCGCCAGCACCGCCACGCCCGCCCGAACTCAAGCGCCAGCCAGTTCCGGCAGAGCTTCGGCCCGCGCCTCATCAAGATAGCGCGCCGACGTCACCCGCTCGCCGTCGCCAAGGGTGACCACCAGCGGATTGCCCGTTGGCACCTCAAGGCTCAGCACCGCCGTTTCGTCTAAATCGAACAACAGCTTGAGAATGGCGCGGATCGAATTGCCATGCGCCGCAACGATCAGGTTGTCGCCGGCCGCCAGACGCGGCGCGATCACCTCACGCCAACACGGCAACACCCGGTCCAACGTCAATTTGAGCGACTCCGTATTGGGAAGCTGATCGCGCGGTACGTCGGCATAACGAGGGTCATTGATCGGATTGGCCGGATCATCGCTCGCCATCTCCGGCGGCGGGGTATCATAGCTGCGCCGCCAGATTTTGACCTGGTCGGCCCCGTGCTTGTCGGCGGTTTCGGCCTTGTTGAGCCCGGTCAAGCCGCCATAGTGGCGCTCATTCAGCCGCCAATCATTGGTGATCGGCGTGTAGACTTTGCCATAGCTCGTCAACGCCAGCCACAAGGTGCGCACCGCCCGCGTCAACACCGAAACGTAGGCGTGGTCGACGTCCACCTGTGCATCGCGCATCAGTTCGCCCGCCCGCCGCGCCTGAGCCTCACCGGCCTCAGTCAGGTCAACATCGACCCAGCCCGTGAACCGGTTTTCGAGGTTCCAGACCGACTGTCCATGGCGCAAAAACGTCACCGTCGCCATCGTTCACTCCTTTGCCATCATCGTCACTGTTCGCCATGCCTGTCAGTGGCGGTCAAGCCGCTTGTGTTTGCCCGCCACGCACCGCACAACAGGGCTGTCCCCGCTGATCCCAACTCCGAGAGCTGACACCATGTCCCTCGTTCCTCGCGCTGATCTCGAGCCGAACACTGAAGCCTTTGAAACTGCGCCACTTGTGGCCCCACAGGGTTTCCGCGAATACGATGCGCGATGGTGGTTCGGCGTGCCAGGCCACCCCAAGGATCCCGAACTCAATCTGTTGGGCGCACAAGCGCTCGGCGCCGGCCTTGGCACCCTCATTCACGAAATGGGCGTGGAGCCGCGCATCGTGGTCGGTCACGACTTTCGCGCCTACTCGCTCGCCATCAAACAGGCCGTCACGCTTGGGTTGATGCAGACCGGGGTGCACGTCAACGACATTGGCCTGGCGCTCTCCCCCATGGCCTATTTCGCGCAGTTCCATTTGGACTGCCCGGCCGTCGCCATGATCACCGCCAGTCACAACGAGAACGGATGGACCGGCGTGAAGATGGGCGCCGATCGACCGCTGACCTTTGGTCCGGACGAAATGGCGCGGCTGCGCGATATTGTCCTCGGCGGGCTGCAGCGCCATCGCGGTGGCGGTGACTATCGCTATGTCGATGGCGTCAAAGCGGCCTACATCGACGACCTGACCAAGGATGTGAAAGTCACGCGCCCCATGAAAGTGGTCGCCGCCAGCGGCAATGGCACCGCAGGCGCCTTCGCCGGCGAAGTCCTGCGCAAGGTCGGCGTTGACGTCATCGAGTTGGACGCTGATCTCAACTTTGATTTCCCACGCTACAACCCCAACCCTGAAGATCTCAAAATGCTCGGCGAGCTCAAAACGGCCGTGACCGAACATCAAGCCGATATCGGCTTTGCGTTTGACGGCGATGGTGACCGCTGCGGCGTCGTCGACAATGAAAGTGAAGAGATCTTCGCGGATAAAATCGGCGTCATCATTGCCCGCGATCTCGCCGCACAATATCCAGGCGCGCGCTTCGTGGTCGATGTGAAATCGACAGGCATCTACGCGATGGATCCGGTGCTCAAATCCCACAACGCAGTTACCGATTACTGGAAAACCGGCCATTCCTACATCAAACGCCGGACAAAAGAGATCGGCGCGCTCGGCGGCTTTGAAAAGTCTGGTCACTTCTTTCTGCAACCGCCCATCGGCCGCGGTTACGACGATGGCCTCAACGCAGCCCTTACAATCCTCAAACTCCTCGACCGCAACCCCACCCGCACCATGGCCGATCTCAAGCGCGCCCTGCCGCTGACCTACTCCTCGCCGACCATGTCGCCAAAGTGTGATGACACCGAAAAATACGCCGTCGTCGACGCCATTCGGAACGAGTATGTCGCCCTCAAAAACAGTGGCGAGACCATTCTGGGCCAAGCCATTACCGATGTGATCACGGTGAATGGGGCGCGGGTCGTGCTGGAGGATGGCACCTGGGGCCTGGTTCGCGCCTCATCGAACAAGCCATGCTTGGTGGTCGTGGTCGAAAGCCCGACATCGAAAGACGCCATGCTGTCCATGTTCCGCGACATTGAAGCGCGTCTGGCCAGCCATCCCGAGGTCGGTGAGTTTGACCAAAAACTCTAGGGCGAACGGCTAGTCAGACTCCACCAACACTGACGCGCCCCACGCAACAAACGGCCCGTTTTTAAAGCCCTCTTTGGCGTAGGTGAACGGCGTGCCCTCGGGCGTCGTCACCGCCCCGCCGGCCGCGGCCAAGACGGCGTGTCCAGCCGCAGTGTCCCACTCGCTCGTCGCCCCGAAGCGCGCATACACATCCGCCTCGCCTCGAGCGATGGTGCAAAACTTCAGCGACGAGCCTTGCGCCGCCATTTGCGCCACGCCCAGATCATCGAGATAGGACTGCGCGCTGTCCGTGTGGAACCCGCAGCTGCGCAAGGCGTGCAACCCATCGTTCGGGTAGGCCCGGGTATGGAGGGCTTGCGCCAACGCAAAGTCCGGCTCAGCGCCCGCCGTCACAAGTAAAAACCATGCCGCCCCATGGTGGGCCAGGAACAGCTCACCCGTCGCCGGCGCATAGACGACACCCGTACTCGGCGCGCCGTCAGTCCCCACAACAGCGACATTGACGGTGAACTCATCCCCGCCCTTAACGAAATTGCGTGTGCCATCAAGGGCGTCGATCAAAACAAAGGCGCCGGTGGGAGTCTCAGGCGCCCCATGCTTGGCCACATCCTCTTCGGCGACGATGGGAAGGCCGGGGAACAATTCAGTCACACCGGCGATCAACACCGCCTCGGCTCGCTCATCGGCGGTGCAAACGGGCGATTTGTCCGCCTTCAGGCGGGGCGTAAAGCCCTCGCGCCGCACCGCGAGTATCTCCGCGCCAGCCCGGCTCGCAAGGCCCGCCAATGCGCGCGCAACGTCCGCGATGCTGCTGGGATCGTCCTGTGTGTCCACCGCCAATTCGACAAGCATGGAACTCTCGCCGCCGTCCTCTGTTTTATTGGGCCGCCATCGCCCGTTGTGTCGACCAATAGGATTCGCAAGGAATTTTCGAGCGATCGCAGCGATCTGCGTATCGCTGGGCGATGGTCGTCACCTCGTTCATCAATCCGTTTTCTAACGTGATGGGCTTAAGGCCGAGATTCAAAAATCGGTTGTTTTCAACATGAAGTTAGTTTTCGTCAGCCTCATTGCGCGGGTTGGGCAGGTGAGCGATCTCCACGTCGGTCATGTCTGCAATCATTTTCGCCAGATCCCGCACCCGATGCGTCTCGGTCATCTGGTTCAAGATATTGACCCGTTCGCCCGACTGTGGGGGATTTTCGATCGCAAGCTCAATACACTTGACCGTGTCGCGGATGTGAATGAAGGCGCGGGTCTGTCCGCCGGTGCCGTGAACCGTCAACGGGTAGCCCACCGCAGCCTGCATCAAAAACCGGTTGAGCACGGTGCCGTAATCGCCGTCATAGTCAAAACGGTTGATCAAGCGTTCATCGCGCTCGGTCTCCGGCGTCTGCGTTCCCCAAACAATACCTTGGTGGAGATCGGTGACTTTCACGCCGTCATTTTTATTATAGAAGTAGAAGAACAACTGATCTTGTGTCTTCGTCATATGATAGATCGAGCCTGGATTGGCCGGATACAAGATCTCTTGCTCTTCAGGTCCATGGGCGGTCTCAACCGAAACCCGCAAATAGCCCTCCGGGATTTTCATCCCAGCAGTACCGTAACCATAAACCCCCATCGTCCCTAAATGCACAAGGTGAACATCCACACCCGACTCAACAATAGCGGCCAGAACGTCATTGGTCGCGCACAGGTTATTGCGAACTGTATAACGCTTGTGAGACGATGATTTCATAGAGTACGGCGCAGCCCTCTGTTCCGCGAAATGCACAATCGCGTCGGGCTTAAATTCCTTAATCAGCGTCATCAAGCGATGGTAGTGCTCACCGATGGTGAAGTTATGGAAGCCGATATGCTTGCCGGTCAGCTCTTCCCACGCGGCCAAGCGCTCGCCCATCGGCCTGATCGGCGTCAGCGACTCGATTTCAAGCTCAACGTCGATTTTCCGCCGGGACAGATTATCAACAATGACCACGTCATGGCCCGTGTTCGACAGGTGCAAGGCCGTGGGCCAGCCGCAAAAGCCATCGCCACCCAAAACGATTATCTTCACCGCACACCCTCCCAAGAGTTCTTCTCGACCACATCACAATACGGGCGCAATCGCGCCCATGGCCAGCGGCCAAACTGCTATCCAGCCGGCCAGATCGTGTCAAACACGCGCCAAGCGCCCGGTGCGCGACACACGCTCCCGACGGTACGCGAAGGGACTTGCCACACCAAGCTGGCGTCGGTCACATGGGGCCAGCGGCTGCGCCCAACAGATCCCATAAGGACCTCGTCATGAACACTGGCCAACTCGTTCCCGAAGGCGTCGCCGAAGCGCTGCAAGCCCTGCCACTGCCCGATGATCTGACATTCATCGCGCTGGCTGGCCTGGTGTTCTTTGTGGTCGCCAACTTAGCGTTGAGGCTGCGCACCGACGTGTTCATCCTTGGCGCCGCCCTTTTGTCCATGACCATGTTGCTTGGAGCGTTGTTGCCGGGCTTTGAGCGGTTGGAGGCGCTTCAACAGAGTGTTGAAGAAGTGGAGAATGTGGGTTTCATCGTCAATGATGAAAAACTACGCGGTTTCCAAGACATGCCCGGCGTCAATCTTGCGTATGACGATAATCGAGCCTTCCCATTTATGGTGATCAATGCCGATGGACCCAAACTGGGGGAAATCAGTGACGCCGGTGCGCATGTTCTCTTGGCGCCGCCGATTGCCGACGTGTTCACCGATCAAGAAATGCAAGTGAGCATATGGGCGCGACAAAATCCCAGCAACCCGTCCCAAGAGTTCGCCGCCACGTACATTGTCCTGGATACGGGAAATCCACCTTGGCGACGCTTCCAGCCAACACCCGAATACTCGGAGTTTACCTTCCGTTGGCGCCCCCCAGAGCAGGCCGAGCCCGCTGGCGCACTGGTGGGCATTTGGCCCGACACATCCGGCGGCGATGGCGGCATCATCGTCCGCGAGGTCCGCGTCGAACTTGTCGAAAACCTCGTCGAATAACCTCAAGCTTACGTCACCGCCGCCACACAGGCCGCCACCGTCTGCGACCATCCGGGCAACGCCAGGCCGTGGGCGTCAAGCGCGAGGCCGCAATCTAACCGCGAATCAGCAGGGCGCGGCGCTGGCGCGCCAAATTGCTCGGTTGAAATCGGGCGCACACGCGCGCTGGCCAGCCCCCGCTCCGCCAACGCCGCCATAACGCCGCCAGCAATGGTGCGCCAAGTCGCAGCCGCCCCGCCGGCCACATGCAGCACACCGCGCGCGCCGTCATTTGAGGCCAAAGCGATCAGCGCTGCGGCCAAATCGTCAGCCCCTGTCAAACACCCCAGCTGATCGTCCACCACGTCGACGACTTCACGCTCGCCCGCCAAACGGATCATTGCGCTCACAAAACCCGGCGCGCCCGGACGCACCAGCCATGACGTACGCACAACCAGCGAATCCGCGCTGATGTCCAGCACCTCCGATTCACCCGCCAATTTGGAGGCGCCGTACACACTCAGCGGATGCGGCGCGTCGGTCTCGCAATACGCCCGCCCCGCAGCGCCGTCGAAGACATAGTCGGTCGACACATGAACGAGCCGCACGCCCGCCGCCGCACACGCCAACGCCGCGTGTCGAGCCCCGTCTCGATTGACGGCGAACGCCGCCTCGGGCTCAGCCTCCGCACGGTCAACTGCGGTGTAGGCGGCGGCGTTGATCACGACGTCAGGTTTGGCCGCCTCGATTGCGGTGTGCAGCGATTGCAGATTGCGCACATCAAGCCCGGGCCGCCCCATGGTCACAACATCCAGATCATCGGGCGCGGCGTCCTTCAACGCACTGGCCAGTTGGCCACGCCCACCCAGAACTAAGATTCGCGTGGTTTTCCCCATGAATTACCGCTCAAACCGCCATTGTATGCTGAGCTTTAAGCCACACCCACAAATGAAAACAAGTGGCTCCGTCTCTTTTGCAACATCACATAAAGTCAACACAAAGTCGCCACCATAAAGTCACGGGCGCACGTAACTGCTCGTTAACCACATCGCGATGGTATCGCGCGTGATCGAATTGAGGGGAAGACCATGCGTGCAATGGCAATGTTGACCTGTCTGACCGCGACCGCCGTGCTGGCGGGCGGGGCCCATGCCCAAAGCCAGACCCGACCGAGCAATTGGTATGCCGACATTGGCGGCGGTTTGGCCGTGGAAGAGGATTTTGACACCATCGGCGTGCTCGCCCGCTTGGGGTGGCAAACCCAGCCGCCCACCGTGTTGAGCACACTGTTTGACCAGATTGGCGGCGAAGGCGAGTTCTTTTACGGCCTTGAGGGCGAAGAAGACCAAACCAGCTTTGGCGAGTTCGAAAACAAGATCGAATACCTCGCCTCCGGCAGTTTTGTCGGTTCGCGCAGCCTGACCAACCGGATCGACGCCTTCGCGCGTGTCGGCTTGTCGTTCGCATCCGCCGAAATCGACCTGTCGTCACAGTTTGACGTGTTTGACGATGAAGAGACCGACACCGGCCTTCTGTTGGGACTTGGCGGTACGTTCGCCCTGACCGAACGCGGCGCATTGCGCGGCGACGTGACGTTTCAAAACGACCTAGAGGTCTTTTCTCTGGTGTTCAGCCAGGACTTCTAGGCGCCCAGCCTGACGACCATGCCCTGGCCGTTATGCCCAGGCCATCATGCAAAGTGCCGCGGCGCGTCGATCAGCCGCGGCCAGCCGCGGTCGCGGGCCGATAAGGTCAACGCATCAGCGTCGAACGGCCAAGCGATACTCAGTGCCGGATCGTCAAACGCCACGCCATGCTCGGCGTCCGGCGCATAATAGTCGGTGGTCGCATACAGCACATGACTGTCGGCAACCAACGTGCAGTAAGCATGGGCGAACCCCGCCGGGACCCAAATCTGCCGCCAGTTCGCCGCGCTCAACTCAACCCCAGCCCAACGGCCAAACGTCGGTGAGCCGCCGCGCAGATCAACGACCACGTCAAATACCGCCCCGACGGCGACGCGCACCAGCTTAGCCTGCGCATGGGGCGGCGCCTGATAGTGCAAGCCGCGGAGCGTACCGGCTGCGGGCGAAGCGGTATGGTTATGTTGAACAAACTGCGCGTCGACTCCGGCGGCGACAAAATCCCGCGCATTCCACACTTCTGAGAAAAAGCCCCGAGCATCGCCGTGGCGCTTTGGTGTGATCACCAAGACGTCGTCAAAAGGACCGAGCGGTTCTACGTCCACGGTGATCTCCTCAAAAAGGCGCAACCGCGCCACGTTTTTGCGACGGAGCGCGCCGCCCAACGCGTATAAGAAACACACGCGCCACGACGCAAGGCTGGGCGCCAACCAGGGCAAGGCCACCATGACCGCACGCCACGCCGCCATCGCTGTGACCCGTTTCGGCCTGGGAGCACGGCCGGGCGACATCGCCACCGCAACGGAGGATCCACGCGGCTTCCTCATCAACCAGATCAGTGCAACCAGCCCAACGCCGTTCCCCGACGCCGATCTTTTGACGAGCGCCGAAGCTTGGGTCGCCTTCCGCCAAGTGCGCCAGCAAAGCCAAGCCGCGCGTGATCAGGTCGCCATGATGGACGGCCAAACCGATGCCGATACACCATCAAGCGGCGCGATGCGCCAACGCGGGGCCGTGCGGCGTCAGACCTTCGGTCGTGAGGTCGCCGCGCGCACCCGTTACGCCATGGCCACCGAGCACGGACTGACCGAGCGGTTGGTTCGGCTTTGGTCCAACCATTTCACCGTGTCAGCGCTCAAGGGGGGCGTCGCGGCGATCGCCGGCGCTTATGAACGCGAGGCGATTCGGCCGCACGTCTACGGGCGTTTCGAAGACATGCTGCTTGCGGTCTACGCCCACCCCGCCATGCTGTTCTACTTGGACAATTTCATTTCCTTC
>CAZADA010000052.1:0-19391 GCA_964483775.1 uncultured Caulobacterales bacterium
ATGTGGAGTCCATCGCCGTCGCGCCGACCATCTTGCGCCGCGGCGCCGACTGGTTCGCCGGCATTGGCCGGCCCAACAACACCGGCACGAAGGTGTTTTGCATCTCCGGCCATGTGAACAAGCCGTGCAATGTCGAAGAGGCCATGTCGATACCGCTGAAGACCTTGCTGGACGAGCATTGCGGCGGCGTGCGCGGTGGCTGGAACAACCTCAAAGCGGTCATCCCGGGCGGATCGTCGGTGCCGCTCTTGCCCGCGCATGAGTGTGACGACTTGCCGATGGATTTTGACGCCCTCAAAGAGAAAAAGTCGGGCCTGGGCACCGCCGCCGTCATTGTGATGGACAAGTCCACCGACGTGGTGAAGGCGATCGCGCGCATTGCCTACTTCTACAAACACGAAAGCTGCGGCCAGTGCACGCCCTGCCGCGAAGGGACAGGTTGGATGTGGCGCGTGCTGCAACGCATGGCCAAGGGCGAGGCCGATCCGCACGAAATCGATCTGTTGCTGGAAGTGAGTTACCAAGTCGAAGGCCACACGATTTGCGCACTGGGTGATGCAGCCGCCTGGCCGGTGCAGGGCCTGATCCGCCATTTCCGCCACGAAATTGAGGAGCGGATCGAAACCTACCGGGCCAACAAGCCGCACGTGAAAATCGGCGCCGCCACTGGACTGGCGGCGGAATAGGCCAGGCATCGGGTCGGCGACATGGCGCAGGTGCTTCAGCGGGCGAGCTACAATTCGGGCATGGTGTTTCCCGAGGCGAGCCTTAAAGGGCTGGTCCGTTACGCCGCGGGCGCTGCGGCCGGCGTGCCCATGCCCGCGGTGACGATGAAATGGCTGGAGGCGGCGGGCAAGCGCGTCTATGGCGGGCTGTTCGCGCCGGGCGCGTTGACCCTGACCGCCAACGATCTCCACTTTAAGCCCTCCTGGGCCCAGCGCTTGGTGGCCGACGGCTTTGAAGAAATGCGCATTCCAGTGGCGGACATGCGCTCTGTGACGCTGCGTCCCTACATCGTCGTGCGCCTGCCCATGGTCATCATCCAAACCGTCAATGGCGAGGTGCGGATCATTTCCTTCCTGGCCGCCCACAAATTCGCCCGCCACATCCGCCGACTGATCGACTCATCCTGACGCTCAACATCGCATACCCACGCGCCCGCGCCCTCTGGTCGCCCTAGCGTGCATGAACAGATTATGGAAAGACTGTGCGTCGATTGACCGGCGCGTCCTCGCCGCGGAACCAAAGACATCGCCATGACCGACTTACGCAAACTTGTTGTTGACGGCCAAGAGGTCGAAGTGCCTGGGAACTACACCCTGCTTCAGGCGTGTGAGGAGGCCGGGGCCGAGATCCCGCGGTTTTGTTATCACGAGCGTCTGTCCATCGCGGGCAATTGCCGCATGTGCCTGGTGGAGTGGGAAGGCGCGCCCAAGCCCATCGCCTCGTGCGCACAAACCGTGGCCGACATGCGCCCGAACCGCGACGGGTCAGCTCCGCGCATCAATACCGCCACCGAATACGTCAAAAAGGCCCGCGAAGGGGTGATGGAGTTTTTGCTCATCAATCACCCGCTCGATTGCCCAATCTGCGATCAGGGCGGGGAGTGCGATCTGCAAGACCAAGCGCTCCATTACGGCCGCTCCTACACCCGCTTTGAGGAAAACAAGCGCGCGGTCGAAGACAAGCACATCGGCCCGCTCATCAAGACCATCATGACCCGCTGCATCCAGTGCACCCGTTGTGTGCGCTTCGCCACTGAGGTCGCCGGCGTGGAAGAACTCGGCGCCATTGGCCGCGGCGAGGACATGGAGATCACCACCTATCTGGAAAAATCGATGACGTCCGAGCTGTCTGGCAATGTCATCTATTTGTGTCCCGTGGGCGCGATGACCTCCAAGCCTTACGCCTTCAACGCGCGGCCATGGGAGCTGGACCCCACCGAAACCATTGATGTGATGGACGCGGTGGGTTCGAACATTCGCGTTGATGCGCGTGGGCCGACCGTGCTGCGCATTCTGCCGCGCGTGAACGACGACGTGAATGAGGAATGGATCTCGGACAAAACCCGATTCCACTGGGATGGTCTCAAACGCCAGCGCCTGGACACGCCGTATCTGCGCAAGAACGGCGCGCTTGAGCCGGTCAGTTGGGACGTCGCCCTCAACGCCGTGGCGGACCGATTGGTCGCCGATCCCAGCCGCATCGGCGCCATCGCCGGCGATCTGTGCGACGCTGAGAGCATGAAAGCGCTGATGGACCTGATGCGCTCGCTGGGCGTGAACAATCTCGATTGCCGCCACGACGGTTCGGTGCTCGGCGAGTCCGGGTTGGGCGAGCCCCCGCGCGAAGGGCATTTGTTCAACACCACCATCGCAGGCGTCGCGGAAGCCGACGCGATCCTCCTAATCGGAACCAATCCACGGCTCGAGGCCCCGCTGATCAACGCCCGTATCCGCCAGGCGTGGCTCCACAACGACGCTCAGATTGGCGTCATCGGCGAACAGGCTGACCTCACGTATGACTACGCCTTTCTTGGCGCGGGCCCACAATCCTTGATGACGTTGGACGAAGCGTTTGAAGCCGGTCTGAACCAAGCCCGCCGCCCCATGCTCATTCTCGGCGCCGGCGCTGTGGCCCGGCGCGACGGCGGGACGATGTTGCGCCTGGCCGCCGACATCGCCCAACGCACCGGCATGCTGATCGCCGCCAGCGATGAAGCCCCGCAGGGCTGGAACGGATTGAACATCCTGCACACGGCCGCTGCACGCGTGGGTGGTCTGGATATGGGCTTCCTGCCTGGCGCCCACGGTCTGAATGCGCGCGGCATGGTGCGTGACGCCGCCCGCGGCGCGCTCGACACATTGGTTCTGCTCGGCGCGGACGAATTGCCCATGGATCAGTTGGGCGAGGCGTTTGTGATCTATATC
This sequence comes from uncultured Caulobacterales bacterium, assembly GCA_964483775.1. Classification (GTDB taxonomy): domain Bacteria; phylum Pseudomonadota; class Alphaproteobacteria; order Caulobacterales; family Maricaulaceae; genus CAZADA01. The sequence goes on from CAZADA010000052.1 coordinate 2,931, forward strand.
GGCAGCCATGGCGATGCTGGCGCCCATCGCGCCGACGTGATTCTGCCAGGGGCCGCTTACACCGAAAAGCCCGGGCTCTACGTGAACACCGAAGGTCGTGTGCAAATGGCGCCAAGAGCGGTCTTCCCCAAAGGCGAGGCGCGCGAAGACTGGACCATCCTGCGCGAATTGTCCGGCCGGATGGGACGTCCATTGCCCTATGACAGCTTGGAGGCGTTGCGCCGCCAACTCATGGCCGACCACCCAACCTTTGGCGCCATTGACTATGCGCCGGGCGGGGCGAGCGCGGTGGCGTTGGATCTGGCGCGCATCGGCGCAGCCGGCCCGGTGGGCGAAGAGCCGTTCCGTTCGCCCATCACCGACTTTTACCTGACCAACCCGGTCGCGCGAGCGAGCGAAACACTGGCGGAAACGTCCGCCATGGTGCGTCAAGCCCGCGGCGGCTTGGCTGCGGCGGAGTAACGCCATGGCGCGGCGGCTTGGCAGTCCCACCACTGGCGCCATCGCTGGCGCCAGCATCGGGCTCGCTTTGGGGGTGTCCCTCGGCGCAGCCTTGGACGACATGGTCGTCGGCCTGGCCATGGCGGCCGGGCTCGGTGTTGTCTTCGCCATTGCATTTTCCCGCGGAACGTCGTCCAAAACCGGCGATCGCGAAGAAGACTGAGCCAAGCGGGCGTGAGCGCCCGACAGATGGAGAGGGGCGCGCGACATGGTCGATGCGACATGGCTGGATTGGCTGTTGAAGGTGCTGCAGATCGTCGCTTTCTTGGCGGTGCTGTCGTTGTCGGTGGCCGCAACGGTGTTGCTGGACAGGAAAATCTGGGCCGCAGTCCAGCTGCGCAAAGGTCCCAACGTCGTCGGTCCGTTTGGCTTGCTCCAGACCTTTGCCGACGCGTTGAAGTTCTTTTTCAAAGAAATCGTGGTTCCCGCCGGTGCCGATCGACCGTTGTTTTTGTTGGCGCCGCTCATCAGTTTGGTGCTCGGCTTCATCGCGTGGGCGGTGATTCCCGTGGCACCCGGCTGGGTGATTTCCGACATCAATGTCGGCATTCTCTACATTTTCGCCATCTCATCGCTTGGGGTCTATGGCGTGATCATTGGCGGTTGGGCCAGCAACTCAAAGTATCCATTTCTCGGCGCCCTGCGCTCAGCGGCGCAGATGGTCTCTTACGAGGTGTCGATCGGCTTTGTTATTGTGACTGTTCTGGTGTTGGTGGGATCGATGAACCTGTCCGCCATTGTCGCCAACCAAGCCGGCGGCATCGGCAATTGGCACGCCTTTGCTTGGCCTACCATTTTCATCATGTTTCCGATGATGGTGATCTTCTTCATTTCAGCGCTGGCCGAAACGAACCGGCCGCCGTTTGATCTCCCCGAAGCCGAATCCGAACTCGTCGCCGGCTATCAGGTTGAGTACTCCTCAACGCCGTTTTTGCTCTACTTCTTTGGTGAATACCTCAACATCATGCTGATGTGCGCGCTGCTGACCGTGTTGTTCTTCGGCGGCTGGCACGCCCCGATTCCCGCGCTCGATTTGCCCGGCGGCTTGGCGATCATTTGGTTTCTCGCCAAGATGTTCTTCTGGTTCTTCATGTTCGCCATGGTGAAGGCCATTGTGCCGCGCTATCGCTACGATCAGCTGATGCGCTTGGGGTGGAAGGTGTTCCTGCCAACCTCGCTGGCCGCCGTGGCCATCGTGTCAGGCTATGTCGTGTTCACCAATGCCGCGTAGGGGGCGAGGGGCGCGCCACATGGTCGTCCCGTGACCACGCCGCAGGTCGACGACGGCGTGGTGACGCTGCCGCCAGGGCGATTCCAGGTCATCCGATTTGTCCGACCATTTGCACAACCGCCAAAAGTGTCTATTCGACTGGTGGACGAGGGGCGTTGGGGCGTGCTCAAGCGCCGCTTCATCGCCGTGACAAACACCGCGATTGACCGGTTCGAAATTGCGAATAGGTCAAACAAGAGGAACGACATCCTCACCCTGGCGTGGCGCGCCATGGGCGAGGCGTCACAACGCGACGGAGACCAGTGACCATGCGGATTATTCAAGCGGTGCGCGGTGCGTTTCTGATGGATTTCGTCGGCGCGTTCTTTTTGGCGATGAAGTACTTTTTCAAGCGCAAAGCCACCATCCACTATCCGTTTGAAAAGGGCCCGCTCAGCCCGCGGTTCCGCGGTGAGCATGCGCTGCGGCGCTATCCCAACGGCGAAGAGCGTTGCATCGCCTGCAAGTTGTGTGAGGCGATTTGTCCCGCCCAGGCGATCACCATTGAGGCCGAGCCGCGCGCGGATGGTTCGCGGCGCACCACACGGTACGACATCGATATGGTGAAGTGCATCTATTGCGGCTTCTGCCAGGAGGCCTGCCCGGTGGATGCGATCGTGGAAGGCCCGAACTTTGAGTTCGCCACCGAAACCCGCGAAGAACTCTACTACGACAAAGAAAAGCTCTTGGAGAACGGCGACCGCTGGGAGCGTGAAATCGCCAAGAACCTCGAGCTCGACGCGCCGTACCGCTAGGGGACACCGCCATGCTCACCACGCTTCGCACCCTCACCATGGTCTGCGCGGCGGCGGTTTGGGCCGCTCCATCAGGCGCGCACGCCCAAGAGCCCGTGGGTGGGTATGGCGTCTTCGGCCTCGCCCCCGATGGCTCAGCAATGTTCGAGGCGGTTGGGATCGCCGACCCCGAAAGCGGCGCCGAGGTCTCGCCCGACACCGTGTTCCATATCGCGTCATTGTCGAAGCAATTCACCGCGGCTGCGCTGGCGCTCGCCATCCTTGACGGCAAAGTCGCGCTGGATGATCCGGTCGCCCGACACATCCCAGAAGCGGCGCATTACGGCGAGGCGCTGACGATCGCCCACCTCGTTTACTTCACCAGCGGACTGACCGAACCCTATGACGTGCCGCGACAAAGCGGTCAGCCCTGGACCACACACCACCATTTCACCGTCGACGAAGCGATCGCCGCCAGCCTGTCTGTCGAGGCGCTGCAGTTCGCACCAGGCGCGCAGTGGCGCTACAACAACATCAATTATCAGCTGATGGCCGAGATCGTTGAGCGCGCGTACGCCGAGCCCTTTAGCGCCATCGTTAAGGCTCGGATCTTTGAACCGCTCGGCATGACGGCCTCGTTGGTCCACGACGACATCACCGCCGTGATCCCCAATCGCGCCAATGGCGTCATGGAGCGCACGGCCGAGACCATAGCCTCCCTGAGGTCCACAGGCATCCATGTCGCCGACGAGGGCGGGCCCGTGCTCATTCGCCGCAACGCTCCGCACTATGGCGGCAGCGGGGTGATGACGTCGCTGGCCGACTGGGCGCTGTGGCAGCGCGAAATGCTGAGCCGGGAGGTGTTTGGCGAGCCATTTTGGGAGCTGATGATGTCCACACAGACATTTGATCATCCCAAGGATAACGACGCCTTTGGCCTGGTTCACAGCACATTCGAAGACGCGCCCATCGTCTGGTATGCGGGCGGCGACATCGACGCCTCCAGCTATATGCTGGCTTCGCCCAGCAACGGCTTTGCCGCCGCCTGTTTCTCGAACATGGCCGGCTTTGACTGCCGCGCCGCCGCTGAAGCCATGGCCATCCGCGCAATGGCCGGCCTGACGCCCGTGCCGTGAAAACACGGTTCAAGGGTGGGGCGAAGCCAAGCGCATCGTTCCGACGCATTGCACTGTGGGCCGGGCGAGGCTAGAACGCCGCAACTCCGCTGTGCGCACGCAGCCGTTTAGGGGCGGGTTCGAACGTCGCGAACCCTTGCGCGCGCATATCATCAGTGCCGACTTCGCGCACGTTAAGCCTTGTGAGGGGCGCATGGCTCTGCCCGGTATCGCCTTTTACATTCTATCGTTTGTGGCTGTGACGGCCGCGTTCCTGGTGATTGCCTCGCGCAACCCGGTGCGCTCTGTGATGTGGCTCATCCTGACGTTTTTCACGACAGCCGGCCTGTTTGTGCTCATCGGAGCCGAGTATCTCGCCATGTTGCTGGTGGTGGTTTATGTCGGCGCCGTCGCGGTTCTGTTTTTGTTTGTGGTGATGATGTTGGATGTCGACTTCGTCGCCCTCAAGCAGGGATTTTTGCAGTACCTGCCCGTCGGCGCGCTCATTTCGCTGGCGCTCTTAGCAGAGATGATCCTGGTCGGCGTGTCTTGGCAAAGCGTGCAGGCTGAGCGTGCGGGACCCGAGACCAGCATCGCAGCCGAAGCCCAAAAGAACGCCGAGCAGATCGGCGCCGTCATGTACACCGACTATGTGTTCTTCTTCCAATTGGCGGGAATCATCCTGTTGGTGGCCATGATTGGGGCCATTGTGCTCACCTTGCGTGATCGGCCCGGCGTCAAGCGCCAAGACATCGGCAAACAAGTGGCTCGCAAGCGCAAAGACGCCGTCAAGCTCGTCGATGTCGAACCTGGACAGGGGGCTTAGGTCATGCCGAGCGGGGTGACGCTGGAGATGTATCTCGCGCTCGGCGCGATTTTGTTCACGATTGGCGTGTTCGGGATCTTCGTGAACCGCAAGAACGTGATCATCATTTTGATGAGCATTGAGCTGATCCTGCTGGCTGTGAACGTGAACCTGGTTGCCTTCTCCATCGCTCTCGGCGATATCGCGGGCCAGGTGTTCGCCATGTTTGTGTTGACGGTCGCCGCCGCCGAGGCCGCGATCGGGCTCGCCATCCTCGTGGTGTATTTCCGCAACCGCGGCGACATCGCGGTGGAAGACATCAATCTGATGAAGGGCTGAGCAGATGATCTACATCGCCATCCTTGCGCTGCCCTTGATCGGTTTCATTGTCGCGGGCGGCCTTCGCCGACAAATCGGCGCCCAAGCGGCGATGGCCGTGACCACGGGCGGCGTCAGCATCGCGGCGGTGTTGTCAGTCATCGTGTTCTTTCAAGTGGCCATCGGTGGCGCAACGGTGGAGACCGTGCAGGTGTTGCGCTGGATCGACGTTGGCGGTTTCCAGGCCGACTGGGCTTTGCGCATCGACACACTCACCGCGGTGATGTTGGTGGTTGTGACCGGCGTGTCGGCGCTCGTGCACATCTACTCCATCGGCTACATGGATCACGACCCCGATAAGGCGCGTTTTTTCAGCTACTTATCGCTCTTCACCTTCGCCATGTTGATGTTGGTGACGGCCGACAACTTCCTGCAGCTGTTTTTCGGCTGGGAGGGCGTGGGCTTGGCGAGCTATTTGCTCATCGGGTTCTGGTACCGCAAGGACACCGCCAACGCCGCCGCGATCAAAGCGTTTGTGGTCAACCGTATCGGCGATTTCGGGTTCGCCCTGGGGATCATGGCGGTGTTCGTCACCTTCGGAACGTTGAAGTTTGATCCGATCTTCGCCGCCATCGCCGCCAACAGCTTCGACGTACCTGGCGTGGCGCCGTTGATCTCTTTTGCCGACGGAGCAGGGCCGCTGAACGCGGTGATGCCGTTCGTCGGCTCCGACTTCGCCGTTTTGGAGATCATCGCGTTTTTGTTGTTCATCGGGGCGATGGGCAAGTCCGCTCAGTTTTTCCTCCACGTTTGGCTCCCTGACGCCATGGAGGGCCCAACGCCCGTATCGGCTTTGATCCATGCTGCGACCATGGTGACGGCCGGGGTGTTTTTGGTCTGCCGCTGTTACCCCATCTACGATCACGCGCCCATGGCCGCAGGCTTTGTGACGGTGATCGGCGCTGTGACCGCGCTCTACGCGGCCACGGTCGGTTTGGCGCAGAACGACATCAAGCGCGTGGTCGCGTATTCAACGTGCTCCCAGCTTGGATACATGTTCTTCGCAGCCGGCGTCGGCTCTTACGGCGCGGCGATGTTTCACCTGTTCACCCACGCCTTTTTCAAAGCGCTCTTGTTCCTTGGCGCAGGCGCGGTGATCCACGGCCTGCATGACGAACAGGACATGCGCAAAATGGGCGGCCTGGCCAGCAAAATGCGTTGGACCTGGGTCATGATGCTGCTTGGCACCTTAGCGCTAACCGGCGTCGGCATACCGGGAACGCCCTTTGGTTTTGCCGGCTTTTTCTCCAAAGACCGGGTCATCGAGGACGCGTTCTTGATGGGCGAGGCGGGCGGTCAAGCGGCCATGTTCGCATTTTGGATGGGGATCATCGCCGCCTTCCTCACGAGTTTCTATTCGTGGCGTCTGATGTTCATGACGTTCCATGGCGCGCCGCAAGGTCCACAATCGGTCCATGATCACGCCCACGATCCGCCTTGGGTCATGCGCGGGCCGTTGCTGGTCTTGGCCGCCGGTGCAGTGTTCACCGGCGTGGTGTTTTATCCAGCCTTCGTGGGCGACCGAGCCAAAGACTTTTGGGCGGGCTCCATCCCCCCGGCGGCCTACAAGCTCGACACGTCCGAAAGCGCGGCCCCCACACCTGAGGCCCTCACCGATGCCAGCCTGACCGAGGAGGTCGCGCTCGACCAGCCCGCAACGGCCATCCCATCCGAGGCCGCCATCCCCGCAGAGGCCGTCCCCACCGAACAAGACGCGTCCGCCATTGAGCCGCTCGAGACCGCGCTGGGCGGCACGGATACGACCACCCATGCCAATGACGATCACGCAGACGAAGGCCATGGCGAGGCGCACGGCGAAAGTCACGACGCGCACGACAGCTACCATGTTCCCGGATGGGTGTTGTGGTTGCCCGTTCAGGTCACCGCGGCCGGGTTTGTCCTGGCGTTGTTCTTCTACGGTCTGAACCAGGGACTCGGCGCCAGGATCGCCGCCCGGGGCGGTCCGATGCACAACTTCCTGTCGAACAAATGGTATTTCGACGAGATCTACAACGCCACCATCGTCCGGCTCGTGCGTGGACTGGGCGATCTGTTTTGGAAAGGCGGCGACAAGAACGTCATTGATCGGCTGGGCCCCGACGGCGCCGCAGCAGCCACAATGCGCCTGGGCCGCTGGCAAGCGCGTTTGCAGACCGGCTATTTGTACCACTATGCGTTTGTGATGCTGGTGGGCGTGGCGGTCCTGGCCACCGTGCTGTTGTGGCGAATGAACAGTTAGAGGCGCTTGGATGGCTCAGTTTCTTAATGACATCAACATCCTGACGCTTTTGACCTTTACCCCCATGGCCGGGGCGGTGTTGATTGGCTTGCTCCGATTGATGGCCCGTCCAGAGGACGCAGCCCGCATTGGGACCAACGCCAAATGGCTGGCGCTGTTCATCACCACCAGCGTGTTCGCCGGCTCGCTCGCGCTGGTGTTGGCGTTTGATCCCAGCACCACAGACTTCCAGTTTGTCGAACAACAGCGCGACTGGCTTGGGCCTGGCATTCACTACGCCATGGGCGTGGACGGCATTTCGGTGCTGTTCGTCGTCCTGACCGCGTTCTTGATGCCGCTCTGCATTTTGGCGAGTTGGCACTCGATCAAGAACCGCGTCGCCGAGTACATGACCGCGTTCCTTGTGTTGGAAACGCTGCTCATTGGCGTGTTTTGCGCCACTGACTTGATCTTGTTCTACATCTTCTTTGAAGGCGGACTGATCCCGATGTTCTTGATCATTGGGATTTGGGGCGGCGCCAACCGGATCTACGCCGCCTTCAAGTTCTTCTTGTTCACACTCTTGGGCTCGGTGCTCATGCTCGTGGGGGTGATCGCCATCTACCTGCAGGTGGGCACCACCGACGTTGTCGCGCTTCACCAGTATGAATTCGCCGAAAACATGCAGATGTGGCTGTGGCTGGCGTTCTTCGCCTCGTTTGCGGTTAAGATGCCCATGTGGCCGGTGCACACCTGGTTGCCGGACGCGCACGTGGAAGCCCCAACCGCCGGATCGGTCATCCTCGCCGGGATCTTGCTGAAGCTCGGCGGCTACGGCTTTCTGCGCTTTTCCCTCCCGATGTTCCCCGACGCCTCGCAGTACTTTCAGCCCTTTGTCTTCGCGCTTTCGGTGATTGCGATCGTCTACGCCTCGCTGGTGGCCTTCCGCCAAGTCGACATCAAAAAGCTGATCGCCTACTCATCTGTGGCGCATATGGGGTACGTCACCCTGGGAATCTTCGCCGCCAACGAGCAGGGCGTGCAGGGCGCTGTGTTCCAGATGCTTTCGCACGGGATCATTTCCTCCGCGCTGTTCTTGTGCGTCGGGGTCATCTACGACCGCATGCACACCCGAGAGATCGCCTTTTATGGCGGCTTGGTCGGCCGCATGCCGGCGTATGCGATCGTCTTTTTAATCTTCGCTTTGGGCAATGTGGGTTTGCCGGGAACATCAGGTTTCATCGGTGAAATCTTGACCATGCAGGGCGCGTTCGCCGTGGCGACATGGGCGGCCGTCGGCGCCGCGCTCGGCGTGATCTTATCGGCGGTGTATATGCTCTGGCTGTACCGCCGCGTGATGCTTGGCCCGCTCGAGAATCCCAAACTTGAGGCGATCACCGATCTGACGGCCCTGGAACGGCTCATCTTCGCGCCGCTGGTCGTCGCCACCATCGTGTTCGGCGTGTACAGCGTGTTGGCCACAGACATAACGGGCCCGGCCGTGGTCGATCTCATCGCCCGTGTGGGCATGAACGGATAGGGAGCCGACGCCTGTGACCACCGAAAGCTTGTTGGCCGACCTGGCGATTGTGCGCCCCGAGTTAACGCTCGCCATCGGCGCCATGGCGCTCTTGTTGTTTGGCGCCTTCGCCGGCGAGCGCTCAACAGGCGTGGTGACCGCCGCGTCCATCGCGTTGCTGGCGGCGGCTGGCCTGGTCACCGCAGCGTTCACGCCGTTTGGCGAGGCCTTTACGTCCCAACCCGAGATCACCTTCGCCAGCCAAGCCGAACTGCCCGGCGGCGTGAGCGTTGACGCCCAAACGGGCGCCATTCAGGTTGAAGCGGACCGACAGCGCGTGAGCCGGAGCATCGATATCGTGCTCACGGCAAGCACACCCCAGCTGAGCGTTGACCGCAGTGTGACGCTCGACCTGGACCGCAGCGCATTGAACCACACCGAAACCGCCGCCGCGCTCGGCGCTGAACTGCAACATGGCGCTTTCGTGCACGATCCTTGGTCGCGGTTCGCCAAGATCGCGATTTTTGGTCTGTGCGCGATTGTGTTGCTGATTTCGGGACGCTTTTTGCACGCCGAGGGCATTGCCCGCTTTGAATATCCCATTTTGGTGGTGCTGGCCGCGCTGGGCATGTCCGTCATGGTCTCAGCGCGCGATTTGCTGACGCTTTACATGGGCATTGAGCTGCAGAGCCTCTCGCTCTACATCCTCGCCTCGTTCAACCGCGACTCCGTCCGCGGGTCCGAAGCCGGCCTGAAATATTTTGTGCTGGGCGCCCTGTCGTCGGGATTGCTGCTGTACGGCATGTCGCTGATTTACGGTTTCACGGGCGTGACGCGTTTTGAGGGCATCGCCTTGGCGCTCAACGACGGGGCGAATCTGGGCGCAGTGTTCGGCCTGGTGTTTGTGATTTGCGGCCTTGCCTTCAAGGTGTCCGCAGCGCCGTTTCACATGTGGACGCCCGACGTTTACCAGGGCGCGCCGACCACGGCCACGACCCTGTTCGCCAGCGCGCCCAAACTGGCGGCCATGGCGCTCTTAATGCGCCTCATGCTCGAAGCCTTTCCCGCATCGCTTGACGATTGGCAATCGGTCATCGCCTTGATCGCCGCCGCCTCCATGACCGTGGGCTCCCTAGGCGCGCTGGTGCAGACCGATCTCAAGCGGCTCATGGCGTACTCCTCCATCGCCAATATGGGTTTTGCGCTGGTGGCGTTGGCCGCCGGGACCGAAAACGGCGCGCGCGGGCCTGAAGGGCTGCTCATCTACATGGCGATCTATGTGATTTCGACCACAGGGGTGTTTGCCTGTATTTTGGCCATGCGCCGCGATGGCCAGGCCGTCGGCTCCATCCAGGACCTCGCCGGTCTGTCGCGCACCCATCCCGGCCTTGCGTTTGCCTTGACGGTGCTGATGTTCTCTATCGCCGGCATTCCGCCCCTTGGCGGCTTTCTGGGTAAGCTCTTTACGTTCATGCCAGCCTGGCAGGCGGGGCTGCACTGGTTGGTGATCTATGCCGTCATCTTCAGCGTGGTGGCCGCCTTCTACTATTTGCGCATCATACGGATCATGTGGTTCGACGAAGCCGACCGTCCGCTCGCCCGCGCCGGCCAGGAGCTGAGCTGGACCGCCATCGTCGCCGCGCTCATGGTGTCGGTCGTCGTCCTCATCGCCGCCGCGCCTGCGCGCCAAGTGGTCGAAGCCGCCTCCCAGGTGTTTTTCACTTGACGCCATCACCGCCTCGCCACGCAACGGAGCGTAACGCCCCTCGGCCCATCCGCGTGGTATCCGAAACCAGCAGCACCAACGACGCGGTGCGTCAGCTCGTCGCCCAAGGCGTCGCCCCACCGGTTTGGCTGCGCGCCGAGACGCAAACGGCCGGTCGCGGGCGGCGCGGCCGGTCATGGCGCGGTCAGCCTGGCAACCTGTTTCTGTCCGGCCTTGTGCAGTGTGACCGCCCGCTCGCCGAAGTCGCCCAGCTCTCCTTTGTTGCGGGCCTCGCGGTGATCGACGCCGTCGCCGACCTCGTCACGCCCCACCAGCTCAAGGCCAAATGGCCCAACGACGTGCTTCTCAATGGGGCAAAACTGGCCGGCGTACTGCTCGAGACCGAGCGCCATGACGGCAAAGTCCGCGTGATTGTCGGCGTCGGCGTGAATGTGACGACCGCGCCCACCGGTCTTGATCAACCCGCCACAGCGCTCACCGACCATGTGCGACCTGAGGCCCCAACGCCAAGCGCCCACGACGTCGCCGAGACCGTGGTCGGCGCGTTTATGCGCCGGATGGACGCCTGGCTGACAGATGGCTTTGAACCGGTTCGCCAAGAATGGCTGGCCCACAGCTTTGGCATCGGCGAACGCGTGCGCACCACGCGTCAAACCCACCAAGGAACGCAAACGCTGGCCGGCCTGTTCGAAACATTGGACGCAGACGGCGCGCTTGTGATCCGATCTGATGGCGGGGAGCGCGTACGCGTCACCGCTGGGGAGGCCATCTTTGACATCAGCGCCGCAGTTCCATCCCAACCAGCGGCGCAAACGGACTAGTCCATGCTGTTAACGATCGACGTTGGCAACACCAACACCAAGTTTTCCGTACACGACGGCGCGTCATGGCGCGGCACATGGCGCACCTCCACCGATTCCTCGCGCACGGCGGACCAGTATGCCGCCTGGCTGTCCCAACTGTTAGGGTTCAGCGACCTGGAGCTGCAACAATTGTCGGCGTGCATTGTGTCAACGGTGGTGCCGCAGGCGTTGTTCCACTTGCGCAATTTCTCACGTCGGTATGTCGGCGCGGGCGTCGACCCGCTGATCGTGGGCGAGGAGGGGGTCGTCTTGGGCATTCCGCTGCGCATCGATAACCCGGCCGAAGCGGGCGCGGACCGGCTTGTGAACGCGGTCGGCGCCTATATGGCCCATGGCGGGCCCGCCATCGTCATCGATTCCGGCACCGCCACGACGTTTGACGTCATCGCCGCTGACGGCGGCTTGGAAGGGGTGATCATCGCGCCAGGCATCAACCTCTCCTTGCAGGCCCTGCACACCAACGCCGCGCGTTTGCCGCGCATTGAGATCCGCCGCCCCCAACAAGGCGCGGCGCTCGGCAAGAACACGGTGCACGCCATGCAATCGGGCGTGTTCTTTGGCTATGTGGAGCTGATCGACGGCTTGGTGCGCCGGCTCAAAGCCGAAGACGAAACCCGCCTTGGGCCCATGAAGGTCGTCGCCACAGGCGGTGTCGCTTCGCTGTTCCAAGGCGAATCCTCAACCATCGAGGTCTTCGATCAAGACCTCACTTCAACTGGCCTGCTGGAAATTTTTCGGCGCAATGGCGGCGTGTTGTAATCATGACGGCAAATGCAGAATTGGTGTTCGCCCCGTTAGGCGGGTGCGGCGAAGTGGGAATGAACCTCAATCTTTATGGTTTTGGTCCCGAAGATGACCGTCAGTGGATCATCGTGGATTGCGGCGTGACCTTTGGCGACCTCGCCACGCCCGGCGTTGATGTGATCCTGCCCGATCCGAGCTTCATTGTTGAGCGCCGGGAGAATCTTCTCGGCATCGTCCTGACCCACGCCCACGAAGACCATATGGGCGCGGTGGCTCATCTGTGGCCACAGCTCAAAGCCCCAATCTATGCAACGCCCTTCACCGCGTGGCTGATGCGCGACCGGCTACAGGAAGCAGGCCTGCTGGGCGAGGCCAAGGTCCGGGAAGTTTCGCTTGGCGCACGGTTCAGCTTGGGGCCGTTCGATCTCCAGCTCATCAGCTTGACCCACTCCATTCCCGAACCCAACGGCATCGCCATCCGCACCCCGGCGGGCCTGGTGCTGCACACCGGCGACTGGAAACTCGACCCCGATCCGCTGGTCGGCGCGCCCACCGACGATGGCGTGCTCAAGGCGCTTGGCGAGGAGGGGGTGCTGGCCATGATCTGCGACTCCACCAACGTGTTTGTCGAAGGAGAGGCCGGCTCAGAAGCCTCGGTTCGCGACGAGATGATTAAAGTGGTCGGGGAATGTCGCGGCCGCGTCGCGGTGGCCGCATTCGCCTCGAACGTTGCGCGCCTGCAGACCGCCGTGCACGCGGCCGACGCCCACGGTCGCCATGTGGCGCTGGTTGGCCGCTCCATGGAGCGCATGGTCAAAGCGGCGAGCTCTGTCGGCATGTTCAGCGGCGTCAGCTTTGTCAGCGCCGACGAGGCGGGGTTCCTACCCGAAGACAAAATCTTGTTGCTGTGCACCGGCAGCCAGGGCGAGCCCCGGGCGGCCCTGTCGCGGATCGCCGAAGGCTCCCACCGCTCTGTCACGTTGAGCGAAGGCGACACGGTCGTGTTTTCGTCCCGCGAAATACCCGGCAACGAAGTCGCCATCGGCAATCTGCAGAACAAGCTCGTTGACCGCGGCGTCCACGTGATCACCGAACGCCAACGCCCCATCCATGTGTCCGGCCATCCGTGCCGCGATGAGCTGCGGGCCATGTATCAATGGGTGCGTCCCCACATCGCCATCCCCGTTCACGGCGAGCGTCGGCACGTGGTTGAGCACGCCGCCTTCGCCAAATCCCTGCAAGTGCCCCATGCCTACGCGCCCCATGATGGCGACGTTATCGCCCTGTCGAGCACCGAGGGCGCGGTGGTGATTGATGAAGCGCCGGCCGGACGGCTTCATCTTGATGGCGACTTTCTCGTGCCGGCCGACGATGACGCGCTGCGCACCCGCCGCAAGGTGTCCTTCAATGGCGCGATCACTGTGGCCCTAGCGGTGAACGGGGTCGGCAAGGTGGTGGGCGGCCCCGACGTGCGCGCCCAAGGCCTGCCCGAGGACGAAGACGACACGCTCGCCGCCTTTGCCAGCGACGCCGCCGAAGAGGCCGAAGAGGTGTGGGCTTCGCTGCCGCGTGAAACCCGCGAAGACGACAAGGCCGCCGAACACGCCATCGCGCGCGCCGTGGGAAAGATGGCCCGCGAAGTTTACAACAAGCGTCCTTTGGTCGACGCCATTGTGTTGCGGGTCTAATCTCACCGCGGGCCATGGTGATGACGCCGCGCCCAGATTTGGCTAGGCAGTGTCCATGACCCACCCAACGCCCCCATTTGGCCCGATCAATCACATTGGCGTGGCCGTGCCGTCGCTGAGCGCCGCGGTGCAGACCTACCGCGCGCTGTTGGGGGCCACGGTGATCTCCGATGTGATCGACCTGCCGGCGCAAGGCGTGCGCGTTCAGTTTCTCGACACGCCCAACAGCCAGATCGAGCTGCTGGAGCCGCTAGGCGAAACCAGCCCGGTGCGCAAATTCCTCCAAGCCAATCCCAAGGGCGGCCAACACCATATTTGCTTTGAAGATCCCGACGTGACGGCGGCCAAAGCCCGGCTGGAAGCGCAGGGCGTCCAAGTGCTCGGCGAGCCGCGCATTGGCGCGCATGGGACGAAGGTCATCTTCATCCACCCCAAGCACATGCACGGCGTCCTGGTCGAACTCATGGAGCCTGCGGCGGAGCATTGATCCGCCCGTCTACCCACAGTGCGACACCTACCGCCTTAGAAGCGAACGTAGTTTGCAACGCGGCCGGGACGCCCATTGGCGCGGCAACCCATCGCAAAAGCCCGACATACGCCCGTCCCTTGAAATCATCGTCGCCTTGCCCGATGCCTTTGCGATGACCGAAGCCTTGTCGCCAAACGACCAGCAGCCCGAGCACACCGGCTCCTACGCGCACACGGTGTTTGCCGATGCGCCCTCGACGGTGACGTTCAAGAAGCTGCGCAAACGCATTCTGCGCCAGTGCGAGGAGGTCATCGCCCAATACGGCCTGGTCACGCCGCGCGCCGATGGCGGCCGCCCCAAATGGCTGGTGTGTCTGTCGGGCGGCAAGGACAGCTACACATTGCTCGCCGCTTTGCTCGACCTGCAATACCAGGGGCGGTTGGCGGTGGATGTGCTGGTGTGCAATCTCGATCAGGGCCAGCCAGGCTTTCCCAAACACGTGCTCCCCGATTATTTGACCCGCATCGGCGTCGCGCATCGCATCATCACCGAGGACACCTATACGATCGTCACCGACAAAGTGCCGCAGACGCAGACCTATTGCGCCTTATGTTCGCGCCTGCGTCGCGGGATTTTGTACCGCGTCGCGCGTGAAGAGGGGTGTGAGGCCATCGTGCTCGGCCATCATCGCGATGACGCGCTCGAGACCTTTTTCATGAACCTCTTCCATGGCGGGCGTCTCGCCGCCATGCCGCCCAAACTGCTCAATGATGATGGCGATGTGCTGGTTCTGCGTCCGCTCTTGTTCAGCGCCGAGGCCGACATCGCCAAATTCGCCCGGCTGATGGCGTTTCCCATCATCCCGTGCAATCTGTGCGGTAGCCAGGAGGGCTTGCAGCGGGTCCAAGTCAAAGCCCTGCTTGACGAATGGGAGCAACGATCGCCCGGCCGCCGGCAGGTCATGTTCCGCGCGCTGATGCACGCCCGCCCATCTCACCTGGCCGATCCGAACGTGTTTGACTTTGCCGGGCTTCGATTGTCGCCCAACGAACCTAGCGAGGAACGCGCCAAATAAGACCAATTGCTCCAACGGTCCTGTGCGCGTATCAAATGGTTTGTGTCAAACGAGGGGGACACCATGGTTATCGTACGCTTTATCGCTAGCATTATCTTGTTTGGTCTGCTGTTCGCCGCCGCGGCCGCGGGCATGACGTACTTGTCGTTTGGGGGAACGTTTGATCCATACCTGGATCTGGTGTTGTCCCAAGCCAATGAACGGTTCAACGATCTGGGACCGCTTCAGGATGTGCTCGAAAGCGCGTTGGAGGATGGCGCGATCAGCGCTGAGATCCTCCGCGAGGAACAGCCCGGTTGGTTCCGACTGCTGGCCATGGTGTCAAGCTTGCCCGTCGCGGCGCTCGCCAGCCACATCGTGACCTTCATCCTGGTGGCGTTGTTCTTCCGCCGCTAGTCGGATGACGAAATCGGGGGCGGGCGCCAAGCCGCCCCCCCCTTGTTTTTCAATCGGTGTGTCGCACGTCTAGTTTAGGGCGTGGGAGAGAGACATGGATTGGTTCACTGGGATCGCCACTTACATCACCATATGGTGGACGGTGTTGTTCGCCATTTTGCCGTTTGGCGTACGCAGCCAGCTGGAAACGGGCGACGTGGCGTCCGGATCTGAGCCTGGCGCCCCGATCCGTCCCAACCTTTGGCGCAAGGTGCGCACAACCTCCCTTGCGTCGCTGATCGTGTGGTTGGCGCTTTATCTGATCATTCGCTACGAGCTGATCCGCATCGGCGAGATCAACGTCCAGATTTAGGTCACTTCGCCCATCATCCCGCGCGCGCCTGCGTTTCAAAATCGGATATCGCCCGCACCAGCAAGGATCGTCCCGTTTCGCCGCGGTGCATCTCCACACACGCCGTGCGGATCCGCATGGTGAAGGGATCATCGTAATTGTCTTCGTTCTCAAACGCGGTGCACTCACTCACCGCCTCAAGGCGTTCAGCCACTTTCTGAGCATCGCTCAAAGCGCAATTGGGCAGCGCCACCGCGAACAAACCTGGGCTCAGCCGTCCGCAAAAATCCTCAACCCGCACCATGTGCCGCACCATGCCGCCCAATTGACGCAGACCTTCGTCGCGCGAACGCGGCGACACCGATCCGGGCGCATCGGCCCGCATCACAATGACGCTAAGCGCTCGGTTGGATGCTTGTGCGCCGTCGGCCATCACCCGGATATGATCGGCGAAGAAATGGGCCGTCGCTAGGCCCGTAGGGTCGCTGCTGTCGGTCGTGCGCATCGCGCCGAACCGGGAGGGCGAGGTCCACTCTCACCCCGAAGAGCAGTGGGGCGTGCTGCTGGAAGGCGGCGGCGTGCGCGTCCAGGACGGTGAGGAAACGAACGTCAAGGTCGGCGACTTCTGG
>CAZADA010000053.1:0-19134 GCA_964483775.1 uncultured Caulobacterales bacterium
CAATGGAGCCGTCCTTCGCCTGCTCGCGCAGCCATTCGCGCTCATCGGCTGAAAACCGCACCGAAAATGGCGGCGGATGCTTGCGACGTTCGCCATGACGGCCCGGCGACGGTTTCGCTGTCTCAGAAGACTGAGCGCTGGCGTTGAAGGTGTCGGCGGGATCCTGTCGGTCGGTCATGGGCGCTGACCTTCCGTCCCAGTCTGGACCAACTGATCCTCAACCTGGTGCGGCGCAGATCCGCGCAACGCTTGAAGTTGCTGCTCCCAAACGGCCAATTCTTCAAAGAGCGGGTTCGAAACCTCTCCCCAACTCCCCGCCACTTGTATTTGATTTAATTGGAAATTTTTGCAATAGTAGAATTCTACTAATAACCTACTGCAAGTTTTCACTTAGTATTTTCAGTGGTAGGGCTTGCAGTGAACGTTCTTACCTGCGTTGTTTTGACTCACCTAAACAAGACTATTGAGGCAAGCAAGTTGACTACGCGCGACGAACTTTATGCTAAATTCGGAATAACCGCAGAAGCAGCGCAACTCTTTGAGACAGAACTTGGCACCCTTCTTTTAGCTGTAAACGCGCTGGAAAACGGCTGGCACATTGAACCGGACCCAATGCAAGCGCGAAAGGCGCTCAACCAGATTGAGAAACACACCCTTGGTCGGCTGATTGGTGCATTGCGTGGGAAGGTGGAGTTTGAAGGCGACTTAGAAGGCCGCTTCGCTTCGGCCTTGAAAGCACGTAATCGGCTTAACCACGGCTTCTATGAGCGACACAACTTCAAGATACAGTCGGACGAAGGGCGTGACGTTATGTTTGCTGACTTAGATGTGTTACACGAAGAACTTTTCCAAGCATGGCAGATTGCCTCTGCAATGACTG
Source organism: uncultured Caulobacterales bacterium (assembly GCA_964483775.1). Lineage (GTDB taxonomy): Bacteria > Pseudomonadota > Alphaproteobacteria > Caulobacterales > Maricaulaceae > CAZADA01. The sequence continues at coordinate 881 of CAZADA010000053.1, forward strand.
ATGCGATGTCAAAACTTGTTCACAAGCTGCATTCAAGTACCAGTTAGGAATTGTCACACGCATTGTTTGGTCAGCACGATGTTGTATGGGCCTTCTTTGCTTAGTACACTCTATGCGAGCATTGAACTCAGGAGAAAACATTGGAACCAATTGAAGTATTTGCCGATTTCTACCCCCCTCGTTGGGGGCATACTGACCGCTATAGGTTTGTATTTGCCAAGGACCGTTTGGAAATCGCGCATGGCGCGCGCAAATGTGCAGCCGTTTGGAGCGAAACTACTGACCCAACATGGGAAGGAGAACCGCTTGTCAGAACTATGAAGAACGATTCAATCTATCCGCCGGATGGGATTGAAGGCTTAATTGAGTTCCTCTGGCGGGCATGGCGCGACGCTCAACTCGACAGAGAACAGTTGCAGGACGAATTAACTGCCTTTGTTAACTATGTTAATGCTTCGACAAACGCGAAGCCCGAAACCGATTTCTGGCGCGGTATATTCTAGCAAGAAGACGCGATCAGTTAGCGAGAACTAGAGTGCGGCGGCGGTACTCCAACGAAGATACCGCCGCCTACGAACGCGTTGGAGGGCAGTACCAGTACCCCGCCGCGTTCGATGCTATGGGTGCTTGCACAGGCGGGTGACTTCCGCCCGGTCGGTCGCAGGAATTGCCCACAGGGGGCAGGCAAGCACGGCCACGTCGTCTAAGTCCAGATCGCCCAGCCCTTCCGCTGACAAGGCGTCCGTAAGGCTCACAGCAGGGTCTTCTAGGGCGATGGTTAGCAAATCCGGCAATTCGACGCCCATCTTATGCCCAAACAGGTGATTGAAGCGCTCTACAAGCGCCCCGTGCCCATACGGCTCCATTTCTAGCCGGGCTTTGGGCATCGCGGCGGGCATCTGACCTGTGGGCACCAATAGGGCAAGCCCGTTTTCGGCCAACTCCGACAGGTCCGGCCAATCGGTGCTGCCGGGGTCTACCGGCAACAGTGTGGCATACGGGCCTATAAGCACTTGGTCTTTGCCCAATGGCGTGCGCCGCATACGCGACGTTTCTCGCAGGTCGGCGTGGGTTAGCACCCAGATGTCGCGCGCGGGCTTGGGCGTCATGTTCGGCGCCCGTACGAGCCTCTTGTCGCTATCGCCGATCACGGTGGGAATGTACGCCATGCCCAGCTCCGCCAGGGCGGCGTGATGCTGCAATTCGGCATGGTTATAGGCGCCGCGCGCGGGCAGGTGCGCATAGGGCGTCTCGGCGATCCAGCGTTGCGGCGCTCCCGATTTCCATCCAAGCCACACCGCGCCGCCCAAGGGATCCGACAGATCGTAGCGCTCCAGATAGGCCGGGGTGGCGTAGCCGGTGGCCGCGCTCTGCAGCACCTTGCGTCCGACAAGTCCTTCGGGCGGGTTGTCATCGAGAAGGGTCATGCGCACGGCGATATCCGCCTCTCTGCGCGTGAGATCGGCGGCCTCATAGGTGATGTCGACGTGAAGATCGATCGCAGGGTGGGCGTCCTGAAACGCGCGCCAGGGCTCAAGCAGGCAATAAAATGCGAGAAAATCCGGGACGCTGAGACGGATGGGCCCCTCCAAGCGCTCGTCCTTGCCGATGATTTTTCTGACGCCGTCATCGATGGCGTCCTGCGCCCGAAGGAGTGCGCCCAACAGCGTGCGGCCCTCCTCGGTTAGGGCGAAGCCACGGGGTTGGCGATCATAAAGCCTCGCGCCCAGCTGCGCCTCCAGGGCGTGCAGTCTTCTGAGCAAAGTCGAATGGCTGACCTTAAGCGCCCCAGCGGCGCTGCGCAGCGTTGTTTCTTCGCCCATAGCGAGAAAACAGCGCAAATCGTCCCAATCCAACTGCGCGGCCATGACGGCTCCGATGGTCTGTTTGCGCACCATAACGGTGCAGTTTGGTCCATTTTCGTAAGGCTCTTCCCACTCCATGTCACGTTCGGAGCAAGAAACAGGAGGCCTCCCATGAAACACTGCCGAGCCGAAGCGAGCCGCGACATCGCAGCGCCCGCCGATACGCTTTGGGCGACCATCGATCAGATGACGGGAATGGAAACCTGGTATCCAGGCCTGATCAGCGCGTCGCGTATCGAACAGAGCAACGGCGTCACGCGACGCCTCTGCACGATGACCAATGGCGGGCAACTCGAAGAGCGGATTTTGCTCCGCGATCCCAAGACCCGAACCTTTGTCTACGCCATCGACAGCCACCCGCTACCCGCTCGCGGCGTTGTCGGGTGTATCCGCATCGATGATCTCAGCGGAAAGAGCCATGTGACTTGGGACAGCCAGTTCATCGTTGACGATGCGGCGGCCGCGCAAACGCTGGAGATGGTTCGCGGCATGTATGTCGCCGGTCTCGACAGCCTGGCTAAACACCACACTGTGGGAGCATGAACGCCATGTCGCTGATCAAACGCTTCACGACGCCGAATGTCGGGTCTGTTGACCGCCTCGTGCGGGCGCTTCCCTTCCTCGCGACCGTGGGCCTGTGGCTCGCCGGCGTTCTCTCAGGACCAGCTCTCATCATCGCCGGCGTTGTCTCGGCGATGCTGTTGCTGACGTCGATTATGGGACTGTGTTCGATCTACGCCATGCTCGGCATCAGCACGCGGCGCGCCAGGTGATGAGGGCCCTTGCGATCAAGCGTTTCGGAGGTGCGGAGACATTCGAGGCGATCGTCCGTGTCCGCGCCGACGGGTCGGAGCTGAAGAAGGCTCGGCCTGGATCGTTGTCGGCAAATGTCCAGGTCGCCGGGTCGTCAGGCGCAAACCCGCTCGGCGCCCAGCGTCAATAGTCCTGCAGGCTCGCCTGTTTGTGGGCGCCCTCCCCCTCGCCAACAACCACAGCGCCGGCGCCCGGGAACCGCGCCGGCGCCCGCCAACGCTTGAGTCGCTGTGCCGGAGTCCCACCAGATCTGACGTCCCAATTGGCGTGCGCCAGCCCGGTCCAGGAAAAGACAGCCTCTTCCCAACGCTTCACCCATTCGGCATGACGCCGCGCCTTCTCCGCCCGCCTCTCCTCGTCTGACCGTTCCGCCATCGCGCCCTCCCCGCCGCCGCGTTATGGCCGCCCCGACCACGGCTCGCGACGGTCGAGCGCGCAGCGGCCCGCGCGGGGGACCCTGGCTTGGCGCACATCACAACGCGCGGATGCGCAAGGGACGCTTAAGACTGAGCGCGTACTCAGCGGATGGCGCCTTCAACGCGCATGACGACCATCGCCCAGAAACAGTCTTAAAGAGCCTGGACATAAGCCATCAACCGCCACGCCGGCCGTTCGTCCTGACGGCGACAAAGACCGTTGACGTCAGCCGGTAATCAGCCGACAGAAAACCGGCGTGACGAGGAGTATTCAATGGAGCGTTGGTAATCCAACGTCCAAGGGAGGTATGTGTGTCCAAGTCACCAGTGCTTGGCGCAGTGACGGGTACAGCCGCGATAGCGGTGTTGACGTGCACAGCGCCCGCCCAAGATCTCAAGGCCGTTCTCGACGATGGCAAGCCCATCCTCGATGTGCGCCTTCGCTATGAGTTTGTCGATCAAGATGGTTTTGCGCAGACGGCGAACGCCGCAACGCTCCGCACGAGGCTGGGGTTTGAGACCGGCGAGTGGGCTGGTTTCCGCGTGCTTCTTGAGGCGGAGAACATTACCGACCTCTCCGACGACGGGTTCAACTCGACCACAAACGGGCAATCCCAGTTCCCCGTTGTTGCAGATCCAGAGGCCACCGAGATCAATCGCGCGCTCGTCTCCTACACGGCAATTCCCAATACGGATGTCGTATTGGGGCGCCAGCGGATTATCCTGAACAACTCACGGTTTGTGGGGAATGTGGGATTTCGCCAGAACGAGCAGACCTTTGACGCCGTGAGCATCAGCCACAAACCGGTCGAGCCGGTGGAGCTCACTTACATTTACATCGATCGCGTGCATCGCGTTTTCGGCGATGAAAACCCGGCCGGAGAGTTCAACAGCAACTCGCACGTTGTCCAAGCTGACATCACAACGCCCATCGGCGACCTAAGCGCCTATGGTCTGCTTTTCGACTTTGATGATGCGCCCGCAGCATCCACCAATACGCTCGGTGCGCGTTTGACGGGTCCATTAGCGACGTTAGGCCAGATCACAACACGCTACACAGCAGAGTACGCGCATCAAACAGACGCCGCCGACAACGCCAACGAGTTTGATTTGAGCTACGCCTCAGCGTTACTGACAGCTCAGCGCAATCACTGGTCCGCCGGCTTCGGAGTCGAGTGGCTTGAGGGCGACGGCGCTGTTGGATTTTCAACGCCTCTCGGGACTTTACACGCCTTTCAGGGCGCCGCGGATGTGTTTCTGACAACACCAGCGCAAGGCGTTCGGGATCTCTACGTTCAAGGTGGAACCACCCTTCCCAAGTCGCCAATTGGTCGCGGCGCCAAACTGTTTGTGCGATATCACGACTTCACGAGCGATGACGGCGATCTGGATTTCGGGAGCGAGCTCAACACCGTCTTCGACATGAAGCTCACCGAGCTCGTCGACTTTCAAGCCAAGGCCGCCATCTATGATGGCGGTGACGATGGGTTCGCAGATCGCACCAAAGTGTGGGTCGCACTCCAATTGCGCTATTAGTCACAGGTGCGACTGCTTACAGCAGCTGACCGTCAAGCCATTGAAATGAAAGGCCAGGCGTCCTGAGAACGTGCGCCATTGCCCAACAGGCTTGCCTGATCACAGACGTGTGATCGAATAGATCTCCCCTCTGCCGTGTTCTCCCACCGTGACGGGCTCCAAGGCCCCGTGCACCGGGGACCAACATGGCAAGAGGGACCACCATGCCACGCAACACTTCGAAGGCTCGCCGCCGCGGCGGCGCAGGCTTACTCGCCGCCCTGGGCGGCTTGGCGTTTCTCGGCGACCGTGCGGCCGCCGAGCAAAACACTGGATTCACCGCCGCCAGCGAGATCGAAGGCGTCGATCAGATTCAACGCAACGCGGACGGCTCGGTCACTCTGATTACCGAGGACGGGCGGACGGCCACCATCCCGGCCGAACAGGTCAGCATCCAGGACGGTGCGGTGTTGATCGCCAACGAAGCGATCGCCAACGTCGAATTCAGCGATGGCGGCAACAACGCTGTGCTGGTCGGTCTTGGCGTCGCCGCGGTGGCGGGCGGCATCGCGTTGGCGGCAAGCGACGATGATGATGACAATGACGTACCGGTCGACCCGATCGATCCCAACACCAACGACACCTTCGTTGTGAACGCGGTCAATGACGGCGAGACCATTGACGGCGGCGGCGACACCAACGGCGCCACAGCGACATCCGCTGATGACATTGCGACCGGCGACACCATCGACCTGTCGGGCCTGACCGAAGGCGTGAATGTGGACCTCGACAGCTCCAATCAAGGCGCGCTGAACAACGCGCCGGAGAGCCAAACCGGAGCGCTCATCCAGGGGGAGAACACCGTCACGCTCGAAAACATCGAGAATGTGATCGGCACCGATCAGGACGACACCTTGTTCGGCAACAACGAGGCGAACGTGATCCTGGGCGGCGCCGGGGATGACAACATCCACCCGTTCGGCGGAACCGACTTTGTCGATGGCGGCGAGGGTGTCGATACCCTCAACCTGTCGGCGGCCACCGGCGTCACCGTGGATTTGGAGGCCGGCGTGGCTGGTCCGAACACCTTCGTGAATTTCGAGAACGTGCTCGGCTCGGTGAACGGCGACGACCAGATCTTCGGCGACGACGGGGTGAACGTTCTGAACGGCCGCGATGGCGACGACCTGCTCAACGGCCGTGGCGGTGGCGATACGCTGATCGGCGGAGCCGGCCAGGACGTGTTCGCTTTCTCGGGCGATCCCTTCGACGGCGCGGACGTGTCGGCGGCGGGCCGGCAAATCATCGGAAACGAGGACTTCATTGAAGACTTCGAGTTCGGCGTCGACACGTTGACGGTTCAGGTGGACAGCGCCCCGTCTTCAGCGGCCGTGCTCCAGGCGGCGCTCGACGGCGACATCTACTACAACATCCACTCCAGCGACTTCCCGGCCGGCGAAGTCCGCGGCCAGCTCACTTTGGTCTCCGACGACCGTGACGAGAATGGCGTGGGGGATGTGACCTTCACCGCATCTCTGGACGGGGCCCAGGAGGTTCCGCCAGTGGCGACCGACGCTGCGGGCACGGGCGACATCACTTTTTCCGTCGCCGCCGACGGCACGGTGACCTACACGACCACGGTCGAACTGACGGATTTCGACATCGCCCGTCTTACTGTCGGCCACCTGCACCAGGCCCCAGTCGGCCAGAATGGTCCAGTGGTTGAGGACATCCTCGCGGACGCCCGCAATGACGGCGAGATCGAAGGCGGTCTCATCGACTTCGACCGTTATCAGCTCGATGCGACGGACTTCGGCGTGACCGACGATGTGGCCTTCGCGGCGGTTGACGCCAACGATCCCAACGCCACGATCCCGACCGGCGCCAATGTCATCGTTCTGCTGAACAGCGACAACGACGCCGATCCGTCGACCCCCTTCCTCGCCGGCACGGCGGCGGGCCAGATCGCGGCCCTGGTCGACGAACCGGGCGCGGGCTTCTTCGTCTACTTTAATTCAAATCTCGAGGTGAACCGGCTCGTCTACTCGACCGATCTCTCGGATCCGACGGCTGATCTGAAGATCGTCTCCCGCCAGACCGATCTCACCGGTCAGGACGCCATCGACGCGCTTGCGAGCTTCTCGGCTGAGAACTTCGAGTTCGTGAACGTGGTTCCGACGGACGACACCTTCGTTGTGGGCGCGGTCGTCGACGGCGACGAGATCATCGGCGGCCTCGACAACAATGTCGACGGCTCCGACGACGCCGGCGACATCGCCACGGGCGACACGATCGACCTGTCGACCCTCGGCGCCGGCGTGTCCGTGGACCTCGACGCCTCGAACCAGGGCGCCCTCAATCCCGCGCCTGAGAGCCAGTCCGGCACGCTCACGCAGGCTGGCGCGACGGTGACGCTGACCGACGTGGAAAACGTCATCGGCACCGACTTCGACGACGTTCTGTTCGGCAACAATGAGAACAACGTCATTCTCGGCGGGGCCGGCAACGACAACATCCACCCCTTCGGCGGTGTTGACTTCGTGGACGGCGGCGACGGCGTGGACACGCTGAACCTCTCGGCGGCCACCGGCGTGACGGTGGATCTTGAGACCAGCTCGGTGGGTCCGAACACCTTCGTGAACTTCGAGAACGTGCTCGGCTCCGTGAACGGCGACGACACCATCCTCGGCGATGCGGAGGTCAATAACCTCAACGGCCGCGACGGCGACGACCTCCTGAACGGCCGAGGGGGCGCGGACGTCCTCACTGGCGGAACGGGCGCCGACGTGTTCGCTTTCGACGAGGCCGGCGTGAACGACGGCGCTCAGGAAGACGAGATCACGGATTTCGACTTCACGAACGATCGCTACCAGCTCGACTCCGGCAGCTTCGGCGTGGAAGGCGACGTCACGTTCCAAAGCCTGGATGCGAACGCGGCCGGCGCAACCGTGGATCCGGACGCCAACGTCATCGTCCTGCTTAATGGCGACAATGACAGCGATCCGAGCACGGTGTTCAATGCTCGGTCAGCGGCGACGCAGATCGCTGATCTTGGCGGAGAGGGCGCTGGTTTCTTCGTCTACTTCAACAGCGCGCTGAACATTAATCGCTTGGTCTTCTCGGAAGATCTCGCCGACGCCGACGCCGCGCTGCAGATCGTGTCGCGTCAGACAGACCTCACCGGCCAAGACGCCATCGACGCCCTGGCCAACTTCTCCGAAGACAACTTCGCCTTCGTCAATGTCGACACCGCCGCCGCAGCCCCAGCGAGCACCGATGTGGCGTTCGTGTCGTTGACCGACGGGGACGAGACCGACCTTCGCACCGTCAACGACGCCAAAGACGTGATGGCTGAAGCGTCAAACGCCCCGGCAGGCGCGCACGAACACGCCGACGTCGACGCCGCGCCAACCCCGCTGCCTGAAAGCAGCGACGGCTGGTAGCCGACCTTGTCCCCGGGGCATGTCCCCCCTCTCTGCCCCGGGGATCATTTGTCAACTCACTCCCAGCAGCTTGAAGGACGCCATCCATGTCCAGTTCTCCGCAACGCATCGGCGTATTTTCATGGCTCGCCAAGCTGCGCAACGAAACGCGCGGGTCCTTCACCTTGATCCTCGCCTTTAGCCTGGTCGCCAATCTGTTGTTATTGGTGGCCCCGCTTTACATGTTGCAGGTCTATGATCGGGTGCTGGTCTCGGGATCCACCGACACCTTGATTTGGCTGACATTGCTCGCGGTGTTTTTGCTCAGCGTCTATGGCGCAGCAGAAGCGGGGCGTCGGCGCGTTTGCGGACTGGCCGGCGCGAAGTTGGAAGCCCGCGTGTCCAAACGGGTCTTCCAACGGTTTGAAAACGCCATGGGGCCCGGCGCGCGCCTTTCCGGCCAGCTGCACACCGTCGCCCGCGTCCAGGGCGTGTTTCAGAACAACACCCTTTTGCCGTTTTTCGACTTGCCATTCGCGCCGTTGTTTTTGGGCGTGATGTTCTTGATCCACCCTTCGCTCGGGCTGTTGGGGTTAAGTGGTGCGGGGTTGATTTTCATCGTCGCGATCATCGCCGAATTGAGCACGCGGCGATCGAGCGAACTCGCCTCATCACGCAGCGCACAGGCGCTCGAGTTCGCCGCAGGCCTTGACCGACAACGCTCAGCGATCGTGGCCATGGGCCTTGCCGGCCCGGTGTTTGGCCGGTGGGCGGAAATCAAAGCGGCCGGTCGCGGACAAGGTTTGCGGGCGGCCAAGCGCGACGCGTTTTTCACCGCGTCGGCGCGGTCAACGCGGCAAATCCTCCAAATCTTGATCCTCGGCGCCGGCGCCGCGTTGGCGCTGGCCCAACAGATTTCTCCAGGGGCGATTGTCGCAGCATCGATCATTTTGTCCCGCGCGCTAGCCCCCATCGACCAAATCGTCGGCGGCTGGCGGTCGCTCACCCAATCGCGCCAGGCCTGGGCGGACTTGCAGCACAGCTTGGCCGACGACACCGAGCCGGCACAGTACACCGAGCTGCCGCGTCCCGACGCGCACCTCCAGATCGACCGATTGTCCGTGGTCACACCGGGGCGCAGCGCCACTTTGATCCGTCCGTTCAGTTTTGAAGCGACAGGCGGACAACTGATCGCCGTGGTCGGCGACAATGGTTCGGGTAAGACAACGCTATTGCAGACCTTGGCGAGCGCCTGGCCGCCAGGGTCGGGCGCGGTGTCGCTAGGCGGACGATCAGTTCACGAATGGCCCCACGCCGACCGCGGTCCGTATGTCGGCTATGTGCCGCAAGATGTTGAGCTCTTGCCGGCCACAGCGGCCGCCAACATCGCCCGGTTGGGCGCGCTTCAGTCGGACGCCGTGGTCGACGCGGCGCGGCGGGCGGGCGCTCACGCCACAATCCTCAGCCTCAGCGACGGCTACGACACGCTTGTCGGCCCTGGCGGCGCCCATTTGTCGGCCGGACAACGCCAGCTCATCGGCCTGGCGCGCGCGCTGTATAACGATCCAGTCTTGCTGTTGTTGGATGAACCGACCGCCAATCTCGACGCTCAAACCGCCGCGGCCGTGTGCGCCACCTTGCGAGAGACCGCGGCGCACAACGCGATTGTGATCGCGGCGACCCATGACGAGCGCCTCATCGGCGTGGCCGACATTGTGCTGGTCGTCCGTCACGGCGCGGTCATGGCCGCCGCCCCCGATCAGGTTCTCGCCGTCAACGAACGGCAAACGCCGACGCCGCTGTTCCCCAACACCGTTCAAAGAACACGAGGTGCGTGATGATTGATCCGCTCAATCCGCCGGTCAAAGACCGGTTCACGATCGCAATGGCGCTTGTGTGCCTGATAGGGTTTGGCGGTTTTGTCGCGTGGGCGGCGCTGGCGCCGTTGGAAGAGGGCGTGGCGGCGGCTGGACAGATGGTCGTGGAGACCGACCGCCAGGTCGTTCAACACCTCGAAGGCGGCATCATTCGCGACCTCAACGTCAAGGAAGGCGATCTGGTCGTCGCTGGCGATGTTCTGGTGGTGCTTGAGGACACAGCCGCCCTCGCGCGTCGAGATCAGGTCCTGCAAAACCTTGCTGCGCTCATCGCCACGGTGTCCCGCCTGCGCGCCTTGCAATCGGGCGCGGACACGGTCGCGTTCGCCGTGCTCGACACGTGGAGCTTGGGCGACGCCGAGCGGGCCGACATCATCGAGCGCGAAACCAGCCTGTTTGATCAACAACGCGGCTCGGCCCGCGCAGATATGGCGGTGCTGAGCGCCCGCCGCGACGCGGCGCTGACGACCCAAAGCTTGAGAGCGCAGGAAATCGCCTTCACAGAACAGGCGTTGACCGCGGCGCAAGAAGAACTCGCTCTCGCCCGAGATCTTGCCGCCGAACAACTGGCGCGACGCGATCAAGTCAGCGGCCTGCAGCGGTCTGTGGCGACGCTTGAGAGCGAAATCGCCCGCTTGACCAGCGAGCGCGAACAGGCGGGCGCGCAAGCGCGTGATCTCGATGGGCAGATCGCACAAACTGAAGCTGATTTTCAACGCGATGTGTCCGCGCAGTTGCGCGATGCGCGCGCCGATGTGTTGGCGGCTGAGGAAAGTCTCAGCGCGGCCCAAGATGTGCTGGACCGCGCGGTGATCCGCGCGCCGGTGTCGGGCCAAGTGTTGAACCTAGCGTTTTCGACCCGCGGCGGGGTTATTCGTCCTGGCGACACGCTTTTGGAGATTGTGCCGGAGGTTGAAACCTTGACGGCGTCTGTGCGCATTCGGCCGGCTGATCGAGCCTCGGTGTATGTCGGCCAACCGGTGCGTACGCGCGTGCTAGCGTATCGCAGCTGGCGGGCCCCGCGGCTGCAGGGCGAGATCGTCACCATCAGCGCTGATCTCAAAAACGATCCACAAACAGGCGCGCTCTATTACGACGCGCGGATCAGGATCCCTCATGACGAAGCAACAAAAGCATCTGAACTTGAGATCACGCCGGGAATGCCAGTAGAGGCCTTCCTGTTTTCTGGATCAAGCCGAACAACTCTCGATTACATATTTGAGCCGATTGCGGAATCCATGTTTCGCGGCTTTCGGACCTCTTAGCGCCCATCGGACGGGGACCCATGATGCTGACACCTTTCTTGACAGCCGCCATGACGGCCACTTGCGCGGCGATCGCCACCGCGATCCCAGCCATGGCGCAAGACGCCGACGCCTGCCTGCTGCTCAACGACGCGATGGAACGGGCAGCGTTGCGTGACCCTGGCGCCGACCTTGCGGCGGCCCAACGCGACGCCGCTGCCGCCAATGTGAGCGACGCGCGAGCATTGCGCCGCCCGCAAGTGTCTGCGTTTGGCCGCACAGGGATTGGCGACTCCGACCTGGTCGAAAACCGAATTGAGAACCAAGTCGGCTTGCGCGTCTCCCAACGGGTGTTTGATTTCGGCGATTCCGCATTTGCACGCCGGGCGGCGCTGGAAAGCGTCGCGGCGAGCGAGTTCACCATGGCGGCGGCCAAACAGGACGCCGCGCTTCGCGCAGGTCTCGCCTTTTTCACCGTCCAAGAGGCCTATGCCAGTTTGATCGCCACCCAAGAGCGCACGGCGTACTTTCGGCGCGAGCTTGGCGCGGTTGAGGCGCTGCTGGCGCGCGGCGGCGCCACGCGGCCCGAACGTGCAGAAGTCGCCGCCGAACTGGCCGCTTCCCAGGCGCTGACTCTGGAATGGGAGTTCATACGCGACCGAGCGATGACCCAGGTGGCGCTCGCCGCCGAGCTGGACACACCGCCGTGTGCGAACGGGGATCGTCATGCCGCCGATCTGGGCGATGTCGGCCTGCAGCCAGCACAGGTTTCAGTACGCGACGCGATGACGCGCAATCCGACCGTGCGCGCGCTCGGTCGGGAAATCGACAGCCTAACGGCGAGCCGTGATCGCGAACGGCGCAATCGCCTGCCGGTGTTGGATGTGGTGGGCGTGGCCGCCTACACCTATGACGATTTCACCGGTGCTTGGGAGTTGCGCGATCGGGTCGGGGTTGACGTGTCGGTCCCGATTTACTCCGGCGCCGCGTTGCGCGCGCAGGTCGAACGGGCGGATGCGCGACTGTCGGAGGCGGTCGCCCGCAGGCGCGCAGCCGAACGTCAGCTTGAACAAGACGTTCGCATTGCCCACCGCCGTGTGGCGTCGTTGGCTGAACAATATGTGTTTCGCCGCCGGGTCGAGATCGAAAAGTCCAACCAATTCGCCGCGGCCGAACGCGAACATGAGCGCGGTTTGTTGACGCTCCCGGACCTTGTGGAGATCCGACTGGAATTTGAGGACGCCGCCCTGGCGGCCATCCGCGCACACTACGATCTGCAGCGCCAGCGGCTGCAACTGGCGTCTTTGACGGGCGGCCTTGCTCAACATCTCGCCCTCAACGAGCCGGCCGAGGATCCCACACGGTTTGCGACCCTCATCTTGGAATAAGGGTTCACCAGTCCCCGCGGCGCTTTCACCCGTCACGCGCGCCGTTGGGATGGCGCCGACCTCGATCTTCCCTTGAGGTCGGCGCCACCAAATTGGCCATCAGCAAAATCTAGATGAAGCGGTCGGCGAGCGTCTCAGCCAGGCTCTCAAGCTCCGCCGTTGGGCGATCGCCGATCACAAGATAGCCGCGCGGCTGAACATCCCACAGCACCGCGTTGAGATCGCGGGCGCTTGCGGCGCGGAAACTCACCGGCGCGCCATCAGGCTCGCGGCCAGTGCGGAAGATCACACAAAACGCTACCGGCGTGCCGTCCTCATGAGTGTAGGCCAACTGCGCCAAGGGAAGTCCGTTGAGCTGCAACAACTCCGCCCGCTGAAGGGTGAGGTTAGGCAGGTCGGCGGCCAGAGCCAGATCGACTCCCACAGCATCGCTCACGCGTTGGATTTGGCCGGCCAGTTCGCCCGCATCGACCACGGTCTCGGCGAAGGTATCCGTGTTGAACAGCGCGACATAATCGGCCACCGCCATCATCCAGGTGCGCGGAGCCGGTTCGATCTCGACTTCGACAATTTGCGTCGGCCCCGGCACGGGAACTTCGCGCGCCGGCGGCGCGAGCGGACCGCGGCCAATGAACACACCGGTGGTCAAAACGGCGGCGATACCGGCCGCCAGGGCCGCCCATTCGCGCGCGCGCCGCGGATTTTTTGGATCGTCAGCATAGCTCGCTGCGGCTCGTTCGGCGGCCGCCAGACGTTCGACAAGCGCCTCGCTCGGCGCGTTTTGCAAGACAAGGTCGAAAGCGGGACGAACCAACTCAGCAAAATCATCCAACGCCATCAGCCGCGTTTGCAGCGCATCATCGGCGTCAACTTCAAGGGCCGCGTCGATTTCGGCGCGCAAGACATCGTCGGCCTCGTCATCGAGATACGCCCGCAGCTGTTCGTCGGTGAACCGGAGACTGCTCATGGCGTGTCCCCCGTCTTCGGTTCGGCCATCTCGTGTTTGAGATGCGCAAGCGCTTTTCGCGCCGCGGCGAGCCGGCTCATCACCGTCCCGATCGGAATCTCCAGCGCCGCCGCCGCGTCCTTGTATGTCCATCCTTCAACGTACACCAGCATGACCACAATACGCTGCGCTTCGGGCAACGCTCCTACTGTGGTCAACACCTGTTGCGCCAGAATATTCGTTTCAAGTTGACCGGTATAATCGACCGTCAGGGCTTCGGTTGCGTCCAAAAGGCCGGAGCCGCGGCGAACAGCCTCACTTCGGATCTGATTTTTCCAAATCGATGACAGGATTGCGAAGGTCCAATGATCCAGGCGTGAGCCGGGTTGGAATTGGTCGGCGCGTTGTAACGCCCGCTCACACGTCGCTTGAACCAGATCGTCCGCTGTTGACCGGTCGCCGCAGGTCACCACCGCAAACCGCCAAAGGCGGTCGAGCAGAGCTGGCAAGCCCTCTCGAACGGCGGATTGCGTTGAGGACATCAATTCAGATCCGTGGGGTCCATGGGATCGACGTTTAGCGCACTGGCGTCAATTTATCGGCTGATTGGGGAAGATCGAGCGGCAAATGCAGCATCCGGTGCACAAAAGCGTGAAGCCGCCCTTTGGTTTGTGACGCTCCACGGATCTGACGAAGACAAAGCCGCCTTGATCCCACCGCGCCGGCCGCCAATCGCATCATCCGCGTTTCAACCGGACAAGCATTGGCGCAAAAACTCCGCGAACCGGACTGTCTTGGCCGGCACGAAAGAGCGAGACGGCAACATCAACCACAGCGCGGCGTCAGAAACATCCTGAACACCGCCCACCGCCCATCCCGGCAACACCTCAGTCAACGCACCATTGGCGATGTCATCATCGACCATCCAGTCGGCCAGCACCGCCAGCCCCATGTGTCGCTTCACGCACTCGGCAATCGCCAACGCGTTTGTGAGCGTGACATGCGCGTCAATCTTCACATCAACTGGCGGGCCCGCTCGGTCGCGAAAGCGCCAATGGGATTGGAATGCCGGATAGCTGAACGTCACACAGCGATGGCGAGCGACATCGTTTGGGTGCGTGATGGGTGGCGCACCCTTCAGATAGCCAGGGCTCGCCACGAGCCTGTACCGCACGGTTTTGAGGCGCTGCGCAATGAGCGAGTTGTCCGCAAGCGCCCCATGGCGGACCGCCAGATCGATCCGCTCGCCGATGAGGTCGGCGATTGAGTCCGACAGGAGGAGATCAACGGAGAGGCTGGGGTTTTGCGCGCAGAACGCATCCAGGCGCGGCGCAATAACGCGCTGACCGAACGACACCGACGCACTCACGCGGATCCGGCCGGACAAAGCGCCCGCCGCGCCCGCAACGTCGTCTTGGGCGGCTTCGATTTCCTCTAAGGCCGGGCCGATCCTTGCCAGCAACCGTTCGCCCGCTTCGGTCAGCGAGACTTTCCGGGTGGTCCGCTGAAACAATCTGACGCCGACAGAACGCTCAAGTCCAGCAACAGCGCGCGTTACCGATGAGGGCGCAACATTGCGAGTCTCCGCGGCGGCGGCGAACCCACCGGCGCGGGCGACCTCAACGAAAGCTCTGAGTTGCGTCAGCTCCATAATTGCGCACAATGCAATTATCATATGTTCGGTGTCCAGTTTATTGTTCCAGCGACATCGGCAAACCAGGTCGCATCGCAACTGAACCAAGCTCGACCCCAAAGAGGCGACATCATGATTGATCTGACAAACAAAGCCGCGCTGATCACTGGCGCGAGCCGCGGCATCGGCCTGGCGACCGCGCGTGCGCTATCCGCCTGCGGCGCATCCGTTGCGTTGGCGGCGCGCAGCGAAACGGACATCGCTCGACATGCCGATGACATTGTCCAAGCCGGCGGCAAAGCCATTGCCGTGCGCTGTGATGTGACCTGTTTCGCCGATTTGAAGACGGCGGTGGTGCAGACGCAGGATGCGTTCGGCGCGCTCGATATTCTGGTCAACAACGCCGGCGCCATCGACCCGATCACACGGATCAGCGATAGCGACCCTGACGCATGGACAAACGTCTTAAACGTCAATGTTCTCGGTGTTTACCATGGCCTCCGCGCCGCCATTCCGGTGATGGAGGCGCAAGGGTCCGGGGTGATTGTCAACATCAGTTCGGGTGCTGCTAACAGCGCTTTGGAGGGATGGAGCCATTATTGCGCGAGCAAAGCGGCGGCCAAGAAACTGACGGAATGCGCCCACACCGAGGTCGGCGCGCACGGCATCCGAGTGGTTGGGCTGAGCCCTGGCACGGTGGCGACCAACATGATGGCGAGCATCAAAGAGTCAGGCGTCAACCCGGTCAGCCGTCTCGATTGGTCGACCCACATCCCCCCTGAATGGGTGGGCAAGGCGGTCGCCTTTCTGTGCGGACCAGAGGGGGACGAGTTTGCGGGAACAGATTTCTCCATCAAGACAGACGAAGGACGCGCACGGGTCGGCCTGCGCGCTGGGGGTGGTTAGCGGGCCCTGTCAAAGACGCAGAGTTGAGGCGTCCCTTGTGAGCGCGGACGGATTCAGCGGCCGGACGACTGAGTCACGTTCGCGATCGTTCCGTTTCGGTTCGCAGGCGGCCCTTGCCGCCGATGGTGATCCAATTGCCGGTATGGGCTCCCTGTCGCTCTGCTAGAATCAGCCACTCGCACACTCGGCTTAGAACCGCGCGTCGACCGGTTCCGCTCACGGAGCCAAAGCGAAGAGCGCGCGCTCGCGCAAAGAGGCGACGTGCATAAGCGGCTGCGGCTCCCTCGCCACAGTACGTGTTTTTTTCGCCACACCCGTGGTCCAACGCCGGATCAAGGCGTATAGCCCTTCGCCGATCAATGAGGTTTCGTTCCGGCTCATGAGACCGGGCGGGCGCGGGCGCTGTGCGTCGCCGTGTTCCACTTCAGCGATCGCAAGGCGTCCCGATGGGCGGGGCGTCTGACCGCTTGGATAGCTCAAATGGGAGAGCACATGCCTTTTAAGCATGAGGTTTCGGGTTCGAGTCCCGTTCCAAACTCCAGCCATCAGCTTGAGGTGCTGACCGGGCTACCGACTGTAAATCGGTTCCAAGCCAATTGGGGCGGTCGTCGGGACCGCTCACGCCCCCGTGTGTTGCCGATATGCCACGGCTATCGACGGCTCACGGACCGGCAGGACGTCTCCGCGCTTTGCGGTGAGGCGGATACCGCCGGTGAGAAACGGCCCAGAGGGGCCGCTGCCCGGAGGATGACGGCGTAAGCTGAATTCCTCCCTGCGGCGGGTCCAACAGGCCGGGACCCGCCGGCTCAAGTCACACCCCGCATGGGTGCGTCCGAGCGGCCCCGGCGATCTCCTCGCCTAAGCCCAGAGTGCAAACGGCGCTGCGGCGCCAAACCAAACGAGGCCTGATATGGTGCAGAACAAATTGGCGTTTAACGCAACGCGCTCGCCCGCCAGCAACCCCGCCGGCGACACAGCGCGCGGCCAAAGCCCCCCGCGCGGCGCCAATGCGGCGACCCCGCTGTGGGGCGCGTGGAAAACCGTGACCGTGGCCGACTATGAGCGCGGCCTGGTGATCCGTGACGGACGGTTCGAGCGGGTGCTGGAGCCTGGCCGTCATGTCTGGCGTGACGTCTCCAACCGGACGGGCGCGATCCTGTTCGATTTGCGCAACCCAGTGGTCCCCGGCGATTGGGGGCTGATGCTGGAGCGCAGCCCGATCGAGGAGGTCGCTGCTTTGCTCACAGCCGTGCGTCCGGACACCGATGAGATCGCTCTGGTGCGTGTCGATGGGCAACCGGCAGCCGTGGTCCCTGGCGGGCGGGTCCAGCACTTTTGGGCGCCGTTGCGTCCGGTGGGCGTGGAAACCGTGCGCGTGGAGGGCCTGGGCCGGGTAGACCGGCGCATGTTCGACGCGTGGGCCAGCTTGGCTGGCCGGGCGATCGCCTGGGAGATGGTCAACCATTCCGAAGCCGGCTTGGTCGTCATTGACGGTGAGCTGGTCGAGCGGGTGGGTCCGGGTCGTCACGCCTACTGGGCGTTCAACCGGACGGTGGCGGTTACGCGGGTGGATCTGCGGCCAACAGCGGTCGAGGTGTCTGCACAAGAGATCCTGACCAAAGACCGGGTCTCAGTGCGGTTGACCTTGGCGGCCATGGTCCAGGTCACCGATCCAGAGCGGCTCGTCGGCTCGCTAAACGACCATGAAGGCCACGTCTACCGGTTGGTGCAGTTCGCCGCCCGGGAAGCGGTGGGCGGACGCACGCTCGATGAGATGCTCAAAGAGCGGGCTGAGGTCGACCGTGAGATCGCGGCCGGCGTGGCGGAACGGTTGGGCGATGTGGGTCTGCGCCTCGGTGAGGTGCGCGTCAAAGACGTGATCTTGCCCGGCGAGATGCGGGCGCTCATGAACCGTGTGGTCGAGGCGGAAAAAGCGGCGCAAGCCAACTTGATCCGCCGGCGCGAGGAAACCGCGGCGACGCGGAACCTGCTGAACACCGCCCGGTTGATGGACGACAACCCGACGCTGATGCGCTTGAAAGAGCTGGAGGCACTCGAACGCGTCACGGAGAAAATCGGGCTGATCGAAGTCCGCACCGGCCAGGATGGATTGGACTCGGTCCTGACCAACCTGGTGCGGCTGACCGACCGCGATGCGTCCTAAGCGGAGGGTGGATCGGGCCCACGGCCCGGTCCACTACGCCCGCCCACGGCAGGACCGGCTCGGCG
>CAZADA010000054.1:0-18973 GCA_964483775.1 uncultured Caulobacterales bacterium
CACGGTCGGCGTCGGCGAGGCGACGATTCCCCCCATCCTGCTATTCAATCAGATGCTGGGCATCGATGAGAATGAGTTTGTCGCCAAAACCATGGCCACGTTCAAACTCGGGATCGAGTTTGTGAACTGGGGCGGTCTTGGGGAAGCCTACATTCATCCGTTCGGCGATTTTGGCACCGATATCGAGACCGTTCCGCTGCACCATCATTGGTTGCGCGCTAAGGCTGCAGGGTACACGCGCGACCTGTTTGACTTTTCACTGATGGTGCAAGCGGCTCGGCGCGGAAAGTTCATGCCGCCGGTGCGCAACAACCCGCGCTCGGCGCTGGCGGGCATTCACTATGCCTATCAGTTCGACGCTGCGCGCTATGCGGCGTTCTTGCGCTCTTACGCCGAAGAACGCGGTGTCGTGCGTGTTGAGGGGCGGGTGGCCGATGTCGGACTGGACAGCGAAACGGGCCATGTGGCGTCGCTCAAACTCGACAATGGACGCGCCGTGTCGGGAGAGTTTTTTATCGACTGTTCAGGCTTTCGCGGCCTGCTCATCGAAGGCGCGCTCGGGGCTGGATACGAGGACTGGCGGCGCTATCTGCCAGTCGATCGCGCCATTGCGTTGCCGTGCGAGGCCAACGGCCCGCCCATTCCCTACACACGCGCGACGGCGCTTGACGCCGGGTGGCAATGGCGCATTCCGCTGCAGCACCGAACGGGAAGCGGTCACGTCTATTGCAGCGAATACATCAGTGATGAGGCGGCGCTGGATCGGCTGCAGAGCGGATTGGATGGGACGCCGATTGCTGATCCCAAGCAACTGCACTTCACCACGGGGCACAGGCGAGCGTTTTGGAAGAAGAACGTTGTTGCGCTGGGACTCGCCGCGGGGTTCATGGAGCCGTTGGAATCCACGTCCATCCATTTGATCCAAACCGGCTTGGCGCGCTTGATTGCGTTGTTTCCAGACAAGCGATTTTGCCCGGTCGATATCGCGGCGTACAATGCGCGCTCGCTTGTGGAGTACGAGCGCGTTCGCGACTTTCTCGTGCTGCATTACACGGCGACCCGCAGGGACGACACGCCGTTCTGGCGGCACTGCCAGACGCTTCCCGTTCCCGATACGCTGCGGGCGAAGATCGATCACTTCAAAGCGTCAGGGCGCATCTTCCGGGAGTCCAATGAGCTGTTCACCGAGTCGAGCTGGCTGGCTGTCATGTACGGGCAAAACATCCGACCCAGCGGCTGGACGCCCTTGGTCGAACGGTTTGACCAGGACGGGATGATTGACAGGCTCGAACAGGTGGCCGACGTGGTGCATCGCGCCGCGGACGCCATGCCAACGCATGCTGACTATATCGCGCAACACTGCGCGGGCGCGGGCTAGGCGCAGGGGCGTTCGGCCGAACCGCCATCCTGCGTGACCCAATCGAAGGCGTTGGACAGCATCTGTCGATAAACCGGGTCTTTATAGCTTTCGTGGCTGTGCCCGATCCCTGAATACACAGCCCGATAGGCCTGCTCGCACCGCGCCCAGACGATGGGGTGGTCGCCCGGCGCCTCGCCCATTCTCAGATCGGTCGGCCACTCGGCGACCACGGTGTTGGTCGGCTGATAGGACGCTTCATCAAGGCCCACGAGCACCGTTACGCCAGGCATGTCGGGCACGCCGTCAAAGCTGTACCACTCGTCGTGATGCGTCCAATCGGCGGGGAGGTTGGCGGTCACAGGATGTGCGTCATCAAGGACAACCAATCTGGCGTCCTGAAACTGGGGCGCCATGGTGTGGCCGATGAACCGAACGCCAATCAGGTTGGTTTGGTACCACTCCCAGTCACCCATGGAATGGTCGCCCGAGCCATGCAGACCGATCCAGGCGCCGCCATTCGTCATCCAGTTTTCGAAGGCTTGGCGCTGAGCCGTGTTCAAGACATCACCCGATACGTTGTTGAAGACGATGACGTCGAACCGCTGCAGATCCTCGGGGTTGAACACGCCCGCATGTTCGGTGGTGAACAGGCCATACTGTTTCTCAGCCGCCAGCTCGGCAAAGTACAAGTCAGCGCCGGCGATGCCCTCGTCGTGCCGCCATCCCGCCGTGCCTGAGTAAACCAGTATGGCGGGCTCAGCCATGTACTCAGATATGGCGGGGCGGTGGACCCGGGCTGACGGCTCGGGGGCGGTCGAAACTGCGCAGGCGCACACGAGCACGGCGCATGCGAGGCTGGCTGCCGCATGGCCGAACGATGTGCGCCGCTGATCGAAAAGTCCTCTGGCCATCGAAACCTCCCGTCCGCTGTGGTGGTGGCCGCGCCGCCATACTTTGATAAATGTCCTTCGTTGTCATCAGGCAATCTGGCGGTTCGTCGCCGTTGGCGGTGATGATTGGTCCCTACGACCTTCAGGCCTCGCCCATCGGTGTCGAAGCCGGGCCCGGCGCCGACCCAGTCTGCAGGGGGGTGCGGCCGCGGTTGGCGCCGGCGGCTTACCAGATGGTGGGTGCGTTTGGCCTGCATGCTGTTCTTGCAGGACTTTTTCACTGGCCCCATGCTGATGGGAGTTCGAGTTGAGTAGAAAGTGGATGCAGACGATGATGAAAGCGATGGCGGTGACACTGTTGGCTCTGTGCGTTGTGCACACAGCCTCGGCGCAAGATGCTCACATTGGCGAAGTGCGCCATTTTGCAACGGAAACCTGCCCGTCAGACTGGGCTGAGGCCAATGGCGACGTCGTTGCTGTGGCTGAAGCGCCAGATCTGTTCGCGGCGATCGGCGATCGGTTTGGCGGCGATGGCGTGGCGACATTCGGGCTGCCCGATGCGGCGGCCGGCGCCTTGGCCATCAATTCATGCATTTATACCGGCGGCGGTGAGGCCAGCGACCGGATTTGCTGCCTGCGCAACAATTTCGATTTCTTCACCACCCGGGCGCAATGCCAAGAGGCGAGCGGCCTGGTGGTGCACAGCATGCGGTGTCGCAGCGACTAAGGGCGACGCAGACTGCGGCGCTGACGGCGACCCTGGGTGGCCGTCGGCCCGCATTCCTGGCGCGTTGACGCCTGAGGCCTAGGTATCGATCGAACGGGCGATCAGCTCTTTCATGATTTCGTTGGTGCCCCCGTAGATCATCTGCACACGGGAATCTGCGTAAAGGCGCGCAATCGGGTATTCGGTCATGAAGCCGTAGCCGCCATGGAGCTGCAGGCACTCATGCATGATTTCATTCTGAATCTCCGAGCCCCAATACTTGGCCATCGACGCTGTGGCGGCGTCCAGCTCGTCGTTTTCGAGCCGAGCTAAGCCATCATTACAAAAGCTCCGCAACAATTCCGCCTTGGTTTTGCACTCGGCAAGTTTGAAGCGGGTGTTTTGCATATCCATCAGGCGCTGTCCGAACGCGGTGCGCTCCTGGGCGTAGCGAACCGTTTCGGCCAGTGCGAAATCGATAAAGCCCAGCGCGGTCACCCCGATCATCAGCCGTTCCCAGGGTAGTTGTTTCATCAACTGATAAAAGCCTTGCCCCTCGTCCTCGCCTAACAGGTTCGTCATCGGGATGTGGACATCGTTGAAGAACAATTCGGAGGTGTCGTTGGCTTTCATGCCGAGCTTTTTAAGGTTGCGCCCTCGGCGAAATCCCTCAGCGCCATCGGTTTCGAGCAGAACCAAGGAAATGCCGCGCGCCCCAGCGCTGGGGTCGGTCTTGGCGGCGACGATGATCAGATTGGCCGTTTGGCCATTGGTGATGAACGTCTTTGAGCCGTTGAGCCGGTAGCCATTGCCCTCGCGGGTGGCGGTGGTTTTCATATTCTGAAGGTCAGAGCCCGCGCCGGGCTCGGTCATGGCGAGCGCTCCAACCATGTCGCCGGACACCAGCTGGGGCAGCAGCCGTGTCTTTTGTTCGTGTGTGCCATAGGCTTGCAGATAGTGCATCACGATGGACTGGATCCCAAAGCCCCAGCCCATGTCGGACTTGGCGGCCTGCTCATAGATGGCGATGGCGTCAAAGGTGATGCCTCCGCCCGAGCCGCCGTAGTCCTCGGCCACTGCGCCGCCCATAATCCCGGCCTCGCCGGCCTTGTTCCAGAACTCACGGTCAACAACGCCGTTGGCGATCCATGTGTCGATGTTGGGCGCCAACGCCTCGTCGTAAAAGCGGGACACACTTTGCGCAAACAAGTCGTGTTCGTCTTGTTTCCA
This sequence comes from uncultured Caulobacterales bacterium, assembly GCA_964483775.1. Classification (GTDB taxonomy): domain Bacteria; phylum Pseudomonadota; class Alphaproteobacteria; order Caulobacterales; family Maricaulaceae; genus CAZADA01. The sequence goes on from CAZADA010000054.1 coordinate 4,187, forward strand.
AGAATTTGACGGAGTGAAAAGGCTCATGCGCGTTTGTCCCTATACTCCTCAGGCCTCGTTTGTGAACACAGTTCGTGCGCGCCAGGCGCCCCTGAGAGACGAGTGGACTTCAGGTTACGTCACGTCTTCGATTTGGGAAGGGCTTTTCTGGGCGGCGCGGTGCGGCCGGGCTAGGCGAAGTAGCGCTTGAGACTCTGCCAGTCTCCGATCGCGACGCTGCGCGCCAAGCGCAGATAGGCGCGACGGCTCTCGCGCGGGGAGAGCAGGATGAACATCACCGGATAGCTCAGGGCGCCGACGCTGATCATGGTGAGCAAGCGCACCAAAGCTGGGGTCGCCGCCGGCAGGACCGCGCTGGCGGCGAACACCAAGGCGACCATAATGAGGGCGGCGGCAAACGCCGGCGCGGCGGCCTTGAGCTGGGCGACCATGGGGGCGCCGGAAACCCGTTTGACCAGCCGTACCGAGAGCGGCCAGGTCAGAAACTGGCGGACGACCACGGCGATGGCCACAGCCAACAGTCCAAACGGGGCGAACACCCATGTGGCGATGACCGCCAGGGTGAAGTTCACCGCGCTGATCAGGGTCTGCAAATCGGCGCGGCCAAATCCCTTGAGCACAGCGCCATTCATGCTGGTCACCGCCGCGCGCACGCCGATGAGCAAGACCACTTGGACGACGGTGCTGGCGGCGACCCATTTGGGACCGAAGATCAGCGGGATCGCCACCGAGCCGACGGCGGCGGCCCCGATGAACACCGGAAAGGTCACGGCCGCGTTGAACTCAATCGCGCGCAGGAGCGCGGTTCGGAACACCGCAGTGTCGTGGCGAAGCCTGGAGATGGCGGGCAGGGCCACCGCGTCGATCGGCCCGAGGATCAAGTGTTTCAACCGCTCGAACAGGTTCCAGGCGAACACAAAGATGCCGAGCGCCTCGAGGCCCAAAACGGCCCCGATAATGACGCGTTGCAGCTGGTTGGTCGCCAGATACAGCACGTCAGAGATGAACACATGAGTGCTGAAATGGGAGAGCTCGCGCAGGGCGCTCGGTCGAAACCGTCCTGTGGGGCGCCATCCGGCAGCCAGCCAAGCGAGGGCCATGCCCACGGCGGGCTGGGTGATGGCGGCGACGACCAGGCTCCAAACGCCCAAGCCGGCCATGGCGCACGCCGCCCCGGCAATGCCGGCCAGTGACAGCGCGATCGCTTCGGCCGCGGCCACGTCGGCGAACTTGAACTGGCGCTTCAACATGGCGATGGGCGCCGACTTGAGCGCCTCGGGGACGAGGAGGAGGGCGAACACCGGCAACACGGCGCCAAACGTGTGCTGGTCCAACAGCACGGTGATCCCGACGCCAGCCAGAGCTGCGAGGGCGACGGACACGATTGCGGCGCCCGTGACGAGGATCAGCGCGGATGTGCTCTGATCGTCGGTGAGGGATTCGCGTTGGACCAGCGTTTCGACCGCCGCCTTGCCGACGAAAAGCTGCGGGATCGCGACAAACACCAGGGCAAAGGCAATGACGCCGTAAGGTTCAGGCCCCAGGATCCGTGCGGTGACGACAAAGGCCGCCAGGGAAACAACGGAGCCGGCCCATCCGCCCAGCCCGGCCCACACGACGCCGCGTATCACCTGGCTTGGCAGCATCCCATCATCCCCAAAACGGCGCGGGCGCCGGTGCGGTGCTCGTTGCGGCTAGGCCGGGCGGCGTCATGCCGCAGCCTTGTGCGCCAGCAGACGCAGCATGGCGTCATCGTAGCGCCAAATGCGGTCGGCGATTTTGCGCTCACGAGCCCACAGCGTGTGTTTGACGGGGGGCATGGCGAAGTAGGGATTGGCTTCCCACAGCACGACGCTCCCATCGGGCCTCGAAGAATAGTCGATCGCGGCGACATCTAGGTTGAGTGATGACATGGCCAGACGCATGATCTCGGCGTGTTCGGGATCAGCGAACGCATAGTCGACATCAGCAGCAATGGTTTCGTTCAAAAGGGGCTCGCGCATGCCCAGCATGCTGGCGATGCGGCGCGGCTTGGTCCAGGCGTCTTGGAAGGTGGAAACTCGCATCCCGCAGATGGGATGTGACGAGAAAAACAAATGATTGTGGATGAGCTCTGAGCCGAACACCATCACACGCTTCTTGTGGTAAAAGCGGGCTTCGAGCGCTTCGGGGCGTTCTTGGCGCCATTGTTCACGCAGGTCGATGAACTCAATCGCGGCCGCGGGGAACTCGAGGTCTGCGGTGTGCGCGCGGGCCTCCTCGATGGACCAACACAGGGCGACCGATTGCTGATAGTGTCCCAAGTCTGCGCGCACGATGAGTGGAAACTGGGCGCGTGCGAGCACCGAGGCCAGTTCTTCGGCGTCGCGCGCGGGATGGGCTTGTCCACACGGCACCCCGGCGGCGCGCCATAGGCCCAGTTGTTCGGACTTGGCGGTGGCGCTCAAACTTTCGGGCGTATTGAGAACGGGGATGCCGCGGGCCTTGGCGTCAGCGGCGATGTCGACCGCTTCGGCGTAGCAGTCTGGGTATTGCGCCTTGAGCGGGTCGCCCAAGGAGAACCAGACGACGCCGACCTCATCGAGCGAGGGTGGGGTGCGGCCGGTCAGATGGGTGCGCAGTCTTTTGGCGAGATCGGGCTCGTGGGTGCGCGCGCGTTCCATCACCGAGTCGGGGAACAGACACGCACGGCCGCGCCCTTCGCCGTGACGCACAACGAGGATCTGGCTCTCCCCAGATTCTGTGGAAAGGGCTTGCGTCATTGTTTCATATCCCCGTGGCGTGGCGCGTCCCGACCGCGTCACGTTTGCAATTGGTCAAGCCCATCACGGGTGGTTGACGATCGAGCGCCAGTGCCGAGTGATGATCCGTAAAGAAAAGTGTGCCCAGCGATTAGGAAACACTTCGTTAAGCCTATGGCGCGCATCTCACCATGCAACAATGACATGTGGCGTGGTCGTTTCGGACTTTTTCTTGCATGCTCGCTGATCTGAATTCGCATGGCGGCTCGGCGATCGGTGTGGCGGTTTGGCGCGCGCTGAGCATGGTCAGTTTCCTTGGAGGACAGCGTGGTCAGTGGTGACGATATTCCCGTTCTTCTTGTGGTCTACAAGCGACCGGAGACGACGGAGAAGGTCCTTGAAGCGTTGCGCCAGGTGCGGCCCAAGACGCTGTTTGTCGCCTACGATACGCCGCCAGCCCACAAACCTCAGGACCATGAAGGCGTCGCCGCGGTGCGCCGTGTGATCGATGGAATCGACTGGCCTTGCGAGCGCTATGATCATGTCGCCGAGACCAATATGGGGTGCAGCGGGCGCATCCGCAGCGCGCTCTATTGGATCACATCGCAAGTCGAAGAATTCATCGCGCTGGAAGACGATACGGTGCCGCATCCCTCGTTCTTTGAGTATGCCCGGGTCATGCTCGATCGCTACCGGGACGATGCGCGCGTCGCTCTGATCAGCGGGTCGAGCTTCTTGGGCGGCTGGCGGCGCGGTTCGGCGTCCTACTACTTTTCCAACTACGGGCAGATTTGGGGCTGGGCCGGATGGCGGCGCACCTTGGATGACTATGATCCTGACATGCGGCGCTGGCCTGCAGCGCGCGATGGGGGATGGCTGAAGGACGTGTTGGGCGACCCGGCGGGCGTGGACGCTTTCACCCATCGCTTTGATCGGGCGTTCGCCGGGGAATTGGACACGTGGTACTATCCGTTACTGCTTACCATGTGGCTGGAAGGCCGGGTGGCGGTGAGCCCTTGGACCAATATGGTCAGCAATGTGGGTGTGGGCGCAGGGGCGACGCACACGGCGGAAACCCGCTCGTATCACTTTGTGCAGACCCAAGCGTTTGATCGTACGATTGTCCATCCTGAACACATGATCGTGGACCGGCAGGCCGATGCGCTGTGCCTGCGCCGGAGGATTCTCCCGGAGATTCCAGCGTGGAAGCGTTTGGCGAAACGGGTGATCAAAGCGGGCCGGCGTCTGTCGCCCCTGGCCAGTGAACGCCAACTGCCGGCGAGGAAGGTCAATCCCGTGGCGCAGCGCTGACGCCTTGCTGATCGCGCCCAAACCGGGCCGGTGCGGGGCTGACGACAAAGATCTGGTCGATGTTGGCGCGGAATGTGTATGACGGGGCTGGCGAGTGTTGAACTTGGGTGCGCATGATCGCCGAAACGCGCCGTAGGGAGTGTTGTGGGATGAAATCTTTGATCGCTGGACTTGCCGCCGCCGGACTCATGGCTGTGAGCGCACAGGCGCAAAGCGTCGCGACCGGCCACAATCGGGATTGTGATGACGTCCCCTTCACCGTGTTCTTTCCTTGGGATGGCGCGGATCTGACCATTCATGCCCGCCAGGTGATGTTCGCGGCGATGGCTCAACTGAGCGGTTGCGAGGTCACAGGCATTTCGGTGCGCGGTTACGCGGATCGCTCGGGCGATGCGACGTATAATGACGGATTGTCGCGCAAGCGCGCGGACGCGGTTGTCGCGGCGTTGCAGTCGGAAGGCTATGCACAGGACCTGATCAGCGTGGCCGCTGCGGGTGAGCGCGAACAGGCGCTGGCGAGCGATGACGGCCTGCGCGAGGCGCGCAATCGGCGCGTGGACGTTGTGTTCACGGTGCGCGCCGCCAGCTAGAGCCTCGCAACGCGGTGTAACCTTCCGCGCGGCGCAGCTCGCGCGGGTGCTGCACGTGGTGTCATGACGCGCTGCACGATTGCCGTGCGCCCTCATCAGGCCTATGCCCGCCCTCGTGCAGCCCAAGGGGAGCGGAGCGATGACGCAGGTCCTCGATGCGCCTGGATTTGAAGCGCCGTACGCGCCTGACGATACAGTTTTGATTCGCGCCTTGCTGGAGCGCACCGCGTTTACGCCCCAGGCCACGGCGCGGATCGACACGACGGCGCGTCGCCTGGTCGAAGCGCTGCGCACGCGAAAGTCCTGGTTTGGCGGTGTGGACGACATGCTGCACGCCTTCGGGCTGACCAGCGATGAGGGGCTGGCGCTGATGGTGCTGGCTGAGGCGCTGTTGCGGATCCCTGATGGGCGCACGGCCGATGCATTGATCGAAGACAAGCTCGGCGCTGAAACCTGGAACGCCAACGTGTTGGGCGGCAAGCCTTTTGTGGTGGCCTCGGCGTGGGCGCTGGCCATGGGGTCCGCGCTGACCGCGCCAGAGGACCAATCGACGGCGGTGGTGGCGCGGTTGGTGAAGCGTTTGGGGCGGCCCACGGTGCGCCAAGCCGTCAAGCGCGCCATGGCGATCCTCGGTGATCATTTTGTGCTTGGCCAAACCATCGATGAGGCGTTGAAGCGCTCGCGCCCGCGCGAGGCGCGTGGGTATGAATACTCCTACGATATGTTGGGCGAGGGCGCGCGAACGGGCGCGGACGCGGACCGTTATTTTTCGGCCTATCGTGACGCCATCCTGGCCATTGGCGCGAGCGCGGGCGATCAAGCTCTGCCGGCCCGGCCTGGCATTTCCATCAAGCTTTCCGCCCTGCATCCGCGATATGAGGCCACTCAAGCCGACCGGGTGATGCGCGAGCTGACGCCGCGGGTGTTGGCGCTCGCACTTGCGGCGAAGGACTTTGATCTCGCCTTCACCATTGACGCCGAAGAGGCTGCGCGATTGGAGCTTTCGCTTGAGGTGTTCGCCGCGGTCGCCGCCAATCCTGGCCTTGAAGGATGGGCGGGGTTTGGGCTCGCCGTGCAGGCCTACCAAAAGCGCGCCACCGCGGTGATCGACTGGGTGATTGACACTGCGGCCAGGCTTGACCGTCAGTTCATGGTGCGCTTGGTCAAAGGGGCGTATTGGGACACCGAGATCAAACACGCCCAAGAGTTGGGGCTTGCCGATTATCCGGTGTTCACGCGGCGGGCGGCCACCGACTTAAGCTACACGGCTTGCGCCAAGCAAATCCACGATGCGGGGCCGCGCGTGTTTGGTCAGTTTGCGACCCACAACGCGGTGACCGTGGCCAGCGTGTTGGAGATCTACTGTGATCGGCCCGATGGATTTGAGTTCCAGGCGCTGCACGGCATGGGCGGGGAGCTTTACGCCCATGTGACGGAGGCGGCTCGGCTCGCGCCGTGTCGCATCTACGCCCCGGTCGGGGGACACAAGGATCTGTTGGCGTATTTGGTGCGGCGTCTGCTCGAAAACGGGGCCAACACCTCGTTTGTCAACACGGTTGAGGATGACGAGGTCTCGATTGATGAACTTGTGCGCCAACCCGCCGCGATCCTCGCCGACGGCGCTCAAGCGCGCCATGGCCAGATTCCCTTGCCCGCTGATCTGTTCGGCGCTGAGCGCGTCAATTCATCTGGTGTTGAGTTTGGCGACCGCGCAGCCTTGCGGAGGCTGGTCAGCGGTGTGGGCGCTTTGGAGGGCATGGAACACTCGGCGGCCTCACTCATCGATGGGGTGCGTCAGGCTGGTGAGGCGCGCGGCTGCGTAACGCCGAGCGATCCGCGCCAAACCTGCGGTGAGGTGGTTGAGGCTGACGCGGCGACCGCGGAGCGTGCGCTCGAAGCGGCTGCGGCCGGCTTTGGCGCATGGAACTCCACACCGGTCGAGGTCCGCGCGGAGGTGCTGCGCGCCATGGCTGACACGCTTGAGCGCCATCGCGATGGGCTGTTGTCTCTCATCGCTCGCGAAGCGGGGCGCACCTTGGAGGATGGCGTCGACGAAGTTCGTGAGGCGGTTGACTTTTGTCGCTATTACGCTGCGCGCGCCGTCGAGATGATGGGCCAGCCCGCCGCGCTCCCCGGGCCGACCGGTGAGGACAATCTCCATCAGTTCGGCGGGCGCGGGCCGTTTGTGTGCATCAGTCCTTGGAACTTCCCGCTCGCGATTTTCACAGGCCAACTCGCCGCGGCGCTGGTGACGGGCAACACGGTGGTCGCCAAACCCGCCGAACAAACACCGCTGGTCGCTCACAAGGCCGTTGAGTTGTTTCATCAGGCCGGGGCGCCGACCTCAGCCTTGCAGCTCGTCCTTGGCGACGGGGATGTGGGGGCCGCGTTAACGCGCCATCCCTTGACGGCGGGCGTCGCTTTCACTGGATCGACGCAGACGGCGTGGGCGATCAACCGGGCCTTGGCGGCGCGCGACGCCGCGATCGCGCCTTTGATCGCGGAGACCGGCGGGATCAACGCCATGGTTGTCGACGCGACCGCGCTGCCTGAACAGGTCACCGACGATGTGATGGCCAGCGCCTTTCGTTCAGCCGGCCAACGGTGTTCGGCCCTACGGCTGTTGTGTTTGCAAGACGACATCGCCGACACCGTTCTTGATATGATTGAGGGGGCGGCGGCCGAACGGGTGTTGGGCGATCCGACTGATCCGGCCACAGACATCGGTCCGGTGATCGATACCCAGGCGCATCGCGATCTGATGGCATATGTCGACGCGGCGCGGGCGGCGGGAACGCTGCGGTTTTCCAGCGCAGATTCACGCCAAAGCCTCCCTGGGACGGGCTATTTTGTGGCGCCGCACATCATTGAGCTGGACCGACCGGAGGATCTCACCCGCGAGGTGTTCGGTCCGATCCTGCATGTGGTGCGGTACAACGCCAAGGATCTTGAGGCGCTGATTGAAGCGATCAACGCGTCGGGCTTTGGGCTGACGTTCGCGGTGCATTCGCGGATCACCGCCACGAGTGCGCGTTTGGCCGCCTGCGCGCGGGCGGGGAATGTCTACGTCAATCGCAATCAGGTTGGCGCTGTGGTTGGTGTGCAACCGTTTGGCGGCCAAGGGCTTTCAGGGACAGGCCCCAAAGCCGGCGGACCAGCCTATCTTTATCGCTTCGTCACTGAGAAGGTGATCTCCACCAACACCGCGGCCATCGGCGGCAACACCACGCTGGTGTCGCTGCGCGATGAGGGCGAGTGATCACAGGATCACGGTTGCCCCAAGGTGTCGCGCAGGGCTAGCCCAAGTGCGCGAGTGCGCCCTGCAAGTCAGCTTGCAGCTGGTCGAGGGGTTCAAGGCCGATCGCCAAACGGATCAGCACGCCCTCGGCGCGCCACGGCGTGACGGTGCGGCGAATCTGAGGATCACAATGCACGGCCAGGCTTTCAAATCCGCCATAGGAAAAGCCCAAGCCAAACGTGTTGAGCGCATTGAGGAAGCTATGGACGCGTTCGAGATCGTGGGTGCGCGTGATGACACCAAACACGCTGCCGCCGGCCGACGGGTCGCCTGCGTCCGCGCCAATGAAATCGCGACGCCACAGGGCGTGGTCGGGGTGGTCTGACAGGGCGGGGTGCAGGACGCTGGCGACGTGCGGCTGTGCGCTCAGCCAGTGGGCAAGGTCACGCGCGCTGGCGGCTTGGGCCGCGTAACGGGCTGGGAGGTTGGGCAGGCTGCGCAGGATGCGCGCAACATCGTCGGGCGACGTGCTTAACCCCAGCTCGCGCGCATAGGCGCTCAGCTTGTCGCCCATTTGGGAGGTGCTGGCCACCGCGGCGCCAAGGAAGGTGTCGGAGGCGCCCGACAGGAATTTGGTGGCGGCGATCACGCTGATGTCGGCGCCAAGGGTGAGGGGCTTGAGGGCGATGCCGCTCGCCCAGGTGTTGTCGACGACGAGCGCTGCGCCATGCGTGTGCGCGGCCGCCGCGAGGGCCGGCAGATCTTGGATCTCGAAGGTTAAGGATCCGGGGCTTTCTGCAATGATGGCGCGGGTTTGCGGGCGCATAAGGCGGCCGATATCGCCCCCCAAACGCGGATCATAGGCCTCGGCCGTGATGCCGAACCGCTTGGCGGTCTTGAACAGGGCGCGCCGGGTGGGGCCGTAAACGCTGTCGGTGACCAACACGTGATCGCCGCTGGCGCACAGCGCCAACACCGTCGCAGCGCACGCCGAGAGCCCACTGGGAAACAGCACGCAGCGCACGCCGGTTTCTAAGTCACAGAGCCGGGCTTCAAGTTCGCGGTGCACCGTCGCGCCGGTGCGTCCATAGGTGATGGTCTCGCCAGCATAGAGGTCTTCGGCGCGCGGCATCAGAAGCGTGGCGGCGCGTTCGACGGGGGGCAGAACCGGTCGACCGCGGCGTTGGCGCGGGTCCGCTGTCACGCTGCGTTACTCACAATGGGCAGATCGGCGCGGGCGCCCCATTCGGCCCAGGATCCGTCATAGACCTTGACGTCCCAACGTCCGAGCCTGGCGAGCGCCAAGGCGAGCAAACACGCCGTGACGCCGGAACCGCACATGGTGATGACGTTGGGAACGGTCAGGTCGACGCCGGCCTCTTCAAACAGCTGGCGTAGGCTCTCATGCGATTTCATGGCGGCTTTGTCAGCGAGCACCGTTCGCCACGGGATGTTCAATGCGCCGGGCACGTGTCCAGCGCGCAGACCCGGGCGCGGCTCGTTGTCAACGCCGGCGAAACGGCCTGGCGCTCGGGCGTCGAGCACCATGGTCTCATCATCGTCGATGGCGGCGAGCACCGTCTCAGCTGTGGCCAGGAGCTGCGGCGCGGCGGCTGTTGGGTAGCGCGTTGGGGGGCGGCTGTCTGGGACGGCGTGTTGGATGTGGGCGCCTGGGCTCTGGCTGGCCGGCCAAGCGGGCAGCCCGCCGTCAAGGACGCTGACTTTGGCGTCTCGATGGCCGAACGCGCGGAGCATCCACCATGCGCGCGGGGCGGAGAACTGCCCGATGCGATCAAACACGACGACCTGGTCGTCGCGGCGCAAGCCCATAGAACTCATGGCGGCGGCGAAGGCGTCGGGGCTTGGGGCCATGTGCGGCAGATCGTTGCCTGGGTCGCTGAGACCATCGATGTCGAAGACCTGCGCGCCGGGGAGTGTGTGCTCGGCCCCAAGGGCGATGGCGGGGCCGCCTTGAAAGGTCCACGTGGCGTCAAACAGATGGGCGTCGTTGGCGTTCATGCGCTCGGTTAACGTCGCCGGCGATATCAGGGGGTCGTCTGGGGTCATGGGACCTCGTCTTGCGCCCATGGCGGTGCGGGCAGCCCCTTTGAGCGTAAGAATGCGGGGTTGTAGAGCTTGGATTGGTAGCGATTGCCGTAGTCACACAGGATGGTCACGATGGTTTTGCCGGGGCCGAGCTCCTTGGCCAGGCGCATGGCGCCGATGATATTCACCCCGGCTGAGCCGCCCAGGCATAACCCTTCGTCCATGACGAGATCGTAGAGCACGTGGAGCGCCTCGGCGTCCGGCACCATAAAGGGATGATCGATCTCCACGTCGACCAGATTGTCGGTCACTCGCCCTTGGCCGATGCCCTCGGTGATGGAGGAGCCCTCGGCTTTCAGTTCGCCGTGGGCGTACCAATGGTAGAGCTTGGCGCCCATGGGGTCGGCGATGCCGATCTGCACATTGCGATTGCGCTCTTTGAGGGCCATGGACACGCCGCCCAACGTGCCCCCTGAGCCCACCGCGCAGATGAACCCGTCGACCTTGCCGTCGGTTTGGTTCCAGATTTCGGGGCCGGTGGTTTGATAGTGGATGCGCCGATTGGCGACGTTGTCGAATTGATTGGCCCAAATCGCACCATTCGGATTGGCCTGCGCGCGTTCTTCGGCCAGCCTGCGGGAGGTGTGCACATAGTGTCGTTCGTCTACGTAAGGCACCGCGTCCACTTCGATGAGCTCCGCGCCGAGCAGGCGAATGGCGTCCTTCTTCTCTTGGCTTTGGGTGCGAGGGAACACGATCGTGGTCTTGTAGCCCAGGGCGTTGCCCACAACCGCCAAGCCAATGCCGGTGTTGCCCGCGGTGCCCTCGACGATCTCACCGCCGGGTTTGAGCGCGCCGCTCGCTTCGGCGTCACGGATGATGCCCAGGGCGGCCCGATCTTTCACCGACTGACCGGGGTTGAGGAATTCGCACTTACCCAGGATTTCACATCCGGTCTGTTCGGAAGCTTTCGCCAAACGTAACAGGGGCGTATCGCCGATAAGGTCGATGACTGTCCGCGCCGCGCTGCGCGCCTGTGGATCGGTAAGCGCCATGTCGCCGCCTCACTCTCTTTTTTTTCTGGCCAGGCTGGCCGTGCGTGATGAGACACATAGATCCTACGCCATAACGAGCGTGTCCCGGGCGGGCAATGGGTGATCCAATCACGGTTAGGCGACGTAACAACAACAATGACTTCGATGGAAGCATACGCGCCGCCGGCGGGCCTTGACGAGTTGCTGCAAGGCTATGCCGCCGGTTGGCTGCCGCCCAGCTTACGGTTGCTCGCCCAGGCGCACGCGGTGATGCGTGCGCCGTCCGCCGCCTTTGTTGGGTCGTGCGAAGCGATGGGCGGGGCGCTGCTTGAGGCGGAGCCGATCGCGCCGTTGGGCGACAGCGCGCTGTCCGCGGTGCTCGGGAAGCTCAACACTGACGATGGCGCCGAGGCTGTGAGCGGCCGCTCGGTCACGGGTGATGGCGCGCCTTTGCCAAGCCCACTGGGCGCGGTGGTTGGCGGCGCTGAGCATTCGGTTCCCTGGCGTTTTCGGTTGCCCGGCGTGCGTGAACACGCGCTGAGCGCGGTGAGTGAGCCGGGCGTGGATGCGAAGCTGATCAAGTTTCAGGCCGGCCGGCGCATGCCCGAGCATGGTCATCACGGCGCGGAAATCACGCTTGTCTTGCAGGGGTCCTACCTTGATGACGACCGCCGGTATGCGCCTGGCGACGTGCATTTCATGGGTGAAGACGACGAGCACCAGCCGCAGGTGGACCCGGGCCAAGACTGCGTCTGCTACACGGTCATCTTTGGCGGCATCCGCTTCAAGCGGCCCGTGCGCCAGTTCCTCGGCTATCTCCTCCAGTAACGCGGATTTGAACGCGCTTTGCCGGGCAGGACGGAACTCTCTCCGGTCCCTGTTATGACGCGCATTCATGTGTGCGCCATCTGCGGTGTGTTGACCTGTTTTTGCGGTGCGCGCGCAGCCTTGTGAGAGCCGATCAGCGCGTTCATGCGTATAGACGATCGAGAGTTGATTGAAGGAGCCGCAGTCCATGCGTCATCAAGGCCATCGCCCTTCCACCACCGTGTTCGCCACGCTCGCGCTAGCGGCGGCGTGCGTCGCCCCATCCGCTGCATTGGATGACACCACGCCAGGCCTGGTGCCCGGCACGCTGTGGACGGCGCCCGAGCCGGGCGCGCTGAACTTTCGCGTGTACCGCAACGGAAACCGTCTGGGAGACGTGGCCGTCACGTTTGAGCAGGACGGCGAGGATTGGATCGTCACCACAGACATTGATTTTGAGGTTCGGATCGGCCCGATCGTCGCTTACCGCTATCTTCACGATTCCCGCGAGGTGTGGCGGGATGGACAGTTGCAATCGTCTGAGGCCAGTACGTTGCGCGACGGCGACACCTTTGAGGTGACCATCGAGCGCACCGAGGAGGGCGGGTTCAACGTGACCGGCGATCAAGCGCCCGGTTACACCGACGAGGTCGCCATGGCCTCCTCGTGGTGGAACGCAGCGATCTTGACCCAAGATCAACTGATCGGCACGCAATACGGCAACATCATTCCGGTCACGACCACCGAACTGGGCCGAGACACCGTGATCGCCGCGGGTGCGCGAGTCGAAGCGACGCATTTTGAGGTGTCGGGGACGATCGATTTGAACATTTGGTACACCGACGAGGGCCAATGGGTGAAAACCCAATTCACCGTGGGTGACAACAACATCGACTATCGGCTGATCTCCGGCGACGGCGGCTGATATGCCCGGCCCGGCCCTGCGCTTGGTGCTGGGCGACCAGCTCAGCGATGGTCTGTCGAGTTTGCGCGATCTTGGCCCTGATGACCTGGTGGTCATGGCCGAGGTCGCCGAGGAAGCGAACTACGCGCCTCACCACAAGAAGAAGCTGGCCTTCGTGTTCGCCGCCATGCGCCATTTCGCTCACCGTTTGCGGCAAAACGGCGTTGCGGTGCGCTATGTGGGCCTTGATGAGCCTGACAACACCGGTTCGCTGGTGGGCGAGGCGGGGCGCGCGTTGGCGGATCATCCAGGGTTTGAACGGGTTGTGGTGACCGAGCCGGGCGAGTGGCGGTTGCGTGAGGCGCTATCGGGCTGTTCGGCGACCCTGGGGCGTGAGGTGGAGCTGCGCGAGGATGATCGGTTCTTGTGCTCGCACGATGGGTTTGCGGCGTGGGCGGACGGTCGCAAGTCGTTGCGCATGGAGTACTTTTATCGCGACATGCGCAAGCGCCACGACATCCTCATGGATGGGTCGGAGCCGATGGGCGGGCGCTGGAATTATGACGCCGACAACCGTCAGGCGATTGGCGATGGCTACCGGCCTCCCGAGCGCTTGCGGTTTGCGCCTGATACCGTGACGCGCGGTGTGCTCGATCTGGTGGCCGATCAGTTCGCCGATCATTTTGGCGACCTTGAACCGTTTGATTGGGCGGTGACCCATGACGATGCGCAGCGGGCGCTCGACCACTTTCTCACCGACTGCCTGGCCACATTCGGCGACTATCAGGACGCCATGGCGGCGGACGCGCCGTTTTTGAGCCATGGCCTCATCAGTTTCTACCTGAATGCGGGTTTGCTGGATCCGCTGGCGTGTTGCCGGGCGGCTGAGGCGGCGTTCATCGACGGCGCCGCGCCTTTGAATGCGGTTGAGGGGTTTATCCGGCAGATCCTGGGTTGGCGCGAATATGTTAGCGGCGTGTATTGGCGCTTTATGCCCGACTATAGGGATCTCAAACCCCTTGGCGCGGATCGGCCACTGCCTGAGTTTTACTGGTCGGGCGAAACGGACCTCAACTGTTTGCGCCAGGTGATTGGCCAGACACGCCAGCACGCCTACGCCCACCACATCCAACGCCTGATGGTGACGGGGAATTTCGCCATGCTTGCCGGCGTCGCCCCGGGGCCGATCAACGAATGGTATCTGGCTGTTTATGGCGATGCGTATGAGTGGGTGGAGCTGCCCAACACCCATGGCATGGCGACCTTCGCCGATGGTGGGATCATGGCGTCCAAGCCGTACGCCGCCAGCGGCGCCTATATCAATCGAATGTCGGATTATTGCGGTTCGTGCGCTTATTCCGTTGCTCAGAAGAACGGTCCGCAGGCGTGTCCGTTTAACTATCTGTATTGGGATTTCTTGATGCGCCATGAGGATACGTTGCGTGCCAATCCGCGGATCGGTCGGATTTACGGCACGTTGGATCGGATGAGCGACGCGCGCAAAGACGCTGTGCGCGAGGACGCTGAACGCTTCCTTACCGAGATTGGCCTTGCCCAACCCCACCATGAGGTGACGGAATGACCCCCATGACACCCACCTTTCGCGACGGAGTCGCCTGGATCACCGGAGCGAGCTCCGGCATTGGCTTTGCGCTGGCGGTTCGGCTGGCCAGTCAGGGCTGGACGGTGGCGGCCACGGCGCGATCGGCGGACAAACTGGCCGCCTTGGGCGAGGCGACCGACGGCAAGGTCCACGCGTTTCCCGCTGATGTGTCCGACCCCCAAGGGGTTGGCGAGGCTGTGGCGAACATCGAAGAGCGCTTGGGACCGATTGCGCTTGGCGTGTTGAACGCCGGTATCTATTTGCCTGTGAAGGCCGAGGCGCCCGACTTTGCCCGCTTTAAAAGTACGTTTGATGTCAACGTGCTGGGCACCGCGGCGTGTCTGACCGCGCTCAGCCCGCGTTTGTGTTCACGCCGGCGGGGCCATATCGCCATCGTGTCGTCGGCGACGGGATTTGGCGGGATGCCCACCGCTTCAGCCTACGGCGCCTCGAAGGCGGCGCTGATCTATATGGAGTATTGTTTGTAGATAGAACTAGACCGTTGGTACGTGA
>CAZADA010000055.1:0-4382 GCA_964483775.1 uncultured Caulobacterales bacterium
GCTTCGCTTTCGACAAGCGTGATCGAGATCCGCCGCGCGTCGAGCAAATGCGCCAGCGCCGCCGCGCTCATCCAGCCGGCCGTACCGCCTCCGACAATGACAATCTTGGTGATCGCTTGGGGATTCACGACGCGGGCTCACTGTGGCTGGCAGGGGCGCCTTTGCAGAAACGATCGATAAACTCTTGGTGACCGGGCATCGCCGACACCGTCTTCGCCACCAGACCACGCATATTGGCGAGGCTCTGGGACACATTGGAGTCGCTGAGCGTGTCGGCCATAGGGTTGGAGCCTCGGGGCCCGCGCCCCTGCCCGTCCATGACCGCCTGCCAGCTGGTGACGCAAAACAGCTCATCATCGTATCGAAAGAAACGACCGCTCGCCTCCATCAGCGCCATCTTCCGCTGCAGCGTTTCGGGCACATCGATGGTCTTCATCCGCCGCCAAAACGGCGTGTCGGTCCGGTCACTGGCCACATAGTGCAGGATGATAAAGTCGCGGATATGTTGGAAACTCACGCTCAGCAGACGATTGTACTCGTCGCGTTCAACCGGGTTGAACGCCGTGTCGGGAAACAAGGCCAGCAGTTTGGCGACGCCCGATTGGATCATATGGATTGACGTCGACTCCAGCGGCTCCAAAAAGCCGGCGGACAACCCAATGGCCACGCAGTTGTTCACCCACAGCTTCTCGCGACGCCCAGTGACAAAGCGCAAATGGCGCGGCTCGGCCAACGGTGCGCCATCGAGCGCCTGAAGGAGCGTCTCCAACGCCGCGTCCGCATCCAGATGCTCACTGCAATAGACATGGCCGTTCCCCACGCGGTGCTGCAGCGGAATGCGCCATGTCCAGCCCGCGTCCCTGGCGGTCGCGATGGTGTAGGGCCTCGGCGCTTCAACGCTCTCGCAGGGCAGCGCCACAGCGCGATCCATCGGCAACCAGCGCCGCCAATCTTGGTATCCGGCTTGAAGCGTCTGCTCGATCAAAAGCCCGTAGAACCCCGTGCAGTCGATGAACAGCTGGCCATCAAACTCGCGCCCGTCTTCAAGCTGGACGCGCTCGATGAACCCGGTGTCGGCGACCTGGCGCACCTGCACCACCTTGCCCTCGATCCGCTTCACACCGCGCGCCTGCGCGAACCGGCTCAGATACCCCGCATAAAGCGTTGCATCGAAGTGAAACGCATAGCCCATTTTCGACAGCACAGACCTGGGGTCGCCATCGGGACGAACGAACCGCCCCGCATACGCCGCCGAAGCGTTGAGGCTGTAGCTGTTAAGGCTGTGGGTCTCTCCAGCGCCGTTGTCCCGGCGCCAAAAGTGATGGAACTCCGTCCCCTCAAGATCAAAGCCGTATTCACCGAAGGGGTGGAAGTATCGATCACCGATCCGGCCCCAGTCGCGAAACTCAATCCCAAGCTTAAACGTGCCCTGGGTCTCGCGCACAAAATCGTTTTCATCGATGCCGAGCATCCGATTGAACGTCGCGATCTGCGGTATTGTCGCCTCGCCAACGCCGATGGTCCCGATGTCCTCGGACTCGATCAGCACGATTTGCGTTTGGTCTGGGGGAAGATACCGCGACAACGCCGCCGCGGTCATCCAACCCGCCGTCCCCCCGCCGACAATGACAATCTTGCTTATGCGCTCAGCCAACCGACGCCTCCTGAGCCAATTGTGCGTGCACATGACGGCGAACATCATCCATGGGGATCGCGTCGACGATCAGCGGATACCCCACCGGTTCATCGCCAGCGTGCAGCAAGGCCGCGATCCACTCAGCCGAAATGAACGGGTCGTCATCGACCGGGACAATCCTGCCCAACTCAGTCCAAACCCGTCGACGGTGCGCGAGCGCGTGACGGTTCGGAGCGCCGCCAACCACCAATCCGCGCATGTCCTGAACAACGGCTGTGATGCTGGCGATGCGCCGATCATATTCGCCCTCTTCGCGCCCCCCGCCCCCACGCCGCGGCCATGTGGCGATCAAAACGCGAAGGCACAGGTCCAGCGAAAGCAGTTTGAGCTCATCGAGCTCGGGACACGCAAGGGCGGTCAATCCGATCTTTCGACATGGCGCCTGTTCGCCCACGGGCCGTTCGCTGGCTCCCGCCTCGATGACCAGTCCGACGTCGGAGATTGATGATGGCTCGCACGCTTGCACCCCCGCCCTGCGCGCAATCCCTTCCACCGCCTGAGCGTAGACGCCAGACGGGACCCGGTAGCAGCCCGCAACCGGCTGCATGGCGTTGAACGCCCACAAATCACTGAGATCCTCAGACGCGCGGGCGCGCGACCACACATTGACAAACGCAGCCCCGCCGAGCGGCGCGCCAAACGGCGAAAGCGGGACCTGCTTGCCCCCAAAGCGCCACGCGGCCGCGGGCTTCGCGCCCGGCAACTGCGCTGCATTCAGGCCAAGACTGCGGTGCAATCGCGACATTTCGGGGCGAACGAACACCTCGTCCGGCGACACCGCGCCGTGCGGCTGAACGTGCACCCGCGCCGCGTCCAAACCGGCAAAGCGCACCACCGCGCACGCCGCCAGCCAGGCGGAAATCGGCTCGCCCCGGATGACAACCGACCCGAGCTCACCGCTCATGACAGCACACGCCCGCCCGCTGGGCAGTTTTGCGCGATCCAATCGGCGTGAGCCGGCAAACGTTCCGCGGCTGAGCGTATGTGGTCCCGCAGGCCCGCCAGGTTGCGCTCGACCTCCTCGTCAGGAAATTGGTCAACGCGCGGATCATAATCACCCGGCACAACACGCTGGCCCAGATACACGGCCAACCAGCTGGGCTCGAGAAACAAGCCATGATCATAGGTCTGGACCTGCCCGCTCGCCCTGAACAACTCCATCTTGTCGGCCAGCGAGCCTGGCAACGCCATCGCGCGCATATGCCGCCAGAAGGGCGTGTCCTCGCGCTCGGTGGCCACATAGTGCAGCACCAGGAAATCGCGGATGCGCTCAAACTCCAGGTCCATCATTCGATTGTACTCGGCCCGTGCAACCCCAACGTCGCCAGCGCCCTGCATGAGCTCGACCAGATAGGTGATCCCTTGTTGCACAAGGTAGATGCTGGTGGACTCCAGCGGCTCCAAAAAGCCGCCCGCCAGGCCCACCGCGACACAGTTCTTGTTCCAGAGCGCGCGCCGTTTGCCCGTCACGAACCGCAGCAAGCGCGGGTCGGCCAACAACTCTCCTTCCAACGACTGCACCAAACGATCTTCAGCCGCCCGGTCTTCCAAAAAGCCGCTCGCATAGACATGACCGTTCCCGGTTCTGTGCTGTAGCGGAATGCGCCATTGCCAGCCGGCCTCACGCGCCGTGGCCCGCGTGTACGGCGTCATCGGTCCAGCGCTCCGACATGGCGCAGCGACGGCGCGATCGCATGGCAGCCAGTGGCTCCAATCCTCATAGCCCGTATGGAGCGCCTGTTCGATCAGAACGCCGCGAAAGCCCGAGCAATCAATGAACAGGTCGCCCTCAACTTCGCGTCCGTCCTCCAAAATGATGCGCTCAATATCGCCGTTGTTGCCCAGACGCGCCTCAACAACCCGGCCCTCGATCCGCTTAACGCCGCGATCTTCACCAAGAGCGCGCAGGTAAGGCGCATAGGCGGTGGCGTCGAGTTGATACGCGAACCGATAGGTCGAGAGCACCGAGCGCGCGTCTGCAGATGGCGGGGCGAACCGCCCAAGCCTCGCCGCGACAACCGGCAATGAGTAGTCGCAAATCGGCTCGGACCGGGCTGCAAACTTCCGCCAAAAATGGTGGAACCCGATGCCGTCATTGGCCATCCCGTAGTCGCCGAACGGGTGGATGTAGCTATCGCCCTTGCGCGCCCAGTCGACAAATTCGATCCCCAACTTCACCGTGGCGCTTGTCGCGGCCATGAAGTCCATTTCGTCGATACCAAGGGTCTGGTTGAAAAAACGAAGATGGGGCAGCGTGGCTTCGCCCACACCGATAATGCCGATGGCTTCGGACTCCACGAGTGTGACGCTCACCCCAGCCCGTCCCAACAGGCTGATGACGCCCGTGGCGCTCATCCAGCCGGACGTGCCGCCTCCCAGTACGACAATTCGGCGGTAAGGGCGCTGTTGCATCGGTCCAAAACCCCGGGAAATCGCCCGTATTTCCTGGTGTGCGGGCCCTAACTCACCAGAATTAAGGCGAACTTGACCTACGTTGTCAAATCCCCTCGAGCAGCGGCGCGCCCCCGGTCGCGAGATGGCGCGGGCCCGGTAGACTGACGCAGCACCATTTCGTAGGGCAAGTTCTCAATGAAGCCCGTTTCGCGCCCGCCATTGCGCCCGAGCATTTGGGTTAACACCTCCATCGCCCGCGCACCGAATCCTTGCAGGGGCTGGCGCACTGTCG
>CAZADA010000055.1:4392-18834 GCA_964483775.1 uncultured Caulobacterales bacterium
GGAAACGGATCATCGTCCGACGCGTAAACGTGTCGCACTGTCGGCAGCGCCGGCCACATTTTTTTCGCGATCTCGGAATCATCGAAGCCAACAATCGACAACCCGCTCGGCACGCCAACCTGGTGGCGATGCGCAGCGACCAACACGCCCGCCGCCATATCGTCATTGGCCGCGAACACGGCGGTCGGCGGGTCGGCCATCTCCAAAAACGCGTTCCCCGCCGCCAGGCCGGTCTCAAAGTCAAACAGACCCGGCTGCACCAGGCTTGGGTCAGGCTCGACGCCGGCGTCGCGCAACGCGTCACAGTACCCGCGGAAGCGCTCATGAGTGGCGCCTTGATCCTCTTTGCCCCGAACAAATCCAATGCGCGTGTGCCCAAGGTCGATGAGATGTTGGGTCGCATCCCGAGCCGCCGCGTGGTCGTCGATCAACACCGTCGCATTGGTGTCTGCAATGTCGTTGGGTCCGATCCGAACAATGGCGATTCCCATGTCCGCAACGGCCGCGTTCACCACGGCGTCGTCTGACAGCGGAGGGACGAGGATCACGCCGTCGGGCTTCCCGTCCCGCGTCAAGTTTTCACACCACGTCGCCAAGAACTGATCGTTCTTTGCGTCCGCAAGATCCAGCATGGACACGGTCATGCTGTAACCCGCCATCTGGCAGGCATAGAGCGCGCCAAACTGGATGGCGTGAACGAACCCCGAATTGAGAGAATGGCTGACGACGTGGATCCGATAGCTGCGCCGGGATCGCAGGCTGCGGGCCGACGCGCTTGGCACGTATCCCAGCTCGCGGACCGCCTTGCGCACCTTGGTGCGCATTGCGTCCTGAACATGCGGCTCGTTGTTGAGAACACGAGAGACGGTTTTGACGGACACCCCCGCATGGCGAGCGACGTCAATCATCTTTACCATTGTTCGCCTCGCTGCCCGTCGGCCTCGGCACTACGCGTCAACCTGTCAACAATCTCGGAGTGAATACGCCGATTAAGCGGCAAAAGACAAACAGGCACAGTCGATAGCGCCAGTAAGAGTGCAGGACAGACCGACAGGAAGACGACAAGCCCCTGCCCCACACCCTCCGCTTGCACAGCCAGGTCCGCGTCATAGCCCACACCAGACAACACCTGGGTGACCAAGACCCCCATAACGCCCCCCGAGATCTTTTGCGCAACCAGCACAGAGCCAAACACCAGCCCCTCCGAACGCCGCCCTGACTTGATTTGCCCATACTCAACCGCATCAGGAATGAACGACCAGAGCAACACGGCAAAGGCGCCAAAGCACAACCCAAAACAAACGATCTGCAACGGGACGCCAGAAATCATCACTGGACCAAACACCAACATGTGCAGACCAATCATGCCGACCGCGGCGGAGGACAAACACCAAGATCGTTTCTTACCCGCCCACCGGATGAATAATGTCCAAGCCGGAACGCCAACCATGATCGAGACCGCAAACGAGGTGAGTATGATTTCTTTGGAAACGAACACCGCTTTGTTCGCCTCGATAAAGTAAACCATCGAAATCATCAGTGATGCATTGGCGCCCGTTTGCAAAAATATCACGGCCAACAAGAGCAACAGCGCCTTGTTGTCTCGAAGCCTCCGCCACAAACTTGATTGTGGATCAGCGCCAGCCGCCCCGCCGCCTGAGGGCAATGGCCGCTCACGTGTCGCAAGAAAACACGCAACCAATGCGCCCGTCGCAACGATCGAGCCCACGACAATGACCGATTGGAACCCAGACGCGGTGTAGGTTTCCCCGCCGCTGAACCACCGCGCCAATGGCGGGAACAACAGCGACACCACCAACAAGCCGCCGAACGCGCAAAACATGCGCACGCCCGACAGTTCGGTGCGCTCCACGCTGTCATAGGTCAACCGTGACGACAGCGCCGCATAAGGGATCGCCACCAGCGTGTAGGCGGTGCGAAACACGATCGTGGCGACAATCAGCGCTGCAATGAGCGACGGGCCCGTCAGCGGCGGCGCCCAGAACAGCAGCACCGCAGCGCCGCCCAGCACCGGTCCGCCCCACAGCAGAAACGGCCTGTACGTGCCGTGGCGGGTTCGCACGCGCTCAGCAAGTCCAGCGACAAAGGGATCTGAGAACGCATCCCAGATCGTGCCAATTAAGAAGATCAAACCCGCTGTTTCCGGCGCGATGCCGACAACATCGGTGTACCAAAACACCAGCCAGATCGAGAGCGAATTCCAATAAATGTTGAGGCCGAAATCGCCAACGCCGTATCCCGCTAGCATGCCAAGTTTTCGAACGCCCATTCGTTCAACCGGCTTGGACAACGGCCCGCCTCCTACATGATCACGTAGACCAAGCAAGCCATCACCAGGCCTGTCACGGCGATGATGGTCGTGGACAATGTCCAGGTTCTTAAAGTCTCCGCTTCTGACAAACCGAATAGTCGGTTCACCAGCCAAAACCCAGAGTCGTTCACATGCCAGAAGCCCGTCGCCCCGGCGGCGATGGCGATGGTGATCAGGCCAAGCTGGGCCTGGGTCGGGTCAGCGGCCGCCACGATCGGCGCGGCGAGCCCTGCTGCGGTGATCATCGCCACCGTCGCGCTGCCCTGCGCGACCCGGACCAACAGAGCCAGCACGAACCCAGCCAACAAAGGCGTGAGCCCAAACGTCAAAACCATCGTCGCAAGGTCCGCACCCGCGCCAGTATCGACCAACACTTGCTTGAACGCTCCGCCAGCGCCGGTCACCAAGATCACCGCGCCCGTCGGCTCAAACGCGCGCGCCAACCCACCGCGCACGCGCGCCTTGCCCGCCTCGTCCCGCGGCCGCACCACCGCGTACACAGCGCCGCACGCAATAATCAGCGCGGCAAACGGATGGCCAATGACGGCGGCAATGTCTCGCACGAAGCCAGGCTGAAGAAAGCTTCCCGCCAACGTCCCGATCAGGATGAGCGCCAGGGGCAAAGCGATCAGCCCCGCCGCCACGGGAAAAGAAACGCCAGCCGCCTCGTCGAGCGCCGGTCCAACCTCGCGCGGCGAAGGCTCCGCTGTGGCGCCGGCCGGAAGCGCGCGCCAGCGCTCCAAGACCCAAACCAGAATTGGACCTGCGAGCGCCACGCTCACGGCGCCAATGCCGATCCCAAAGATGATCACCCAACCCAGGTCAGCGCCAATCAGCTCAGCGATGGCGATCGGTCCAGGCGTTGGCGGTATGAAGGCGTGCCCTGCAGCAAGGCCCGCACACAGCGGCAGCCCAAAGAACAGCGTGGCGCGGCCGGCGCGCGCCGCCAGTCCTCGAACGAATGGCATGAAGACGATCAAAGCCACATCGAAAAAGACCGGCGTCGCCGCCGTCAGGCCGAGTCCGCCCATCATCCAGCTCTGCCGGTTCGCGCCGCCCGAACGCGCAGTGGCGCGCGCCAGACTTGTGATGGCGCCGCTGCACTCAAGCAGCACGCCGAACACGGCCCCCAGGCCAATCACGGGCGCAATGAACCCCAGCGTCCCGCCCATCCCGCTGATGACCGTTTCATAGGCCTGGCCGGGCGCGAGGCCCGCGGCGAGCGCACACAAAATGGCGATCGTCATCAACGCCACGAACGCATTCAGCTTGGCGCGAAGCACCAGCACCAACAGCGCAAGGACCCCGGCTAATGTTGCGATCACCGCGCGGTTTTCCGCGATCAGCTCCACTGCACGCCTGTCATCAGCGTTGGGATCCGAAAGACGCGGTCATTGGCCGTGATGAACAGCGTCCGCCCGTCCTCGCCAAAGGCGCAATTGGCGGTGGCCCGTCCTGTGCGAATGCGGCCCAGCAAACGTCCGTCGGGCGAAAGAAGCAACACGCCGCCAGGGCCGGTGGCGAACACATGGCCCGACCGACAGACCGCCATGCCGTCCGGCAATCCGGGCGCGTCGTCACCCATCAGCGGAGCCGCGTCGAAAAACGTGGATCCCACTAAGACCCCGCCGCGGGAGTCCAGGTGAAACACCCGGATTTCCGGCGCGGCCGGATCCGACTGGCTGACATACAGACGCCGTCCATCAGGCGACAGCGCAATCCCGTTGGGAAACGTCATGTCGGAGACCAAGCGGCGCACATCGCCCGTGGGGCTAAGCCGATACACGCCGTTAACGGCCATCTCCTTGAGCGGGGAGTCGTTGAGGCCTGTCAGGCCGTAGGGCGGGTCGGTAAAGTAGAGCGCGCCATCGGCGGCCTCGACCACATCATTGGGGCTGTTGAACCGGCGTCCTTCAAAATGGTCGACCAGGCTCGCCCGGGACGTGGTCGCAAGGTCAATCGCCTCCACCCGGCGAAGGCCATGATTGCACACGATCAATCGCCCATCGCGCGCGTGCCACAAGCCATTGGCGCCAGGCTCGCGAAACCCCTCCGCCACAGCCGCGCCCGATGGCTGCAACAGCACATCAACGCCCTGGCCCCGCCGCCATCGATAGGCGGTGTTTCCTGGAACGTCGGTGAAATAGAGCGCGTTGCGGTCGGTGTCCCACGTCGGCCCCTCGCACCAAACATAGCCCGTGGCGATGGTCTCCAGCCTTGCATCTTGGGGAAACAGCCCGTGCGCCTGCGTATCGAACACTTCGATGTCCGACCGCGTCGCAAGCGCCTCATGCCGTAACGCACACCCCCACAGCCCCGCGGTCGACGCGATGCCCGCCAGCGCTGTTCGCCGGGTGATCATTGGACCGACACCCGGGTTGGAATGGCGGCCGCCGGCGTCGATGACGCGGCCGCTGCTGACACCTCAACCGAGACGCTCCCCCGCAAGTCGGCCGATGACGCGCCGACAAAAAACTCCAACCGCCCCGCTTCAATCGCCCAGTCGCCGTCGTCCAGATAGATCGCGGCCTGTTGCGGCGTGAGGGTGAAGGTGATCGTGCGCGTTTCACCGGCGGGGATCGCAACGCGCGCAAAGCCGCGAAGCTCAAGCTTGGGTCGCGACACCGAGGCGACCGGGTCGCGCATGTAGAGCTGAACAACTTCGTCGCCATCGCGCGAGCTGGTGTTCGCCACCGCCACCGAGATCGAAAACAGCTCATCGGGCCTCACGCGGCGCGCGGAGATGGCGGGCTCTGCATAGTCAAAAACCGCATAGGACAAGCCATGGCCAAACGGATAAAGCGCCGTGATCGGTTGATCGATGTACCGGTTGGTGTCCTTGGACAGGTCAGGGTCAGCCGGCCGGCCACTGGGCAACTCACTGTACACCATCGGCGACTGCCCGGTTGCGCGCGGAAAGCTGATGGGCAGCCGTCCCGCCGGCGAAACCTCACCAAACAAGACGTCAGCCAGCGCGGGGCCAGCCTCCACGCCCAGCATCCACGTGTTCACGATCGCCTCGGCCTGGGCGTCGACCTCGGGGATCGCCAAGGGACGGCCGGTGACCAAAACAACAATTACCGGCGTCCCGACCTCGAACACCGCCTCAGCCAGCGCCGCCTGGCTTGCAGGCAACGATATGTCCGAGCGAGACCGCGCTTCGCCCGACAAATCAAAGTCTTCGCCAATCACCAGGACGACCACATCGCTCTCGCGCGCCAGGCCGGCCGCCGCGGACAAACCGGCGGGCGTCGCAGCTTGCGTATCGGCGCCGGCGACATAACGCACCGTGCTGCCGCGCGGCGCCGCATCACGGATGCCGTCGAGGATCGAGACGACATCCTCAGCTTGGCCTTGCGCACGCCAGGACCCCAGCTGGGTCGAGGCGTCTTCGGCCAGCTGCCCCACCACCGCGATGCGTTGGGGCTGGGAACCCGAAAGCGGCAACGCCGCGCCCTCATTCTTCAGCACCACAATGCTGCGCGTCGCGATCTCCCGCGCCGCCCGCCGGTTCTCCGGCGTCAGGATCGCTGCGGCTTCCCGATCCACATCGTGATAGGCCATCGGCGTATCGAACAAACCCAGCCGCTCTTTTGTCGTCAGGATCCGGCCCACGGCCCAGTCGAGATCCGCTTGCAAGGACGGATCCGCCGCGATCGCATCGCCCAGCTCGCCGCCAAAGATACCGCTCGTCATGTCCATATCGACGCCGGCCCGTAACGCCAGAGCGCCCGCCTCAGCGCGGGTGGCCGCCACGCCATGGTTCATCAGCTCGGCTATGGCGTTCCAATCAGACACCACCATGCCGTCAAAACCCCATTGGTCGCGAAGCACGCCGTCAATCAGCGCTTCATTGCCGGTTGTGGGAACACCCGCCACATCGTTGAACGCGGTCATATAGCTGCCCGAGCCAGCAACAAGCGCAGCGTAAAACGGCGGCAAATAGACCTCATGCAGCCCACGCTCTGAGATATCAGCAGCCCCGTAGTCGCGCCCGCCCAACGCCGCGCCATAGGCGCCAAAATGCTTCGCCCCCGCGAGCATGGTGTCGTCAGCTCCAAGATCATCAGACTGGTAACCGCGCACTTGAGCTGCGGCCATCACTCCGCCCAGATACGGGTCGCCCCCAGCCCCCTCGACGATCCGGCCCCACCTTGCGTCGCGTGCAATGTCGATCATCGGCGCGAATGTCCAGTGCAGACCTGACGCCGTCGCTTCAACGGCCGAGATCCGCGCCGCCCGCTCCCAGTCGGCAGGATCCCACGTGCTGGCCATGCCGATCGGCACGGGGAAAATCGTGCGGTATCCGTGAACAACATCCATGGCGAACAAGAGCGGAATGCCGTGGGGGCTTTCCTCAACGGCGACGCGTTGCAATTCCGCCAAAGGCTCAGCGCCCGCCACATGCAGATAGGACCCCACATCCCCGCGGCGCACACGCGCCAACTCATCAGGCGTCAGCCTGGAGTTCAGGGATTTGCTTCGCCCCCCAGCGGCCTGCACCAATTGTCCGAGTTTCTCCTCCTGGCTCATGGCGGCCAGCAGCGCCTCCACCCGAGGGCTCCACCCCTGTTCAGGAGCCGCCGGCCTCCCGTGATGGGGCGCTGCACAGCCAACCAAGCCGATGAACACCAACAGTGCGGCTGGACCGCCAACGATGCGACGCATGCGAAACACGGGCGCTCTCCATTCGAAAAATGGCCGGACAACGGTCACAGTTGCCCGGCCCTGGCGTCGGCCCCAGCGGCCCTAGCGGCGGGAGGAGGACCTTAGGGACGGTCCTGGCCGACGAAGACGCCTAGAACGTTCCCCTCAGGATAAGGGAGTACCGACGGTCGTTTTGGTTGAACGACCGCGGGGCGCGCAGCCCATCCTCGTTGATCGACTGGGTCGTTTCGGTGATGTCGTTCAGCAAATTCACGCCTTGGAAGCCGATCGTGAAGTTGTCGTTGATGTCGTAGAAGAACGACGCATCCAGTTGCCCGGTCGCTTCTTGATAGATCGACGCAAATGGGAAAATCACGTCGTTCTTGGTCAACAAGAAATCGTCTCGCCAGTTCCAGGCCAGCCGGGCCTGTATCGGCCCCTTTTCATACAAGCCGATCAGGTTGTACTGGGTCTCCGAAACCCTTGGGAAGGCGGTGGTGTCACGAGCGAAACGCCCCTGGATCGTCTCATCGAGATCGCCCAATCCGTCCGCGTCGATCCATGTGAAGTTCGCCTGGATCCCAAGCCCGTCAAACGGCTCGGGAAGGAAGTCGTAGAACTGGTTGTAGGCCAGCTCAAATCCGTTCAGCGTTGCGCTATCGTCAGAATTGACAATGGTGCGGCGAGACACGTCAAAGTCGACGCCATTATTGCTGAACGTCTCCACCTGAGTGCCGCCGCCCGTGACGGGTTGTCCAGGGTTTCCGGCTGACCCGATCCAGAAGTTCTCCAAATCCTTCCAGAAGGCCGCAACGGTGATCGAGCCGGTATCGTTGAAATACCACTCATAGGTCAGGTCAAACTGTGTGGCCTCAATCGGCTCGAGGAACGGGTTGCCCGTTTCCAATTGCAGACCGTCAAAGGAGCCCGGCTCGCCCCCAAATTCCCCGATATCGCCGCCTGACCTCAAATCGAACGCCTGCGGCCGCACAATGGCCTGTGAGACACCAATCCGCGCCTGCCGCCCTCGACCAAAATCGAAACGCACATTCAAGCTCGGCAAAAGATGTTCGTATGAGTTATCAAAAGACTGGTCAATGGTCGTCGAGGTATCGCCAAAGAAGGTCTGAATTTCCGTTAGCTCTGCGTCAGACAAGGCGCAGACATCGGGAAGTCCCTCTTCCATCGTTGGGGGCGTGGCGCAAAAGGCCACGAGATCAGCAACTTGGAATTCTTCTGAAACAGAAGGAATGCGCGTCTGCCCGAGCGTCGTGACGTCAGTCTCAACGTAGCGCACGCCAATATTGCCGTCGATGGTCGTGCCTGGGCCCATGGCGCCGTCGAAGGCGAAGTCGGCGCGGCCGTAGATCGCCATGGTTTCCTGCTGAATGTCGACGATTTCATCAGGCGTGAACAGCGTCCCATCCACAACTCCGCCCCGTGCGCCAAGCGGCGTGTAGAACGAACCTTGCGCCGCCAGGATTGGCGTAATCGTGTCGACAAAGCCAGTGTAGTTCTGAGCCAGGGGACCCGAATACATCGGAATGCCGGTAACCGGCGGCGTACCGCGCAGGTAGTTGTCGAAATCGAAGGGCTGGAAGAGCCCTGGAGACAGCACATTGGCTTCTTCGAGCGTCAAAAGATTGTTCTCGCTGCCCGTCCAGATCTCGGAGACATTGCCCCAATTGAACGTCGAGTAGCGCAAATTGCTATCACGATCCGAGTAGCGAGCGCCAAACCGGACTGATTGCAAGAACCCGGTCCCGTCAAAATTGTATTCAGCATCAGCTTGGAACGCGACCGACTCCGCCGTCGAATCCTGGGCGTGATCCATCGCCGAACGCCAGTAATACTCCGCAGGATCTTGGAAATAGTTAGCTTCCTCGCCCTCGGGAACGACGTAGGTAAAGTTAAGGCTCTCGCTGCCAAACTCCAGCCCCGTAGCGGCAAAGAACGAGCCGTGGACGGTCACATCGAACACTTCCGTTTCCGATTCGATGTACTGGCCATCAAAGTTAAACGACCACTTGTCGTTCGGCGTCCACTTTACGTTCACACCGAAATCTGTCGTGACATCGTTCTCATAGCGCTCGCGCACCAGCGCCAGCTGACGAATGCCATTGAGCGGCAACGTATTGTCGTTCCCACGCCAACCGACGTTCTCGGTGATAACGCCGCGGCTCAGCACGCCATCGCTGCCGAACTCGAAGTCGTCTCCCAGCAACTCGGCGGCTGGGTCGTCGTCAATGCTCGATTCCAGGACGTTCTCGCCCCAGGCCAACACCGCATCCGAGCGCAGGAACTGCGCCGTGGCTTCCCAGGTTCGGTCCGGGCTTTCCCATTGGGCGGCAAGGCCAATCGCCTCGCGTTCGCGATCAAACTGCTGCGTGCGGATCCCCCCGCCCGTCGGCAAGTAGACCGTCTCACCAAGCAGAATATCTGTACGTTCCCTAAAATCGGCGGCCTGCGGCGTGTCGGCCCGCGATTTGAGTTCCGAGTTGGCGTAGCTGGCGAGCAGGCCAAGGCGCCCAAAATTCGTTTCCCACTGGTCAGACCACAATCCCGAATAGGCCGGCGTGGTCTCCTCGGCGAAGTCGGAATAAGTCGCCTCGACCGAAAAAGCCAACACCCGATCATCGCTGTCGAAGGGTTTACGCGTGACAAGGTTCACCGACCCAGCAATGCCGCCCTCGATCATGTCCGCCGACTGGTTCTTGAAGACCTCAACCCCGCCCAACAATTCCGGCGACACATCTTCAAAACCAAGCACGCCCGACGAGTTGGCGGCGAACACGTCGCGCCCATTCAATTCAGAGCGCACAAACGGTAAGCCGCGCACAATCACGCCTGAGCCTTCAATGGCGAAGTGGTCTGGGTCTTCAGGGCCGGCGAAACGCTCGACGACGACACCAGGAACTCTCTGAAGCGCCTCAGACACGGACCGATCAGGCAGCGCGCCGATGTCCAGAGCCGTAATCGCGTCAACAATCACGCCGGAGTTTTGTTTGATGTCCTGAGACGTGGCGATGGAGCCGCGAAGACCGGTCACGACGACCCGATCGTCGGGCTCTTGCTCTTCATTCTCCTCGGTGGCCTCTTGGGCCGACGCCGCCCCGGCCAGCGCCCCCATCGTCATCGCCAGGCATGAGGCTGACAGCATCAGCCGAACGGCCCGTCGGCATCCCCAAACCTCCGGATTCTCGTTGTGTGTCATCTGACTGTCCTCCCTCAGAAACACGCGTCTCCGGCGTGCTGATCACACTGTACTCACCAGTCAAATCGAACTTGTCTTACGTTGTCAATTGTGTTTTGAATGTGGTGAGCATCGGTGGTGAGTTCGTTGCATCCCGGTGACACTTTTGGGGTTGCAGCGCTCCCCTGATCGGTTTGGCATGGCCCCTAGACGGCCATCTCGCCTTGGGGGCTGGAGACAAGCAAATGCGGATCATCCCACTGGTCGCCCTGGGACTGTCCCAAGCGCTCGTCATGACGGGCTGCGCGTCACCGCCAGGCGCAACACCCACGGCGCCGATCATTAGGATGAACCAGACCGGTTTTGAGGCGGATGCCGCCCAGTCCGCCACCATCGTGACCCCGGCGGACAGGCCTCTGTCTTGGCGGGTCAACTCCAGCGATGGCCAACAGGTGCGCCGCGGCGCGACCATGGTCTTCGGACACAGCCCAGCCAGCGGCGATCATGTCCACACCTTGACCATCGCGCCGCCCCTTGAAGCCGGCGAAGGCTACACGCTGATAATCGACAACCAAACCACCCAGCGTTTCGACGTCCGCTCGGCTCCCTATGGCGACATTGCCGAACGGGCGTTGGGATACTTTTACCTCAACCGCGCCGGCGCGCCGATTGAGGCCGCTTATGCGCCAGGACCTCAATGGTCGCGGGCGGCGGGTCACCCCCATGAAAGGGCGACCTGTTTCGCCGACGAAGACCTCACCGGGCTCCAATGGTCTGGCTGTGACTATGTGCTCGACGTAACCGGAGGTTGGTACGACGCCGGCGACCACGGAAAGTACGTCGTCAACGGGGGCATCTCGGCCTGGATGCTCCAAAACGCGGCCGAGCGCATGCGCCAACGCGGCGGCGCCGACGTCAACGGATGGGGCGATGGGCGTGCGAAAATGCCGGAGGCCGGCAATGGAATCCCCGACATCCTCGACGAAGCGCGCTGGCAGGTCGAGTTTCTCATGGCGATGCAGGCGCCCGACGGCGCCGTTATGAACCTTCCCGTGGGACGTCAGTCCATCGACGATGGTCAAAGCCTAGAGCTCACGCGCGTCGACGCCTCGGGAATGGCGCACCATAAGGTCCAAGCCGCCGCTTGGCCGCCCTTGCCCCTGCTGCCCGAAGATGACCGCGCCGAGCGCTTCCTCATGCCCCCATCCACGGCGGCGACGCTCAACCTGGTCGCCGTGTCGGCCCAGTGCGCCCGCCTGTGGCGGGACCTCGACGATGCGTTCGCCGATCAGTGCCTGGACGCGGCCGTGCGCGGTTATGAGGCCGCCACGCGCAACCCTGAGATCTACGCTTACAACATTTTCGACGGCGGCGGCGCGTACGGCGATCTCGACGTCTCGGACGAGTTTGCTTGGGCCGCGTTCGAGCTCTACGCCACAACGGGAGACACGGCCTACCTCGAAGGGCTCGCCCACACGCCAGGCGCAGTATGGCTCGCCCGCCGGGACAACAACGCGCTCAGAGACATCTCCTGGCCCGACACGGACTTGTTGATCGCAGCGACGGTGCTGTCCGCCCCCAATACGTTCTCCGACGAACAGATCGATCGCGCCGCAAGCACCCTCATCGCCGCCGCCGATCGGTATGTCGAAGATTTCCAGGCTGACGGGTATGGCGCGCCCATGCCGCCCGACGGGTATCGGTGGGGCTCAAACGGCGATGTCGCCTCGCGTGCGATCCCGTTGGGCTACGCCTACGATCTCACCGGCTCCGACACCTACCGCAACACCTTGGTCGCCATCATGGACTACCTGCTGGGGCGCAATCCACTGGATCAATCCTATGTCGCCGGCTTTGGGACGCGTCAGGTCAAATTCGTTCATCACCGGTTTTGGGCCGCGGGCGCCGACCCCGCATTCCCCATCGCCGCACCGGGCGCCCTGTCGGGAGGGCCCAACGCAGGCTATCCCAGCAGTGACTACGAAAAAGCCCAGATCACGCCCTGCGCCCCACAACGCTGCTGGGCCGACGACTACACCGCGTTCTCGATCAACGAAGTTGCCATCAATTGGAACGCCGCTCTGTTCTGGCTGACCAGCTATCTGGACGCCACCCCGCCAACCAAAACATCCCCGGAGCCCTCCCCATGATCGGCATGCATCACCGCCGCCTGTCCGCGCTCGCCCTCGCCGCGTGCGCAGGTTTGACGTCGTGCGTCACCAACCCGGCCGCGACGAACGGTCCAGCCGAGATCCGCCCGCAGATCTGGCCGGAAATCCAAACTCCGCCCTTGGATCCAGCTGTCGAAGCCCGGGTCGACGACATCCTCGCCAAGATGACGCTGGAACAAAAGGTCGGCCAGATCATTCAAGCCGACAGCGGCTCGGTGACGCCTGAAGACGTCAAGCGTTACCGGCTCGGCAGCGTGTTGAGCGGCGGCAACTCCGCCCCAGGTCCCCTGCCATACGCCGACGCGGCGACCTGGCTTGAGGCGGCCGACGCGTACTTCATGGCCTCGATCGACCCCGAGGGCGTCGAGATCGCCATCCCCACCATCTGGGGTATTGACGCCGTGCATGGCCACGCCAACCTGCGCGGCGCCGTTGTGTTTCCCCACAACATAGGCCTGGGCGCCGCCAACAACCCTGACTTGATCGAACAGATCGCGGTGGTCACAGCGCAACAGCTGCGCGTCTCAGGCCATGACTGGACGTTCGCCCCGACCCTCGCCGTCCCCCAGGACGATCGATGGGGACGCACCTATGAGGGTTTCTCTGAAGACCCCGCGATCGTCGCCAGCTACGGCGAGCGCATCGTTTTCGGCCTGCAGGGTCGGATCGGCGAGCCGGGCTTCATGGGCCCCGACAAAGTCATCCCAAGCGCCAAGCACTTTGTCGGCGACGGCGGCACGGAAAACGGCGTCGATCAAGGCGACGCCAGAATCTCCGAAGAAGAACTGCGTGACATCCACGCCGCGGGCTACGACACCGCGATCGCGGCCGGAGCCCAATCCGTGATGGCCAGTTTTTCCGCATGGCAGGGACAACGTATGCATGGCCAAAAGGAGCTCCTCACCGACGTGCTTAAGGGCCGGATGAATTTCAATGGGTTCGTGGTCGGCGACTGGAACGGCCACGGCCTTATCCCCGGGTGCAGCGCCACCGACTGTCCGGAGTCCTTCATCGCCGGGGTGGACATGTTCATGGCCCCCGATAGCTGGGAGGAGCTTTGGAAGAACACATACGCCGACGTTCAGTCCGGCCTCATTCCCATGGAGCGGCTCGATGATGCGGTTCGCCGCATTCTGCGCATCAAGGTCGCATCGGGCATCTTTGAGGCTCTGCCGCCCAGCCAGCGCCCCTTCGCTGGCGATGAGTCCATCCTTGGATCGGCGGAACACCGGTCGGTCGCTCGGCAAGCCGTGCGGGAATCGCTGGTGCTGTTGAAAAACGAAGGCAACCTTCTGCCCCTCGATCCCTCACTCACCGTGTTGGTCGTCGGCGACGGAGCCGACGACATCTCCAAAGCCGCCGGCGGCTGGACCCTATCCTGGCAAGGCGGAGGCTATCCCAACTCGGAGTTTCCGAACGGCCAGTCCATCCTCGAAGGCATTCAACAGGTCGTCTCAAGGGCGGGCGGCACAGTCATCCATGATCCCGAGGGCGTATCCACCGCCGCCGCTGATGTCGTCATCGCCGTGTATGGCGAGGACCCGTACGCTGAGTTCCAAGGCGACCTGACCCATTTGGACTTCATGCCGACGGGCTTTGATGTTGAAAAACTCGAAGCGTTCAAGAACCGCGGCATTCCGGTGGTCTCGATCTTTCTGTCCGGCCGCCCGCTATGGACCAACCCCGAGATCAACGACTCCACAGCCTTCGTGGCCGCTTGGTTGCCCGGGAGCGAAGGCGGCGGCGTGGCCGACATGGTTTTCCAGACCGACCCAACGTTCGACTTTACCGGTCGGCTCTCCTTCAGCTGGCCCAAGCGCGCCGATCAATTCAAGCTCAACCCCCATCACGACGGTTACGATCCCCTGTTTGCCTTAGGCTATGGCCTGTCGTACGCCGATGACGGAACGGTGGGGATCCTCGACGAAGATCCAGGACTGGACGCGCTTGAGATTGTTGACCGCCACGTCCTGTTCGTGGACGGACAGTCGCCATCGCCTTGGCAATTGATGATCAATGACCGGCCCATTGGTCCCCTGCCCGAAACCGCCTCAGGCGTAACGATCACCGCAACCGACCGCGCGGCACAGGAAGACTCG
>CAZADA010000056.1:0-18564 GCA_964483775.1 uncultured Caulobacterales bacterium
CGCCCCTCCCAAGTGGGCGAACGCGAATGGATCGCGGCCTATGTCGACACCCGCTATGACTGGCTGGCCAACCACAGTCGGTCTGACCTGCGCCGCACGGTCTACCGCATGGATACCTTCCGTACACTGATCGCTGCTGGCTCATGGGATCTGCAAACGCCGCTGATCGTGCGCCGCCAAGAAATCAACGAGCAAAGCCTCTCTGGCACGCCGCACGATGTTTACGACGGTCCCCCCCCGGGTGAGCGGGTCGTCCAAGTGGTGTCGCCCCTCCTACGCGGGCTGGATGTGCGCGTCGCCCAGCTGGCGCTCTCGGCGCCGCCGTTCAGCGCCGAACTGCGCGCCGATGGCATTTTTGGCAACATGACGGCCTCGGTTGTCCGCGCCTACCAGGCCGCCAATGGCCTGCCCCAAACAGGCCAGGTCGACCAGGCCACATTCGCCGAGCTAGGCGTCACCGCGGCGGCCGAACAAGCGCTCCAACGCGCACGCCGTGAAACGCTGCAGGATGTCGGCCCATCAGGCTCCGCTCCCGTGCCAGACAATCCCGACGCCTAACGCGGATGTGCAGGGCGCGCCGACGGATTGGCCCGCCGTAACCGTACAAACCAGGAGGACGGTTACGAAAGAAGGAACTCTCTCATGCGCCATACAGTGTTGGCTTGCGCCGCCGCCATGCTCATCGCCACACCCGCCCTCGGCCAGGACCGGCTGACCGAGATGATCAATCGGCTTGACCTCAACCAGGATGGCGGGGTCGACGCGGCGGAAATCGAACAAGCTCGGCTGAACGCCTTCGCCACCGCGGACGCCAATGGCGACGCCGTCATCGATGCAGCCGAAGTTGAGCAATTGCGCGCCAATCTTGGCCAGATGGGCTTTGCAGGAGGCGCGGGCGGCGAACGCCCACGCTTTGCGCGTCGGCGCAATGGCGGTGACAACGCCAATGGCCAAGCCCCCGAGATGGACCCGTTTGCGCGCCTGGACGCCAACACCGACGGTGTGATCAGTCTGGATGAATATCTCGGCCAACCCGCTCGGATCCTACAGGCCGACTCCAATGGCGACGGTGTGGTCACCGCCGAGGAACTGCAAACCCAAATGTCGGGCATGCGCGAGCGCATGCGCAACTTCCGGCAAGAACAGCAATAACCGCGCCGCCGAGCGCCAAGGATGGGTTAAGCGCTAGCTGCGGAACAAAGTGAGGATGGTGCTCGGCGCCGCATTGGCGATGCTCGGCCCCTGGGCGAGCAATTGCTGCGCGTTGAGCGCCTCCAACCGCGCGCCGTCGGCCGACAGTTCGCCGTCCACGCCGTCACCCAGCGCCTCAAGCAGCGTGGTGATGAAACTGTTTTGCGTGTCCAACCGCTTGGCGTCGGCTTCAAAGCCCGCCAACACGTCGCGCACGCCCGCCAAACTGGCGCGCACAGCGGCGAGCGCGGTCTCAGCAGCGTCCGCCGTGCTGACTTCAGCCTCATCAAGGTCGCCCAAAATCGGCCCTGAGAAGGTCAGGTTGAACGCTTGAATGGTGATCGTGTTGTCTTGATCACCGCCTGTGAGCACAGTGAGACCGACGCTCAGCGAACCATCGAGCAAGCTCGCGCCGTCAACCTCAGCGCCCTCGATCAAGCCCGCCAGTCCGTCGCGCAACGCGACAAACTCTTCGTTCAACTGATCACGAACGCCGGCGTCGATGTCATCAGCGCGCGCAGCTTCGGCGAACGCTGACAATTGCTCAAGTTGGGCCACCACAGCGCGCCCCACAGCTATGGCCGCATCGCTGAGGCCGAGCGCCCGGTCAAGGCTTTGTTTGGCGCCCCCTAGCCCCCACTCATCCGTCGTCGCACCAGTGGCCACTGTCACCGTCTGGGTCGACGGAGCTTTAAGGCTTGCGGAACGCTTATCGACATCGTCTTGCACGTCGTTCGCGCGTGGCGCGCCCGGCGCAACGCGCCCCAATCCAACAGACAGCGGTTCGCCGCCGATCCCAATGCTCATTTTGTGCTCTCCCTGCCGTCGTGGGCGCGTGGTCGAGCGCAAAATCAGCAACCAGAGTTAAGAAATGGAAAAATTCAACGGCCAAATGCGCCTAGACGCAGAAAAAGCCGCCAGACGCAAACGCAATCAAGGACGCGGCGGCGTCCGCTAGACGCAGCGAACAACCCCCAGGGCTTCGATGGCCTCTGCGGCACCCAACAGATGCACGACCGGCTCGGCGGGCCAGGTGCGGATCACTTCGCCAGTGCGTTCGTCAATCGTCTTGTAGACAAACCGACCGGAGTCCTCGTCCCGGGACACCTCGAGGCGGGCGAACGGCTTGACGATGTCATCGACCAAACGCTGAGCAAGCGCGCGAGCGCGTTCTTGCGCCCGATCCGAATTGGCCTCAGCCCCTTCGCCGGCGAGTGAACCGGTCGCCCCGACAACAGTGCGAGCCTCGTCAGTGCGGATGACCTCAGCGCGTCCAGCATCGCCAGCGCTGGAAGGCGCTGATCCTGTGGCCTGGGCGAGAGGGCCAAGCGATGAATATTCCACTTGCGAAGACATGGATCTGACTGGCGTTTCGCCATCTCCTTTCGTCGTGGCCGATCGACACAGCGTGAGCGCGAGCGATTACAACCACGAAAAAAAGCTGGCGGGGACCGCGAGGGTCCCCGCCGCCAGGTCTTATCGGAAGAGCGACAAGATGGTGTTGGGGGCCTGGTTGGCGATTGACAGAGCCTGTGAGGCCAGCTGCTGCTGAACCTGCAAGGCCTGCAACTCGGCGCTTTCGCGCGCCAGGTCCGCATCGACCAAGTTGCCGATACCGGTTTCGGTTTCGTCGCTCAGTGTTTGGACGAAGTTCCGCTGAATGTCGAGCGCGCGAGCGTCCGTACCCAGACGAGCCAGAGCCGTACCCAGAGCGTCGATCGATGCATCCAATTGCGAAAGCGCCGTCGTCGCCGCCGTCACCGTCGACAGGTCCGCAGTCGCCGAGAGCGTCAGAACGCCACTGGTCGCGCCGAGGCTGAAGTCCTGAGAGTTCACAGCGATGGTGGAGCCATCAACGTTAGCCAAAGCGTTCAGCGACGTGGTGACCGAACCATCGATCAGGTTCACGCCATTGAAGCCGGCATTGGTGACGATCGTGGAGATCTGGTCACGCAGCGAAACAAAGTCTTCGTTCAACGCCGCGCGCGACGACGTATCGAGCGAAGCGTCCGACGCGGCGAGCGCCTTGGCTTTCAGATCACCGAGCAAATCAGAAATCGAATCGCCGGCAGCCAACGCAGTATCGACCGTGGAAATCCCGCGATCGAGCGAGCTTTGCACGGCGGCAAAACCCTTCACGTCGGCCCGAAGGTTCTCGGCAATGGCGTAGATCGCGCCATCATCACGCGCGCTGGAAACCTCGTAACCCGTTGAAATTCTGTTCTGCGTGGTTTGCAGACGGGCGTCGATGGACGAGAGGTTTTGCAGGGCGACAAGCGCGCCGACATTGGTGTTAATGCTAAAAGACATTATGTCTCTCCGTGCGTTTTGCAGATGCAGCCGACGTTGTGTCAGCCTGGAGCCTTTGCTCCGCTCACCGCAGTGCATGTGGCGGGCCACACGGATAAATGATGAAAAAACAAGGACTTGGGTATTTAGCGCAAGCATAACCCGGCAAGTTTTGCCGACGCTAAGCCCGTTAGAGCTGGGAAAAAACTGCCGCCCGGCGAAACCTGCCGTCTAGGCCGGCTCGCCAGCGCCGCCCGCCGCCAGCCCCTGCATGATGGCGCGGTTGATATCGATCAGCGGCTGGATCTCGTCACCCGAACGCGCCACCGCGCTCGAGTGCTTGGACACAAAGATCGACAGCGACACAATGCTTGCGCGCAGCCCCTCAGGCATGGCGTTCCCATCGCGGGCGCAATCGACCGCAAACGCGCTCCACACCCGGCGGTTCCAGTCCAGCGCATCAATGAGCGCTTGGGTGTCGCGCCCATCAGCGTTCTGTACATCCATCAAAGCGCGGGTCACCTGACCCAGCAGCCGGTACTCAACCTGACGCGGCGACTCCGCGCGCGTCGCTGCTTTCTGATACGCTTGGACGGACATGGGCCAGCCTCTCCGCTTCGTAATCCATAAGTTTCCGGCACTTTGACAGCGCCTTGTAAAAATCTCCCGCCATGATGTCGCGATTGATCGCAACGCAGGAGTTCAGAACGTCGGGATTGCGGATCGCGCCCATGAATTCGGTCATGCGCAGCACGAATTCATCGTAAAAGGGCCCTTCTCGACCCTGATCCAGATACATCATCATCACGGGAAAATAGACGCGGCGTGCGGGGCTGTCCGCCTCCTCGGCCTGCATGATGTCTTTTTCCCGCAACACCGCCGCGCGGTTCTGCAGCACCAAAGTCGAGCGCCGGTCGCCGTTTTCGACCACCGCACCATTCAAAACAAACCTCTCGCCGGGTTTCAGCGATAACTTCAGGGGCATCGGCTTTATCAGCTCCCGTGATGAGCGCGACCAACACCCGTTCGACGCGCAGTGTGCAAAAAAGCGATGAAGGCAAGCTAAAGTTGCTTGGTTAATCGAACCCTGCCTTAGGCTAAGGATCGGTTAAGTCGGCTTTGCGAATGTGACGCGTGTCTCACCGGAAGGCTCGCCCCATGCACACTCCGTCCATCGCAGCCCTGATCCAAGCGCCCGGCGCTGACGCCCAACGCATCACATGGGACGCCGCCGAGCCCGCCAACGCCCCGCAGCTCGCCCAAGCCTTGGCCGACGCGACCGATCAGGACGTGCAGCGCCATCTTGAGAGCGCCAAACAGATTGCCGACGCAGGCGACCACCGCGCCGCCGCGCAAGCCGCCCTGAAAGCTGTGACCATGTCGCCCGACAACCCGGCGGCCAACCACGTCATGGCGCTGACACTGTATCATCTGGGTCACCTCGCCCACGCCATCGACTTCTTTCAGCGCGCCATCGATCGCGACCCGACCAACCCTGACATCTATCACCATGTCGGCATCACCGCCTGGAAGCTCGACAGCCTCGACACCGCTGAAAAGTTCTACCGCATGGCCTTGGCCATCAACCGCGAACACGTCGCAGCCCGGATCAACTTGGCAGGCATCTTGCGCGACACCGAGCGCTACGACGACGCCATCGATTTGTTGCGCGCCGCGATCTACGCCAACCCCGAGATTGCGCAGGTTTGGAACTGTCTGGGTTCGATTTTGTTGGAAGCCAGCCGCCCCGACGACGCCCAGACTTTCTTGATGGAAGCCTTGCGCCTGGACCGCGACTTCGCCCGCGCCTGGCACAACCTCGCCTATGCCCGCGCCGTGTCCGGCAATCCGAGCGGCGCGCTGGAGGCCTACACCCACGCCCTGCGCAACCCGATGAACGAGCACGACCGGATCGAAATGCTACACGGTCGTTCCCAGAGCCACTTCACCCTCGGCCAACTCAAGCAGGGTTGGGATGACTATGAGTGTCGGTTCAGCCCGTACTACCAAAAGATCACGGTCTTCGACGTCGAAGGAACGCGCTGGGACCGCGAAGCTGACCTGACGGGACGTTGCGTGCTGGTCATGGGCGAACAGGGGCTCGGCGACGAAGTGCTCTACATGAACGCCCTGCCGGACCTCATCGAAGCCGTCGGTCCCCAAGGCCACGTGATCATCGCCTGCGAGCCGCGCCTGCGCGTGCTGGTCAAGCGCTCCTTCCCAGACGTGACCGTCATCGGCCACACAACGACCGCCCGTCAGGGCCGCGAATGGCGCGCCGCGCCCGACCTTTCCGCCGTACCGCGCCAACCCGACATATGGGCGCCGATGGGCGTGATCGCCGCAGGCTTACGCAGCACGCTCGACGCCTTCCCCACACAGCCCGGTTACCTCGCCCCCGACCCCGACCGCGTCGACCAGATCCGCACCGAGCTTAAGAGCCTGGGCCCCGGCCTCAAGGTCGGGATCTGTTGGAAATCCAAGATCATGACGCGCAACCGCGCCAAGTACTTCGCCAGCTTTGACCAGTGGGCGCCGGTCCTGCAGACCCAAGGCGCACACTTCATCAACCTCCAATACGGTGATGTCAGCGCCGAGATCGCCCGCGCCGCCGAGTCCTTTGGCGTGACGCTCCACCAGATTCCGGAGCTGGATTTGATGAATGATCTGGACGGCGTCGCCGCAGCCGGCGCGGCGCTTGATCTCACGATGGGTCCGATGAACGCCTCGACCAACCTCGCAGCGGCGGCCGGCTGTCCCTATTGGGTGATCGCCATCGACAGCCATTGGCCGCTGTTTGGGTTGGACCGAATGGCGTGGTACCCAGGCTCACGCGCATTCACCACATCGACCATCGCCGACTACGCCCCTGCGCTCGCCAAGATGGCGGAGGCTTTGGGCGAACACGCCCGCGCCCGCCAAGGCGAGGCCGCTTAGTCGCGCGCTTAGACGTCAGACAGGGCGGCGTCGATCAACAGGTAGGCCCGACCCGCCTCGGTATCGAGCAAGGCGCCAAGACCTTGGGCGTCGTTTTGATCCACCGCCCGGCGCACCAACCGCGCATGATCATCAAGGAACGCCTCGGCGCGCGCACGAAGGCCCGGGTCTGACGCCAGCGCCGAGGCCGTGCGCCGCACATCATCCACCGCGCCATCAATCACCAGCGCGCGCGCTTCACCGCTGCCCGCCCGCCGCCGAGCGCGGGCGATCCGCGCGGTCATGTCCGGATCGAGCGCCGAACCCGGATCGATGCCCGCCCTGCGCAGGCCGCTGACGACCGCATCAGCGTCGCCGCGTGAAAAGGCCGGCTTCTCGTCAGTGTCGCGCAACAGGTCTTTCCAGCGCCAACCACCGCCGGCCTGGCCGCCGCCTCCGCCGACCCGGACACCCGGGGCGTCATCAATCGGGCGGTCAGGACCACGCATAGGCGGTGCGCCTTGATCAAAGTCGGCCGGGCCATCCAACCGATCGCCCTCGTCAAAACCGCGGCTAGCCTCACGGCCGCGACGTCCGTTGGAGGGTGGGCGCATTGGCGGCTCGAGATCCGGCTCAGGTTCGCGGCGGCGTTCACGCCCCGACCGCCCGTTTGGCCGCCGGTCAAGGTCGTCAAAGTCCGGGGCGTCAGCGGCCCGACTGCGACGACGACCGCGCTCAACCGGCAGCTCATCATCGAACGGATCGTCAAAACTCGCCGTGCTTTCGGCCCGCCGCGCCGTCTCGAGCGCTTCAAACTCGGCCGCCCGCTGCGCCTGCTCGTCAGGCGCCTCACGATGGCCGCGCCGACCCGCGCGCGCGCCCTGTCCACCGCGCGGTCCCGGTGCGGCGAAATCATCCAAACTGGCGCTGCGATCGCGGCGAGGCTCGCGCACCGGCGGCAGATCGGGCTCAAAATCGTCAAGCTCGCCAAACTCGTCACGCACAGCGCGCCGTGCTGGCGGCGCGGCGGCGGCCAACCGCGACGGCGCCTGAGACAAGCGCTCATCCAGATTGGCCATCATGGTTTCCATGGTCCGCAGCCGAGCTTGGAACGTCTCCTCCGCCTTGCGCGAGAAGGTTGAGGCGGAGTTCATCTTTTCAGCGTGGCTGACCACCGTGGCGGCTGTGTTTTCAAGCGTACGCCCGGCGTCTTGCGCCGCCACGCGCGCCGCATCGGCGGCCGCACGGACCTTATCGACGTCATCGGCGCTCTTTTTGGCGAGCGATTTCATCTCCTGGGCGACCATTTCGCCAAGACGGCGCGCCTGCTCAATCGCTGAGTCCACCGACGACTTCATCGAGCCAGACCCCGCTTCAGCCGCCAACGACAATTCGTGCGCGGTCTTTTGGGCGAGTTTCAGGTTGTCTTTTTGGCTGTTGGCCACGTTTTCCAGACGCGTGGCCCGCTCATCAAGCGCGGAGATCAACGCGTCCATGTCGCGCATTTGTTCAGAGATGGCGAACGCCGCCTTTTCACCCGATTGCTGAGCGGACCCGCCGGCGGCCGCCAGGCGCTCCGCCGATTTCTCCAGAAAGTCCCGGCTTTCTTTGGCGTGCGAGGCCGCCAGATCAGCGGCGGCCGAAACCATTTCCGCCTGGCGATCGATGGTGTCGGTCACCTTTTTAGCTTCTTCGGCCATCTGGGTAGCCATACCCGCGACCGAATCGCGTTCGGCCCGCAGATCGTCGATCATTTTGTCGACCTGTCCGCGCGCCTCGTTCGACGCCCGCTGCACCGCCTCAGCGTGGTGGCGCAACACCTCTTCCATGGCGCCCAGCCGCGTCAGGGCGCCATCGGCGGACTCCCCAACCCGATCGATTTCCGCTGTGATGGCGTCAGACAAGCGGCGCGCATCGCCCTTGGCAAGGTCGACCGGCGCGGCGAGGCGCTGGGCTGCGCTCTCAATGTCGCGGGCCGTCACGGCGAACTTCATCATTTCGCGCAACATATAGCCCACGCCCAGCAAGATCATCGCCGGCCCGAACGCGACGAACATCACGCCCCAAAACCGCTCTGGCCCGCCCTGCATGATGGCCTCGCCGCCATAATGGCCAAACAAAAAGGCCCAAGCGCCGCCAGCCCAGAACAAGGCCAACAGTCCTGAGGCAATCAAAACCGCCATGCCGGGGGGTCGTGGCGTGGGAGCCACCCGCGACACGCTTTGAGACGCCTTGGGCGCGGCGGGGGGCGGCGGCGTCGCAAGAACTGGCGCTTCGCTCTCTTCAGAGGGAAACGGTTCGAGATCGATCACCGGATCGTTCGGCTCAGAAGACATGTGGACCCATACTCGCGTGTTTTTGGCGTGCTTCGCCGTATCGCAAATCTGTGGCGCGCGCGAGGCCCCCATCTCAAAAACCCGCCATCATTGACTGTACGCCAACAACCAGCCAGCGCAAAGTGTTGCAAGCGCACACGGCGCCACAACGTTGGCGAAGCGGACCACGCACGTCATGCTGGCGCTTGGCGACAGGCGCGCAAACCATCTCGGGGGCCAGACATGACGGCCATTCTCAAAGCAGGTGATCTTCTTGCCGCCTACGGCATGTTGCGCCCAGCGAGCCCAGAACAACCTCCCGCGTTCATTATGGCCGGCCTCCGCCATGTGCGTCCCTGCAAGATCGCGGGTCAGATCATTGACCTTGGCGGCTATCCCGGCTTGATTCCCGGCCCGGGTGAGGTGGCGTGCGATCTGATGAGCCTCGCCAGCCCCGCCGCCGGACGGCAAATCGACGCCTTCGAAGATTTCACGCCAGAGACCCCGGAGACCTCACGTTACATTCGCAAACCAACGCCGCTGTTGGGCGAAGACACGGTTGCCTGGGCGTATTGGTGGAACGAAGACTGGCGCGGCCACGCGTCCATCGCCAGTGGGGACTGGCTCAATCGCTAGCCCGCCCTGGTTGCCAAACCGGCGTGGCCAGTGAAATCTGCGCGCTCAGTCAGACCGGGTAAAGGATATCCGCCATGGTACTTTTTGCGTTACGCGCCAGCGCCATCGCCGCTGCGTCACTCACAGCCTGCATCCAAGCCAGCGCCCAGGTCGATCCCGCCGACAGGCCGGCCGAGGCAAGCTGGAGCTTGGTGATTCATGGCGGCGCTGGCGAAATCTCTCCGCAAATGCTCCCCGCCGACGTTCAAGAGGCCTACCGCCAATCGCTCGCCGAAGCCCTGCAAGTCGGCGCGGCCATACTCCAAGAGGGCGGTACGGCGATGGACGCCGTGGAGTCCGTGGTGCGCGTCATGGAGGATGACCCGATCTACAATGCCGGGCGCGGCTCGGTCTTCACCGCCGAGGGCCGTAACGAGCTCGACGCCTCCATCATGGACGGCGCGAGCAGCAACGCTGGAGCGGTCACCGGCGTCACACGCGTGCGCCACCCCATCACTCTGGCCCGCCGTGTCATGGAAAACTCACCGCACGTGATGTTCTCGGGCGCTGGGGCGGAGTCCTTCGCCGCCGACCAGGGCCTAGAGTTGGTGGAGCCCGGCTTTTTCTTCACCGACATGCGGTGGAACTCGTTGGCCGCCTTTATGGAGCTGAACGGCCAGCCCATGCCCGATCGCCCCGCCGAGCCCGAGATCGTTGAGGGCAATCTCGGCCCACTGCTCGATGGCCACAAATTCGGCACGGTCGGCGCTGTGGCGCGCGACCAAAACGGCGACATGGCCGCCGCGACCTCGACCGGCGGCATGACTGGCAAGCGCTGGGGACGCGTTGGCGACAGCCCCATTGTCGGCGCGGGAACCTACGCCGCCAACGGCGTGTGCGCCGTGTCCTCGACGGGAACAGGCGAGTACTTCATCCGCCTGGCCGTTGCTTACGACATTTGCGCCCGCGTCCGCCATGGCGGCCAGGATATCCAAACCGCCGCTGACGGCGTGATCCAGACCGATCTGACCGCGCTTGGCGGATCAGGCGGCGTGATTGCGTTGGGGCCTGAAGGGAAAATGATCTGGAGCTTCAACAGCCCGGGCATGTTCCGCGCTCGGATTGGTTCGTCACTCGAGGGCGAAGTCGCGATGTTTGGCGAGTCCGAGGCCGGCGAGGCGCCCCAAACCGCACCCTAACCGGCACGAACTTTGCTGACCCGTTAACCGATTGGAAACACGTGTTGACGGGGTGGGTCATGTACGAACACGGATTGGTGCGCCGGGTGGGAAGCGAGCCCTGGCGCCCCGCCTTGCGTCGTCGTCAGGTCACGCCGCGCCAGATCGCGCGGTTTGCCGCCCCGGCGTGCGTGCTCATGGGCCCGCCAAGCTTATGCATGAGCCTGCTGGGCGCTGGAACCGACGCGGGCGCTGCGCTGACGGCCTCCGCGGCGCTAGGGATCGCAGCCGTCATGGGCGCGGTGATCGCATGGCGACCCCGACAAAGGCGGTTCTTTGACCGCCGCGCCCCGCATTGATCGCGGCCGAAACGTCGAAACTTGCCAACACGCCGCGCGCCCGAAATGGTATCGCCCTCGCCCCTGAGGAGGATCCCGATGCCGTTAGTTGAGCCGCTTGGCCCCGACCACGACGCCGAAGTCGCCGACCTCGCCGCCTTCTTCAACGAAACGCTGGGCTTTCCGCCCAATTCGGTACTGACCATGCAGCGCCGGCCAGCCATCGCCAAGGCGTTCATCAC
The DNA here is from genome assembly GCA_964483775.1 of uncultured Caulobacterales bacterium. Lineage (GTDB taxonomy): Bacteria > Pseudomonadota > Alphaproteobacteria > Caulobacterales > Maricaulaceae > CAZADA01. The sequence continues at coordinate 11,085 of CAZADA010000056.1, forward strand.
TTTGAATAAGGCGGTGATGACCAACCATGGCCGCGTGACCTCCGAGCAAAAACGGCTCATCGGCTACATCGCCAGCCTGACAGCCGGGTGCCGCTACTGCCAAGCGCACACCGCCCTGGCCGCTGAACGCTATGGCGGATCGCCAGAGCGCATCGCGTCGATCTGGGATTATGAGCGCTCAGATCTGTTCACGCCGGCGGAAAAGGCCGCCTTCGCCTTCGCCCAAGCGGCGTCATCAACACCCAATGCGGTTGATGACGCCATCGCGGCAGAGCTGAGGGCGCATTGGACCGAAGACGAAATTGTCGAGATCGCCGGCGTTGTGGCGCTGTTTGGGTACTTGAATCGCTGGAACGACTCCATGGCCACAAGCCTAGAAGACGGCGGTTTGACGGCCGGACAAACACACCTCGCCGCCACAAACTGGACGCCCGGCAAGCATCGCTAATCCCCCACCGCCGTTCGGTTGTCGGGCCACACCAAATCTTAGTCAGGCCCAGGCACTGTGCCCGCCCGTGTCAGACGGCGCCGCGCCTTCGCCCCATTTCTGCGTTGAGAGAACCCGTCAAGGACACATGGAACCGCCTAGCGTCACGCGCTGAGCTGGAGGTCTGGAGCCAATGCAATTTCGCCTATGCGCCATCGCGCTCGTCATCGGGCTGACGGGCTGTGGTTCTGACGGCTTGGGCGAATGGCGCGCCGCCTATCGCCCACCGACCACAGACGTCTTCCGCGAAAGCGTGGCCATTCAAAACGCCGCGACCGACTTGCCTGGCTTGTTCTTTTGCACAGCTCAGGGTGTTCGTTTTGAGATTGAAAGTCCTGAATACCGCAATGGCGCGGTGTGTGGACAGGTCTACGACATCGAAACCGGCCGCCGTGCTGCAATCTGCGTTCGGCCCGACGACGTCGCTTACATCGGCATGCCCTATCGGCGCATGGTGATGGGAACATCGCGCGGGCCAGGCTCGTGCCCAGAACCCCAGACCACGGGCTGACAGCCACGTGCGGCGCCGAGGCGCCGACAAGCCCTTGAGCGCAGGACGCCGCTTGCGCATAAAACGCGTGTCCCTCCGATCCGGCGTGTCCCCACGCCAAGCCACACAGCCCGAAGGTTCCGCCCGATGAAACTGGCCTCGCTTAAATCTGGCCGAGACGGCCAACTTGTCATTGTCTCGCGCGATCTCACCCGCGCAGCCGAAGCGGGCGACATTGCGCCAACCATGCAAGACGCCATCGACGAATGGGAAGCCATCGAACCCGAGCTTCGCCGTCTTTCGATCCAAGTGAATGAAAACGCGGTCGACACCTTCGCCTTCGATCCTGCTGGGGCGGCGGCGCCGTTACCGCGGGCCTACCAGTGGGCCGACGGCTCAGCCTACGTCAATCACGTCGAATTGGTGCGCAAGGCGCGCGGTGCGCAAATGCCCGAATCCTTTTGGACCGACCCCCTGATGTACCAAGGCGCCTCGGACGCCCTGTTGGGTCCAAGCGACCCCATCGAGGTGATCCAAACCGAAGGATGGGGCGTTGATTTTGAAGCGGAAATCGCCGTGGTCGTCGATGACACGCCCATGGGCGTCACACCCGAGCAGGCCCGCAAGCACATCAAAATGATCATGCTGGTCAACGATGTTTCGTTGCGCGGCCTCATCCCTGGCGAACTCGCAAAAGGCTTTGGGTTCTTCCAGTCCAAGCCGGCCAGCGCCTTCACCCCTGTCGCCGTGACGCCCGATGAGTTGGGCGTGTCCTGGGATGGCGGATCGATCCACTTGCCCTTGATCAGCCGCGTCAATGGTCTGGACTTTGGTCGCCCCAATCCGGGTGAGGACATGACGTTCGACTTTCCCCAGCTGATCGCCCACGCAGCGCGCACGCGCAATCTTTGCGCCGGCACCATCATTGGTTCGGGCACGGTGTCCAACAAGTTCGAGGATGGCCCCGGCAAGCCAATCTCCCAGGGCGGTGTAGGGTATTCCTGCATTGCCGAACTGCGCACGGTCGAGACCATTGTGGACGGCGCGCCCTCAACGCCATTTTTGGCCTATGGCGATCGGGTAGAGATTGAGATGATGGATCCCCAAGGTCGCTCCATTTTTGGAAAGATCGACCAAGCTGTACAACCCTACACTCCGCCGGAGTAGCGCGCCCTGACCTTTGGTCGCCGGCGTCGTGGGAGGTGTGAGGAGTCCCTTAATGCGCCATATGCTGACCACTTTGGATTGGCCGCGCGATGAACTGTCGAATGTGTTGGCCCGCGCACGCAGTTTCCGCCGCGAACCGTTTAGCCGGGACCTTGCCGGCTGCGCCCTCGGCGTGATTGGCCTGGGCCCGCGGCCGCGCGCCGCCACCGACCTGGACGTGGCCGCTTATCATCTGCGCGGCCTTGCAGTGAACCTGACGCCGCCAAGCCCGCCAGAGTTTGCCTTAGAAGACGGCGCGGTCATGGACGGGGAGGCGGTCGAGCATGTGCGCGACCTTGCCAAGCTGGCGGAAGCCCAGTGCGATGTGATCGCCATCAACGCCCGCCAAGCGCCAGGCGATCCCGCACTGCCCAACGCCGAAAACGTGATCCGCGCCATGGCCCGCGACGTCGAAGTGCCCGTGCTCAACGCGGGCGCCCACCTTGATCCGTTGGGCGAGTTGGCGCTGATCATGACGCTGCAAGACCGCTTGGGCGTCACCGATGGCAAGACGTTCACCCTCGCCTGGACGCCCCACACTCAGCCGGTGGACATCGCCGAGGCCCACTCAGCGTTGTTGATCGCCGCCAAGTTCGGCTTTCACATTCGCCTGCTCGCCCCCAGCAATGAATACCTTCTCGATCGCCAGTACATGGATCTGGCCGCCGAAGAAGCCGACGCCAACATGCGAGCTGTTTCTGTCACCGCCGACGCCGAGACCGCCTATGACGGCGCCGACGTGGTGTATCCTATCAGCTGGGGCGCTCCCAGCTTGGCCGGCCGTTGGCGCGACGAGACCGCCTTGCGCCGCAAGCTCGGTTTGGCTCGGTTCCAAACCGATGAAGCGAAGATGGGATTGACCCACGAAGCCGCCATCGTTCGCAGCTTACCCATTCGCCGCAATGTGGAGCTGTCCGACGCGGTTCTCGCAAGTCCTGGCTTTGCTGGTTACGACATGGCCGAAAACCGCGTCCACGTGGCCAAAGCCGTCTTGGCCAGGCTGTTCACCGAAACAGAGTAAGAGGCTGAATGTGCGCCCACATCCAGCCTCCTCAGATCTGTTGGCCGTGAAGCCGGTCTAGTAGAGCTGTCGCCCCGTGAGGGGGCAGTAATAGGGCTCATAGGCATAGCGCCCGCCAATATAGCGAACCAACTGGCGGCTGCCGCGCACGGCAAAGGCGGCGCCGCGTCGGTTAAAGCACACCCGCCGCGTCACAATCGCAGGCTGGCCGCGGAACGAGTCACGCGACGCGATGCGTTCGCAATAGGGCCGCCGACCGCGCCGCGGAGCGTAGTAGTTGTCGAACCGATACATCCGAATACCGGTGGCTTGGCGAAGATGGCCCGCATGGCGTCCACGCGCATGGCGATGACTGTGATAGCCATAGTCGTAGTGGCCGCGATGGGCGCGTTGAGCGTTAAAGTACACGCCGCCATAACCATCAAAGTAAATCTCAACCCGACGATTGTCGGCCTGGGCTGGAGCTGCGGCGAAGCCCGCGGTGACAAGCCCCGATGCGACAGCAAGCGCCGCCCCCCAACCGCGCACGCGTTTTAAGATTTGCATAACGTATCTCCGTACACTTCGTCTCAATGACTTGGTGATAGTCGCGAAACTGAGATGAAGGCGCGCTGAACATCTGGCGTCGTAAAGAACTGGGTGGGGACATCATGAACGAAGTTCACATTGTCGACTTGGATACACTTCTGGAAACCGCCCAGCGCGACGTTGGGCTGGCGGTCGAATTGATCAATTTGTTCATCGCCACATCGCCGCCTTACGTCGAGCAATTGACTGTCGACGCAACGCCTGAGGCTTGGCACGCCGCGGCCCACACGCTTAAAGGGTCGTCATCGGCGATCGCCGCCATGAAGCTGGCGGATCTGTGTAAGAAGGCCGAGCGCGTCACCGACCCCGACGAGCGTCAAAAGGCCCGCACGGCCATCGCCCAAGCCTTTGACGAAACCGTCATCAGGCTTGAACAAGCTGTGAGGGAACTGCAAGCGCACGACGCGGCCTAGCGTCCGACTGCAGCGCAGTTGCACAACATCGCATTCCACAAAGATAACGTCCCCTCCCCACAATGGCGGGCGGATCACCGCTGGGCCGATGGGCGACACTCGCTGTGGCGGGTGTGATGGCGTCGTATTCAGCCAAGTTTGGACAGCGCGGTCGAACAACACCACATCGTCCCATCGCCTACGCGGCCGACCTCACCCGTCGCATGCAACCAGCCCAGGCCTGAACGCGCTCACATGGTGATCACAAAGCCGGCGCCGCATCGCGCAATCGGCTTGCCAGACCGCAGTGCGCCTGCAAACACTTGCCGTTTGACGCAAGAACAAAGGACGCACCAAATGACAGACGATACGCCCCTTGGCTTCAACACACTCGCCATCCACGCTGGCGCAGCTCCCGACCCCACAACCAAGGCCCGCGTGACGCCCATCTATCAGACCACATCGTTTGTGTTCGACGATGTCGACCACGCCGCACGACTGTTCAATCTCCAAGAATTTGGCAACATCTACAGCCGCGTCACCAACCCCACCAATGACGTGCTCGAACAACGCGTCGCGGCTCTGGAGGGCGGGACGGCGGCGCTCGCGGTCGGGTCCGGCCACGCCGCCCAATTGGTCACCCTCAACACACTGTTGACCCAAGGCGACGAGTACGTCGCCGTGCGCCAGCTCTATGGCGGGTCCGTCAACCAGTTTGACCACGCCTTCAAGAACTTTGGTTGGCATGTGAACTGGGCCGACACCCCCGATCCCGCCGACATTGCGCGCGCCATCACGCCAAAAACCAAGCTGATTTTCATCGAGAGCATCGCCAACCCTGGCGGGGTGGTCACCGACATCGCCGGCATCGCGGCCATCGCCGACCAACATCAAATTCCGCTAGTGGTCGACAACACCTTGGCCACGCCCTACCTCGTGCGCCCCTTCGAACACGGCGCCCACATTGTGGTGCACTCGCTGACCAAGTTCTTAGGCGGGCACGGCAATTCCATCGGCGGCATTGTTGTCGACGGCGGCAAGTTTGACTGGTCGGCGACCGACAAATTCCCAAGCCTGTCCCAGCCCAACCCGTCCTATCACAACCTCAATCTGCACCAGACCTTTGACGCCATCGCGTTCGCCATCGGCGCGCGCGTCCTGTCGCTGCGTGCGCTTGGCCCAGCCTTGGCGCCCATGAACGCGTTTTTGTTCATCACCGGTATTGAGACCCTGCCGCTGCGCATGCAGCGCCATTGCGACAGCGCCCTGAAGCTGGCCCAGCACTTGGAAAGCCATCCCGATGTGGCGTGGGTGTCTTATGCGGGCTTGCCCTCCAATCCCTACCACGCTAACGCGCGCAAGTACGCGCCAAAGGGGGCCGGCGCAGTGTTCACCTTTGGACTGAAGGGCGGCTATGACGCGGGCGTTGCGCTCGTCAAACAGGTCAATCTGTTCAGTCACTTAGCCAATGTTGGCGACACCCGCAGCCTGATCATCCACCCCTCCTCCACCACCCATCGGCAGTTGACGGCGGACCAACAAATCGCCGCCGGCGCTGGACCAGATGTCGTGCGTCTGTCGGTCGGCCTTGAGGATCCCGATGATCTTATCGCCGATCTCAACCAGGCCCTCGCTAAGGTCGCAGGCCCTGTGCCGGCTGAATAACACGTCCCACCGCCCGCGTTAGGTCATTCTGGCGCGGGCGTCAGGGTCGCCGCGATCCAATCGGTCAACTCGCCTGCGGCCCGCCCGCTCGCGATGTTGAAAGCGTCAACAATGGCGCCAAGCCGCTCCGCCTCGGCCTGTTCGCTCACGTCAATCAGCGTCGCCCCCAACAAAACGCGCGCGTCATCATCGACCAAGCGCGCCCGCAACTGCACCCGAACGATCGGCCCAGCGCCAGCCGACACGCGACGAAAATCAGCTTCAAAGCCAACGATCTCAATCCGAAGACTCACATCCCCGCGCACGCCGTCGCTAGGCCGCACCGGCGACAGGCCTGGTTGGTGCAGGCGCTCAAACATCACATCGCCCAGCCCCGCCGGCGTGGTTTGTGTCCAGCGCGCACCCGAAGCAAAGGCGAGAACGCCATCGCGCCGCACCACCGCGATCCGGTCGTTCGCCAAGACCGACGGCGCAACGGGACGGTGAACGATCAACACAAGCGCCTCATTAGAGACGGCTGCGTCCGCCGACGTGTGCGCCGGTCCCGCCCCCTCGCCGCTCAGCCGATACATGTTGGGCGCAGGTCCCGCTTCCGGGAGCACCGAGACGCAGGCTGTAACCAAAGCGGCGCACGCCACCGCGAGCCAAAGGCGCATGGTCATGGCGCAATCTCCGTTTCAGGTCGCGCCGCGCCGGACAAAAACGCGCCCGGATCGTTTTCCAGGTCAAGCGCAATCCGCTCCAACGCAGCGGTCAGTCGACGAATATCTCCGGCGGCCAAGGCCAGTTCGGGCAGTCCCGACTGGGCGAACTCCAACAGCGCAGGCTCCAGCGCGGCCAAGAACGCGCCGAACTCAGCAGCTGCGATCTCCACATCGCGCGCCGCCGCCTCGGTCTGAATGAGCGCGGGCGTCAATTGGTCATCGAGCATGCTTTGCGCCGAGCGGGTCAGAACCAAAAACGCATCGGCAGCTTCGTCGATTTTGCCGGACGCCGCGTTCAGCTGTGCAATCGCTTCGTGCGCCTCACCGACCATGGCGCGATGTTCCACCAACTCATCACTCAGCGTGCGCAGATTGGCGAGCAAGACGGTGAGGTTGTCGATGTTCTCTCGCGACAAAGCGGTGTTGGCGCGCCGAAGTGCGGTGTTGGCGCTCTGCACCACGTCTTGACCGCCTTCAAAGATCGCGTCGAGCGCCGCGGGCTCGGATTCAATGCGCGGATAATCCAAATCGCCTTGGGCGAAGGCGTCGGGACTGTTGCGCCCGCCCGGCGTGATTTGAATGTAAGCCAGACCCGTAATGCCCTGCGGTTCAAGCCGCGCCAGAGAGTCGGTTTTCACCGGCGTGCTCGCATCGATCCGGATCCGGGCCAACACATTGTTGGAGTCAAACTCGTCAAACCGCACACTGATGACATCACCAACGTCAATGCCGTTGAAGCGCACCTCGGACGCCGTGCTCAAACCCCGCGGCGGGCCGTAAAACACCACATCGTAGGTATCAAACTCTTGATTAAACTGGGCCTGTGACAACCACAGCACGAAGGCCGCCGCGACACCCACGCCCGCCAAGACGAACAATCCGATCAGCGCATAATGGGCCCGGGTTTCCACCGCTATCCCTCCCTCG
>CAZADA010000057.1:0-18429 GCA_964483775.1 uncultured Caulobacterales bacterium
GATGGGCATGTTCGTTCGCGCGCTGGCCTACATGCTCAGCCATGGTGCGGACGGTGTGAAGCAGGCCGCTGACGATGCGGTCTTGAACGCGAACTATGTCCTGGCGCGGCTCAACGATGTGATGAGCCCGGCCTTTGAAGGCCACTGCATGCACGAGGCGCTGTTCGATGATCGGTTCTTGAAGGACACAGGGGTAACCACGCTGGACTTCGCCAAGGCGATGATCGACCGGGGATACCACCCCATGACCATGTACTTTCCGCTTGTCGTACATGGCGCGATGCTGGTGGAGCCGACGGAAAGCGAGTCCAAACAGAGCCTCGATCGTTTTGTGGAGACGTTGCGCGATTTGGCGCAGCGCGCCGGGCGCGATCCGGATGCGTTTACCTCAGCGCCGCGTCTTGCGCCGCTCCAGCGGCTGGATGAAACCCGCGCTGCGCGGCAGCCCGTGTTGACGTGGATGCAGCGTTGAGCTCCGGGCCGGTGGCGATCACAATCGATGACATTCTGCGTAAAGGCGATGGCGTCTTTCGCGCGATCGTCTATCTAAGAGAGACGTTGCCGTGCGATCGTGCTCGGATTGGGAAGGGTGTCACAAACATGCACGTCGTTGCGCGCCTTACCCGAGCTGTGTCGTGCGGTGGGGATTTCACCTAAGAGTTTGGAACGGTTATGGTTTGGGCGGTGCGTAAGCTCGGCTTGGTGATCGGGCTTTTCTTTATGGCGGTGGCGATCCCGGTGGCGTTCCTGACGCCGATCTTGCCGATTGGGTTGCCGATGTTCGGCGTCGGGCTGATCTTGGTGTTGAACACATCAGCAACCGCCAAGCGCGTTTTTGTGCGCTGGTCGCGTCGCTACCCCGGGACGGCTCAGCCCATTCGCCGCTTTTTGAAGCGACGACGTAAGCGGACGGGGGACATGTCCGAGGGGAACGTCACAGACGGGCTTTAAGCTCGTCCAATCCCTCTTGAAACAATGTGCGGTGGTTGTTGGTGTTCAGCGTTTCGGACAGCACCAGCGAGGCTGTTTGCACGGCCAACTCGGCGGCGGTCTGTTGCACCTCGGCCATCGCGTCGGCTTCGGCTTGGGCGATTTTCGCTTCGGCCATGGCTGTGCGCCGTTCGAGGCGCTCGGCCAATTCCCGGCGCGTGGTTTGGGCGAGCACCTCGGCTTCGCGTCGGGCCTGCTCGATGATGGCCTTGGCTTCGGCCTCAGCCTCTAACTGGCGCTTCTGGTAGGCGGCCAGCACGTCTTGCGCTTCCTCACGCAGCCGCCGGGCGGCCTCCAATTCCTGTTGAATGGCGGCGCTGCGGTCATCGAGAGCTTTGGTGATCTTCTGCGGAATGTTGAGCGCCACCAGCATCGCCAGAAATGCGAGCAGGACGAGCAGCACCCACAGCGTTGAATCGGTCACGCCATAGGGGATGTGGACCAAGTGCTTCATGGCTGTGACCCTTGGCCAGATGTGTGCAGAGCATCGAGCTGGCGCTGAACGGCGCTGGCTGAGGGCGCTGCTCCGCTGATGCGTTCAATGATCGCGCTCGCCGCTTCTTGGGCGATGTCGGGAATGTTGGATTTAGCGACCGACACCGCCTCGTGGATTCGTGCTTCGGCGGCGGCGGCGCGCTTGTTCAGTTCAGCGTCCACCGCAGCGCTGTCGGCGGCGATCTCCTCAGCCAGTTTCTCGCGCGTTTGGGTCGCCAGCGTGTGGGCGCGGGCGCGGGCGTCGGCAAGGGAGCGCTCGAACGCGCGCTCAGCTTCTTCGGCCTGGCGATTGAGGCGGGTGGCTTCGTCGAGGTCATCGGCGATTTTGTCGCGCCGATCTTCAATGACGCCGGCCAAGGGCCGCAACAAGGAGCGCGACAGCACGAAGTACAGCACGCCAAAGGCGACCAAGAGCCAGAAAACCTGGCCCGGCCACGTCTCAAGCGCCAGTTGCGGCAGGCCGCCTGTGTCTTCAGCGTGCGTATCTTCGATGGCCATGTGGCGCCCACCTCCTAGGAACACTTCCTGCGCGACTTTAGAGCACGAACAGGATCAACAAGCCGAGCACCAGGCCAAACAGACCCGTTGCTTCACACAAGGCGAAGCCGAGCAGCAGGTTGGTCTGTTGTGAGGGCGCCGCGGACGGGTTGCGCAAGGCGCCGCTCAAGAAGCTGGAGAAGATGTTGCCGATGCCGAGTGCGGCGCCGAGCAAGGCGAGCGTCGAGATGCCGATCCCGATGGCTTTGCCGAAGTCTACGATGTTGCCTTCCATAGTGAATGCTCCTTTGGATGAATAAAACTCAGTGGTGACCGTGGACCGCGTCGTTGAGATAAATCACGGTCAGGATGGCGAAAACATAGGCCTGGAGAAACGCGACGAGGAACTCAAGGCCCGTGACAGCGAAGATGCCGAACAGGGGCAGCAGGGCGCCGACGAGGCCGACTGCGCCAAGGCTGCCCATCATCACGGCGAATCCAGCGAACAGTTTGATGATCAGGTGGCCGGCCAGCATGTTGGCGAACAACCGCACGCCCAAGGTGAACGGGCGCGCCACGAACGACACCACCTCGATGGGCACAATGATCGGATAGAGCCAAATCGGCAGGCCGGAGGGGGCGAACAGGCGGAAAAAGCCAAGTCCCTGATGTATCAATCCGAAGATGACGACGGTCAGGATCGACAACAAACCAAGCGTCAGCGTAATTGCAAGCTGAGCAGTGACGGTGGGGAATAAGGGGATCATTCCCAGCAGGTTGGCGACAAGAACGAATGTGAAGAGCGAAAAGACAAACGGCACAAACCGCAAGCCATCGGGGCCGATGACGTCAGTGATCATCTTAGCGATGAACTGGTATGTCACCTCGCCCAAAGACTGCATACGGTTGGGCACCATTGTCAGTCGCCGCGTCGCCGCGAACACAAACGCCAGAATGACTCCCGACGTCACCAACGAAAACACCGCAATGTTGGTCAGAGACAAGTTGATTGCTGCGCCCTCGGCCAAGGGCGCAACCACATGCACTTCAAATTGCTCCAGCGGGTCAAGTTCCTTCGCCACTGTCAGCCTCATTGTTTAAGTCTTGATCGGCGCGGCGCTGGAGTTGCGCGGCCGTGCGGAAGACATCTCGAAATCCTGCTGCGATGCCAATGACCAAGCCGCCCAAGAGGAACCAGGCTTGACCACCGACCAGCGCGCCCAGGCCATAGCCCAATGCGCCGCCGACGCCAACAGAGACGACGAACGTTGCCGAGAGCTTAAACGCGATCCCCACGCCGGCTGCAAGAGGCGGTGTGCGTTCGGCTGAATTTTGCACAGGAGATCGGTCGGCCAATGCGCGGTCGAGCTTGGCGCGGCGTTGGCGTGCGGTCTCGAAGTCGTCCCGATCGTCTGCGTTCATCGCCCGCGACTATTGGTCACCGGTGTTTGGCGCCAGCCTGTCGAGCACTTGCTGAAACGCTTCAAAGTCGCGTCGGCCGCTGGGCAGTAAGGGCTCGCCATTGAACAGGAAGGTCGGCGTGGCGTTGACGCCGAACTCGCTGGAGCCGAACGCACTGGTGGCGTTGATCCGGTTCAAGAGCTCTTGATCGGACTGGCACGCCATAAACTGCTCGGGGGAAATGCCCAGTTCGGGATTGGCGTTGACCAATTCGATGTACTTCCCAGTGAGCCCGCCAATCTGACCGCTCTGGTAGAGTTCATTCATGTTGGTGAAGGCGATGTCGAGAGCGTTGTAGTATTGACTCGATTCGACACAGCGTGAAAACAAGCTTCCAGTCGTGAACAGCGTGGTGTCTCCTGCCCGGAACTCGCGGAACACATAGTTCACTTTACCGGTGTCGATGTATTCCTCTTTGATTTGCGGGAGGGTGTTCATGTGGAACACTTGGCAGGTTGGGCAACCGAGCGAGCCATACTCGACCAGCGTGATCGGTGCGTTGGGATCGCCCAGAATCACGTCTTCCAAGGGTGCTGCAGTTGGCTCGCTTGATCCGCAGGCGGCCAACACAAGCGCGACGCCGCCCACCACAAACCAGCGGATGGTGTTCAGTTGCATGGTCAAATCCCTCTTTGCTCAGCGATGACCACGCCAGGGCGGGCCATGGGGTTGGCTTGTCTGTGTCCCTGAAGGCGCTGAGGGTCAAGTGCGGGGCTGGGCCGCATGGTGTGGTCGGCAGGGCGCTTTGGGTTACTCGCCGATGAGTTCGTCGAGTACGTTTCGTAACGCCTCAACGTCGCGCCGCCCCGGTGGCAGCAGCCGCGCACCGTTGAAGAAAAACGTGGGCGTCGAACGCACGCCCCATTCGCTGGCCCCGTGATCGCTGGTGGCGTTGACCCGGTCCAGGAGGGCTTGATCGCCCTGGCAAGCGAAGAACTGGTCTGGGGTGAGATTCAGTTCGGGATTGTCGTCAAGCACTTTGATGTACGCTTCGCCTAGCGTGCGGGTCTGGAGACCTTGATACAGGTCGAAAATATTTTTGAAGGCAATGTCGAGCGCCTCGTAATAGTGCTCCGATGACACGCAGCGTGTGAAAAGACTTCCCGCCGTGAACAGAGTGGATTCGCCAGCTCGGAATTCGCGGAAAATAAAATTCACATGGCCGGTGTCGATGTATTCGTCCTTGATCGTTGGAAACGTCGTGGTGTGGAATTCATAACACGCGCTGCAACCAAGCGAGCCGTACTCAATGATCGTGATGGGAGCGTTCGGATCACCTAAGATAACATCGTCGAGCACCTCGGCTTTGTCATCATCGACGGCCGCCGCTGCGCCTTCCATGGTCGCCCGCGCAGTTGTTGCTGCGGCTTGGCGCGTGGCGGTATCGCCAGAGATGGGGCTGGCCTCTTGGGCCGCGGGCTCGGCGTCGGCGCAGGCCGCGGCAACAACCGCGGTGAGGCATAACACAAGCACGTGCTTTGTGTTGGGGTGGTTCATCATCATCCCTTAGCTGACGGAGTTTCTTGGTGGGTGGTTGGCCTAGTCGTGGGGCTATTTTGTGTCTGAGCCGTCGGGCTTGGTCAGCACCGACTTTCCTAGGGATCGCAAGGCCTCCTTGAGGCCGGGATTGGCGATGGGTTCCAGGGTTTCTTCCAAGCGCCCGAGGGCTTCGCGCGACACCGTCGGCTTTGCCGTGTTGGGCGTGGAGGGGAGTGTCGCGGCGTTGCCCGGCAAGCGGGTGACCACGATGCGCTTTGCGATGGTGCGTCCACAATAACTGCGCGCTCGCTCCAGGATGCGTTGAGATTCCGCTTCGACCAACACCGCAGAGGCGCCGACCGCTGCCACGTGCAGCACGCCCGATGGACCGGCGGCGGTCAGTCGTACCGGCTTGGTAAGGGACGCAAGGCGAGGGCCGGCGATTTCGTCCCAGCCTCGCGCGAGTTCTGCGCAACTTGGTCCGCGTTGGGCGCGGATGGCCGAAAGCGTGCGCTGCAACGCTGAACCCGCTCGCGGCGCCGGGCGGCGAGCAGGTTTGGCGCGGGGCGGCGGTGTTCGTGGATCGACCATGGTGAGAGTGTCGCCGAAGAGTGCGCAACGGTCCACAGGAATCGAACGTGTGGGTTGCATTGGCCACTTGCGGCGGTCGTGTCCGTGTTGGTCCTTGGCGGGTGCAGCCCGTCTTGGACGGTGTGACGCGGTTTGGTGCTCTCATGGCCGACGAGATGACATCGCTTCCGGCGCTTGATCGGGCGACGCCCATGGGAGCGGGCGCGCGTGACGCGTATCGGCGTGCGATCCTGGCTTGGTATGATGCGTGCGCACGCGCCTTGCCGTGGAGGGTGACGCCAAGCCAGTGGGCGGCGGGGGCGCGTCCCGACCCTTACACGGTGTGGTTGTCAGAGATTATGCTGCAGCAGACGACCGTGGCGGCGGCGACGCCGTACTTTGAGCGCTTTGTCGCAGCCTTCCCGCGGATTGACGATTTGGCGGCCGCCCCGCTCGACGATGTGTTGTCGCTATGGTCGGGCCTTGGATATTACCGCCGGGCGCGTAATCTGCACGCGTGTGCGCAGATTGTCGCCGAACGCGGCGCGTTTCCCAACACCGAACGGGAGCTGCGATCCTTGCCCGGTATCGGCGACTATACGGCCGCGGCGATTGCGGCGGTGTGTTTCGGTGCGCCGGCGACTGTGGTTGATGGCAATGTTGAGCGGGTGATGGCCCGGTTGTTCGCGGTGGACACGCCTTTGCCCAAGGCGAAGCGTGAACTGCGTGCGCTTGCCGGACGCTTTACCGACGCCGATCGGTCTGGTGACTACGCGCAAGCGGTCATGGATTTGGGGGCGCGGATTTGTCGACCGCGCTCACCCAATTGCGGTGCGTGTCCTTGGCGAACGGGCTGCGCGGCGCATGCTGATGGGGCTGTTGAGCGGTTTCCTGTCCGTGCGGCGAAGCGGACCAAGCCGCAACGCTTTGGCGCCGGGTTTGTCCTGGTCCACGAGGGGGCTGTGCTGCTTCGGCGACGGGATGATTCCGGGGTGTTGGCGGGCATGGCTGAGCCGCCAGGAACGCCGTGGCGCGATGAGATATGGGGAGACCGCGCCGCGCTCGCCTATGCCCCTTTGCGCGCCGATTGGGCCCGTTCGCCTGATGGGGTGACGCACGTGTTCACGCATTTTGGTTTGGACGTCGCGGTGTGGTGTGCTGAGGCCAAGGACTGGACCGATCCGGACGCCATGGCGCCGGAGGGGCATTGGTGGGCGCGGCTGGATGGGCTCGATCGCCAGGCCTTGCCGAGTGTGATGCGCAAGATCATTGATTGCGGATTGGAGGCGCTGCGCGCGGCGGACGGCTAAGCGGTGCGGTCCTCGGCCATTTCAGCGCGAACGCGTTCGCGCAACACATCAATGGGCGCAAGCCCCGTCTCCGTTTGGATGTGCCAGAACGTCCAACCGTTGCAGGCTTCTGATTGGGTCACGCGGGCGCCAATCTGGTGGATGGATCCCGACGCGTCGCGAACGGTGATGGAGCCGTCGGCGCGGACCCGAGCGGCGTCACGGCCATAAGGCCGCACCAAGGTGGCGCCTGGTTTGATCAAGCCCCGCTCCACAAGCGATCCGAACGCCACGCGCGGGGCTTGCCGACGCGACCGGGTCACGGCGACATTCTCCTCGGTTGGCGGTTCAATGGCGTCAATGCGTTGGCGAGCGAGCCGGACATAGGTTTCGTCCTGTTCAATGCCAATAAACTTTCGCCCCAGGCGTTTGGCGACCGCGCCTGTTGTGCCGACACCAAAAAATGGGTCGAGGACGACGTCCCCGGGATTGGTTGAGGATAAGATGACGCGATGAAGAAGCGCTTCGGGCTTTTGTGTTGGGTGCGCCTTTTCACCGTTGTCCAGTCGTATGCGTTCTGCGCCCGTACAAATCGGTAAGGTCCAGTCTGACCGCATCTGCAATTCGCCATTGAGCATTTTCATGGCGGCGTAATTGAACGTGTAGCGCTTTTGATTTTTATGTTTGGTCGCCCAGATGAGTGTTTCATGGGCATTGGCGAAACGCGCGCCTCGGAAGTTGGGCATGGGGTTGGTCTTACGCCAGACCACATCGTTGAGGATCCAAAAGCCATTATCTTGCGCCATCCCACCAAGGCGGTAAATGTTATGGTAGGTGCCGATAATCCAGATGGCGCCTGTGTCTTTGAGAACGCGGCGGGCTTGTTCAAGCCACGCATGGGAAAACAGATCATAATCTTCGAACGCGTCGAAATGGTCCCATTTGGCGTTCACGGCGTCGACGCGTGATTGGTCCGGGCGGTGCAACTCGCCACGCAATTGCAAGTTGTAAGGTGGATCGGCGAAGACCAAGTCGGCGCAATTGTCCGGCAACGTTGACATCACTTCGATACAGTCACCGTGAATAATGCGATTGCGGCCTGGCGTCGCCATACTCGTCTCCAACTCAGTGCACCGAATCGTGCATGCGAGGGCGATGGCCTTATCCTCGTTGCGAGATCGTTAATGCGCAAGCGCGCGACGGACCGGAGCGAACCGTCGGCGATGAATTGGGCATGGTCCGTACGTCTGGAGCGCGGCTTTGTGCGCGGCGGTCAGGTAGCCGCTGTGGCGTTCAAAACCATAGGCGGGCCAGCGTTGCGCAGCCTCGACCATCAGTCGATCGCGGGTCACTTTGGCGATGATGGACGCGGCTGCAATCACGGGCTCGCTCGCGTCGCCGCCAATCACCGTTCGCGCGGGACAGGGGGCGTTGGGCGCTTTGTCGCCATCAATCAAAGCCAGCTCAGGGGTGATCGGGAGCGCGGCGAGGGCGCGGTTCATGGCCGCCAATGTTGCGGCGAGGAGGTTGTCAGCGTCGATCTCTGCAGGCTCGGCCAACCCGACCCCGACGAACGCGCACGCGCGGATCGCGTGCTCGAGCTGCTCGCGGCGCTTGGCCGATAGGGTTTTGGAATCCGCGACGCCTGCCGGCGGTCCCTCTGGTCCAAACATCACAGCAGCAGCCACGACCGGTCCAGCCGCAGGCCCACGGCCTGCTTCATCAACACCGGCGATCTGAACGCTTTGCCGAGCCTCCAACACCAAACTGTCCATGTTGCGAACCGTAAATGATTCCATGTTGGTGGGTTGAACGGAATTGTCTGCGCCCCCGACTTCATACGACGCCGTTGGGAGTGTTGGCGAACAAATCGCCCTGGCCGTCTACGCTGGGGCGAATGAACAGATCTGACCGCAGCGCCGCGGCGGCTCTGTTCAGTCCCAGTCGGCGTGTGGCCGCGTGGAACCGGGCGGCGATCAGATCGGCGTATGCGCCTTTGCCGCGTTGGCGTTCGCCCCATTCGGCCTTGTACAGCGATCCGTCCCGCGATTGTCGCATGAGCGATATGACACGCTTTGCTGCGTCCGGCCGCTCCACCTTCAGCCATTCTTGAAACAGGTCTTTGATTTCGAGCGGCAATCTGAGCAAAACATAGCCCGCTTCACTGGTCCCGGCTTCGGCTGCGGCCGCGAGCAAACCTTCCAACTCATGGTCAGTCAGTCCGGGGATGACCGGCGCTGTCATCACGCGCACCGGCACGCCGTGTGTGGCGAGCATCTCCATCGCGGCCAGGCGACGGGCCGGTGTTGCGGCGCGCGGCTCCATGGCGCGGGCGAGTTTTCGATCCTGTGTGGTGACCGATAGCGCCACTTTGACCAATTGGTCGGCCGCCATATCGGCCAGGACATCAATGTCGCGCAGCACGAGGTCGGATTTGCTGACAATCCCGACCGGATGGCGCGCTTCGGCGAGAACGTTGAGAATATCGCGCGTGATGCGCAAACGCCGCTCTGCGGGTTGGTAGGGGTCGGTGTCGGCGCCGAGAATGATGGGGGCGGGGCGGTAGGTTGGACGGGCGAGTTGGGCGCGCAGCAATTGTGCAGCATTCGGCTTGGCGAAGATGCGGCGTTCAAAATCGAGCCCTGGAGACAATCCGAGATAGGCGTGGTTTGGGCGCGCATAACAGTAAATGCAGCCATGTTCACACCCTTTGTAGGGGTTGATGGTGCGATCAAATGATAAATCTGGTGATGTATTGTAGGTGATTAACGTGCGCTGGTTGAGTGATGAAATCTGTGTGCGTTGTGCATGTTCTTTGTCGGATTGTTCCCACCCGTCGTCGATGTCTTGGATTTTGATCGTATCGTAGCGCGAGCTTTCGTTGGAGAGTGCGCCTCGGCCTTTTGCGCTGGGATGGCGGGTGCGTTGGGTCATGGCTGAAACATAACCGGAACATTTGGGCGCATCAAGAATAAAGAGTGAACAAATGTGTTACGCTCACCGTTCGGCGAGTTTGCTCTCTAGGCTCAGAAGGTCGGCCCATGCCTGGGCTTTCGCGGCCGGGCGGCGGAGCAGATAGGCGGGATGGTAGATCGGCAGGGCGGGGATGGCGTCGGCGGCCTTGAGCGTTGGTTCATGCGCTTCATCGCGCGGCGTGTAAGTTCGCCATTGGCCGCGCAGTCGTGTGATGCCGGTTGTGACGCCCAGGAGCGCTTGTGCAGGCACGCCGCCGGCGAAAACCAAGATCTTGGGTTTCTTCAACGCAATATGTCGCGTGATGAAGGGCATGCAGAGTTGGATCTCCTCTGTACTTGGCGGTCGATTGGCGGGCGGGCGCCAGTTGAGCACGTTGGTGATGTACAGCCCCCGGTCAGCGCTGAGGCCGATGGCGGCGAACATCGCGTCGAGCAATCGACCCGATCGCCCGACAAAGGGCGCGCCCTCGCGGTCCTCGTCACGGCCAGGAGCCTCGCCCACGACCATGACGTCCGCAGATTGGTCGCCCCGCGCAAAGACTGTGTTTTGGGCCAAGGCATGGAGTGGGTGGCGGTCAAAGCCCTTGAGCGCTTGGTGCAGTTCGTCGAGCGTCTGGGCTGCGTTGGCCAACGCCGCTCCGGCCTTGGCAAGGCCGGCGTGGTGTGCGGGGGCCTCGGTTTCGTGCGGCGGTTCGTGACGATTGGACACGGCCTTGGTGTTGGATGGCGGGTCGGGCCGGCGTTCCGATCTTTGGGGTTGCGGCGCGCTCGCGGCGGGGCTGGGCCGGCTTGTTGCGCCGCCTTTGGCCAAGACGTCGAGTGCGGGAGCGCTCACGCCGGCTTGGCGCCACCATGCCGCCAGGGCGCGGGCGGCTGCGGCCGTGTCGGCGCTGCTGGCGGACGTTTGTGATGGTGGCGGGGCGGAGGAAAGCGACACAGGATGTACCCTTTGGTTGAACACGCTATGTCTTAAGCGTGCGCGGCGCCACAATGGCGTGCAAGTTCAAGCCCCCACGGAGTGGCAGTATGAGTGATCCAGCGGTGGAACGCGATGTGATGGAATTCGACGTCGTGATTGTGGGCGCGGGGCCGGCAGGCCTGAGCGCTGCGATCCGTCTGAAGCAGTTGGCGCAGGATGCGGCGGTCGAGTTGTCGGTTGCGGTGCTTGAAAAGGGCTCGGAGGTCGGCGCTCATGTTCTGTCGGGCGTCGTGTTTGATCCCAAGGCCTTGGATGAATTGGTTCCCGACTGGCGCGATGATCCCGAGCCTCCTTTCGACACCATGGTGGAAAAGGACCGGTTTTTGGCCCTAGGTCACTCGGGATCCCTGACCCTACCCGGGTTTATGATGCCGCCCCTGATGCACAATCATGGTTGTTTTGTGGGGTCGCTGGGGAATCTGTCGCGGTGGCTGGCGGCGCGCGCTGAGGCGATGGACGTTGATGTCATCCCCGGTTTTGCGGCGTCTGAGCTGCTCTATGACGATAAGGGCGCCGTGCGTGGGGTGCGGACCGGCGACATGGGTGTTGGGCGCGATGGGCAGCCGAAAGAAGGCGCCTACGCTCCCGGTGTTGATGTGTTGGCCAAGTACACTTTGCTCGGAGAGGGTGTTCGAGGGTCGCTGGCAAAAATTGCGATTGATCGATTTGGTCTCGATGAGGGCCGGCAGCCGGGAAAATTTGGTATTGGCCTGAAAGAACTTTGGAAAATTCCCGACAGCACCTTTGAGCGAGGCTTGGTGCAGCATACGTTTGGCTGGCCGCTCAAAGGCGATACGGGTGGTGGATCATTTCAGTACCATTTTGGCGATAATTTTGTTTCACTTGGTTTTGTTGTCCACTTGAACTATAAAAATCCGTACTTGTCGCCGTATGATGAGTTTCAACGATTCAAGCATCACCCGGTCATCGAGCCGATGTTGCAAGGCGGTGAGCGGGTCGCTTACGGCGCGCGGGCGATCACTGAGGGCGGCTTTCAGTCGGTGCCCAAGCTCGCCTTTCCTGGCGGCGCACTGCTGGGCTGTGCGGCCGGCATGGTGAATGTACCTCGGATCAAGGGCAGCCACAACGCGATGAAATCGGGGATGCTCGCCGCTGAGGCCGCCTTTGCCGCGCTAGGCGAGGGGCGGGCGCATGATGTGCTCGATGACTATGAAACGGGCTATCAGCACAGCTGGATCCACAAGGAACTGCGCAAGGTGCGCAACGTCAAACCGCTGTGGAGCCGATTTGGAACCATGGGCGGGGTCATGCTCGGCGGTTTTGATATGTGGGTGACGACCTTGCTCGGCGGCTTTTCGTTCTTTGGGACGCTCAAGCATGGCAAGGCGGATCATGAGGCGACCGAGCCGGCGTCAAAGCATAAGCCCATCGCCTATCCCAAGCCTGACGGAGTGATCAGTTTCGACAAGCTAACGAATGTGTCGTTCTCGGCGACCAACCATGAAGAGGATCAGCCGGTTCACCTTAAGGTTGCTGATCTGGAGCTCCAGCAACACAGTGAGTTTTCTGTTTTCGCTGGTCCGTCCAACCGCTATTGCCCAGCCGGGGTCTATGAGTGGGTGGAAGATGCAGGTTCCCACACCTTTGTCATCAACGCGCAAAACTGCGTGCATTGTAAAACATGCGACATCAAAGATCCCAACCAGAACATCACTTGGGTGACACCGGAGGGCGGCGGTGGACCGAATTATCCCAACATGTGAGCCCTGCTGCAGGGATCCTCGTATTTTGGTGATTGTTTTTTGTCTTAGCCGTGTGAACATAGTGTAATGGTTTGGGTCCGTGGATTTTTCGCTTTCGCCCTGGTGATCGGTTGCGCCGCGTGTGCCGTGTCGGCGCCGCGCGGGGCTGTGATCCCCATTGATGAGCCAAGCGCGTACGGCTTGTTTTTGGCTGGCCGCTACGCCAGCGACGTGGGCGATACGCAGAGCGCGGAAGCCTATTTCGATGCGGCGCTGAACGAGGATCGCAGCAACCCCATCATCGCTGAGCAGGCGTTCATAAGTGCGGCTGCGGCGGGCGACCTGGCGCGTGCGAGCCGGCTGGCGCGAGACCTTGTTCACCAGCCTGGCGTCGCCGGGCGCGCCCGTTTGGTGCTGGCGGTGAGCGCCTTAAAGCGTGGACGGTATCAATCCGCCATCACAGCTCTGGACAACGCGCCTATGGGAGCGTTTGACGCCGCCATGGCGACATCGGTGATCGCGTGGGCTTATGAAGGGTTGGGGCGGACCGACATGGCGATGGATGCGCTGGACCGAAATGCGGAAAACGAAGTGTTGGCTCCGTTCAGCCATCTGGGCGCGGCGTTGATTCACGAGCGCAACGGCAATCGGGACGCGGCGCAATTGTCCTATCTTCGGGCGCTGCCAAGCGGCGTGGTGCGTTTCCTCGCCGTGGATGGCTATGGGCGCTTTTTGGAGCGCTCGGCGCGCACCGATGAAGCGGCGGGCCTCTATCGCGCGCATTTGGTGGGCTATCCAGATGATGCGCACGCTCTTGCAGGGCTGCGCCGGATTGCAGCCGGGGAGCGCCCGCTGCCGATGCTCGCCACGGTTCAAGAGGGCGCCTCGGTGACGGTGTTCGGTCAGGTGGCGATTTTTGTTGGCCGGATGGATCCGGAATTTGCTGCGTTCTACCTCCAGCTGGCGCTGTACTTGGACGAAGGGAATGGGGCGGCCCGCCATGTTTTGGGGCAGGTGCTGTCCCAAGCGGGCCGGTCTGAACTGGCGTTGGAGGTTTTGGAGGATCACCCCGCTGGTGGACGCGATGCGATGCAGGTTCAGATCCAACGGGCGTGGTTGCTCGCTGATCTGGGCCGACGCGATGACGCCGTCAGCGTTTTGCGTCGCGCGACGGGGCGCGATGAGGGCGATCAGGCGCGCATCGCCTTGGCCGATCTTTATGCTGCGACGGGTGATGAAGCGCTTGCGATTGCAATCTATACGGATGTGTTGGATCGGCTTGGCGACGCGTATGAGCGTCAGCATTGGGTGATCTTTTTCGCCCGGGCGGGTGCGCGTCGTTCGATTGGGGATTGGCGCGGTGTCGAAGACGACCTTGAGGCGGCGCTGGCCCTCGCGCCTGATCAGCCGACGGTCATGAATGTGCTCGGGCAAACGTGGGTCGAACGCGGTGAAAACCTCTCAATGGCCTTTGATCTTATCCAGCGGTCGGTTGCGCTGGCGCCCCAAGCGGCGGAATTCGTGGCGAGTTTGGGACGGGCTCATTTGCATTTGGGCGAGTACGCCGATGCGGTGATCCATTTGGAGCGCGCGGCGACGCTGCAGCCGGATGATCCGCAGATCAATGATCTGCTTGGCGACGCTTATTGGCATGTGGGACGTCGTTTGGAGTCCGGATTTCAGTGGACGCGGGCTTTGCATTTGGATCCTCCACCAGACCTGCGTGCATCGCTTGAACGCAAACTCCAGGTTGGCTTGGTCGAGCCCGCCAGGCGGGCCCACTAGGCTCGGGTCCCGGTTCTCAGATGGCCTCGGTCAGCGTGTTCGCACCGGCGAAAGTGAACCTCACCCTGCGTGTGACGGGCCGCCGGTCTGACGGCTACCATCTTTTGGACAGTCTGACGGTGTTCGCCGATCTCGGCGATGGCGTGACGCTGGCGGATCAGCCCGAGGATCTGCCCGAGGGCGTGCGACCCTGTGGGCGCTGGCGGTTGGACGGCGCGTTCGCCCAAGCCCTTGCCGATGACTTGGCCGCATCGGGCGCATCGCTTTCGGTGGATGCTGCGCTTGGCGCTTATGCCGAGCACATGGGCGCGGATGTGGGTTCGTTGCGAGGCGCGCTGGTGAAGGACTTGCCTCTCGCCGCCGGTCTTGGCGGGGGCAGCAGTGACATGGCCGCGGTTCTGCGCGCTCTTGACGCTCTGTTGGCGCCGCGGGACGCCGGTTCGCTTGGGCGGCTTTCGGCTTTGGCGAGGATCGCCGGTGAGCTCGGCGCGGATGGGCCCGCGTGCGTCTATGCGCGGCCCCTGCGCTTCCAAGGGGTTGGCGAGCAGATTTCACTGCTCAACCGATGGCCCGCCCTTCCGGCCATTCTCGTCAATCCTGCGGTTGAGTGCCCCACGCCCGCCGTGTTTGCAGCCTTTGCGCGTGGCGGTGCCCCGTTCAGCGCCGCTTTGGCCGACCCGCCCGAGACTGGCTCCTTGGAGACGGCGATCGCGTACGTGATCGAGTCCGGTGAGAATGACCTCACGTCCGCCGCTGTGGCCTGCGCGCCGGCCATCGATGACGTTCTTGGCGTTTGCCGCGGCCTGGATGGCGCGCGTGTGGCGCGCGTCAGCGGTTCGGGCGCCTCGGTGTTTGCGGTGTTTGCGAGCCGCGATGAGGCGCAGCGCGCGGCGCGACGGGTCGCCGCTCTCGCCCCGTCTTGGTGGGTCCGCGCGTGTACGCTGCTGGGGACGGACGACACCGCTGCGCCTGGGGAGGGCTTGTGTTGACACCGTTGTAATGGCGGGCGAACACATCGTAGGGGTCTGTCACGATCGAACGGCAAAGGCGCGGTCCATGGTGATCTGGACGGTTGGCATCGTCATTGTTGCGTTTGTGTGGGCCTTGAGCGGCGCGCGAGCCGCGGCGGCCTGGGGCCCTGTGCAAGCGCCCAATGGTCGGTCCAGCCATGTCAATCCGACCCCCCAAGCCGGCGGGCTGGGGGTGGTGCTTGGCGTCGGCGCTGCGCTGGGGTTTGCGGCCTGGACTCAGCCGAACGTGTTGACCATTGGCGTTGAGGGGCTGACGCGATTGGCTCTGGTCGTGTTGGTGTTGGGCGCGATCGCGGTGCTGGGCTTTGCTGATGATGTTTGGGATTTACCGCCGCGCGGCAAGTTCATCGTCTTGGCGTTGTTGGCGATGGCTTTGGCGCTTGTCGCAGGGCCGGTCAGCGCCTTGCCGATCGCGCGTGACTTTGGCTTGGCGCTGCCTTTGGTGCTCGGTTTGGCGGGCTCATTCTTGTGGATGTTCACCGTGATCAACGCGGCCAACTTCATGGATGGGGCGAATGGCCTGCTTGGCGGGTCGATGGCGGTTGCGTTCGCCGGCCTGGCGGCGTGTAGCGCCATGGTCGGGGCTGATGGCGCTCTTTTGTTGTCTGTGGCCGGCGTGGGTGCGTGCCTTGGTTTTTTGCCGCTGAATGCGCGGGTTCGCGCCGATGTGTTTCTTGGCGATGTGGGGGCGCTGTTTCTGGGCGGACTGTTTGGCGCTGCGGCGTTGATGTTTGTGTCGGCCGCGCCGGCTGGGGCTGTGTATTTGGGGCCATTGCTGGTCGCGCCCTTGCTCAGTGATGTGTTGCTCACCCAGCTGGAACGTACGCGCCGGGGTGAGAGTCTGTTTGAGGCGCATCGCGACCACGCCTATCAGCGCCGGCTTCGCAGCGGCGACAGTCATCGTGCGGTCGCGCTTGGCGTTTGGCTGCAGTCGGCAGGCTGTGCCGGCTTGGCTATAGTCGCGCTTGTGCTTGCCCTTTCGGTGGGACCGTTGGTCAGTTTGGGCGCGCTCGCCGTCGGCGTGGCGGGTTGCTGCTTGGTCAATGCCGGGGCCCCCCGTTTGGAGCGCACCGATAAGCCGATCGCGTCGTCCAGCGCTGCGAGGGCGTCAGTACACCCGCTCGACCACAAAATTGGCTAGGCCGATCAAGGCGTTGCGGTAGGCGTTGTCGGGAAATCCGGAGAGCGCTTGGCAGGCGGCGTCGGCGTGGCGGCGCGCCGTCGCCAGCACGCCGGTGAGCGCGCCATACTTTTCAAGAATGCTGATGGCGTGGCCAAGATCATCATCCGTCTGATCGACGTTTTCCATGACGCGCAACCAAAACTGGCGTTCATCGGCGTTCGCTTCACGCAAGGCCAAGATCACGGGCAAGGTGACCTTGCCTTCACGGAAATCATCGCCGACTCGTTTGCCCAGTCGCGCCGAGACGCCGCCATAATCCAAAACGTCGTCAACGAGCTGAAAGGCCAGGCCCAACTCACGTCCATAGACGGCGAGGGCCTCTTCCTCGGTGCGATTGCGTTCGGCGAGCACCGCAGCAACTTGTGATGCGGCGCCAAATAAGGCGGCTGTTTTACCGTCAATGATCGTGAAGTATTCTTCTGTGGTGGTCTCAATGTTGTTCGCCGCCGCCAGTTGGGCCACTTCGCCCTCAGCGATGATGCTGGATGTGTTCGAGAGAATTTCGAGAATCCGCAACGACCCCGGCTCAACCATCAGATTGAACGCGCGCGCAAACAAAAAGTCGCCCACCAGGACGCTGGCGGCGTTGCCCCACACGGTGTTCGCTGAGGCGCGGCCACGGCGCAATGCGCTCTCATCGACCACATCATCGTGGAGCAGGGTGGCGGTGTGAATGAACTCGACTGTGGCGGCCAGCCGATGGTGATCCACGCCGTCATAGTCCAACATGCGGGCGCATCCGAGGGTCACCATCGGGCGTACACGTTTGCCGCCCGCATTGATGAGGTGGGCGGCGAGCTCGGGAATCATCGGCACATGGCTCGACATGCTTGTTTGGATGATGTGATCCACGGCGGCCATGTCCGCTTCGAGCAATGACACCAGTTGATCAAGCGCCGTGGGTGATTGCGACCGATCAGGCGCGGGTGTGGGTACAGACAGCGTCAAAGCGGGATCCTTGCTCTTCAATCCTCTGGTGGGAAGGATAAGATCCACTGACCGGCGCGGCAAGCAAGCCAGCTGGCGTGCATCGTCGCAGTGCGGAGTCCATTATGGTTGAATTGTTGCGTAGCAACGACTTGGTGTTCATCGGGTGGGTTGAGGCGTTGCTCCAGGATGCGGGCATCACACCTGTGATCATGGATCAGTTCGCCAGTGCTGTTGAGGGTTCGATTTCGGCCATTCCTCGACGCGTCATGGTCGATGCGGATGTCGGAGACCGGGCGCGGCGCATCTTGTCCGAGGCGGGAGCGTGGCATGACGGCGATTGAATGCGGCGCCCCAAGCGATTTGCAGACAAGCGAGGACGCGTTGCTCGGCGGCCGGGTGGTGTTTCGCCAACCCGTGACCGGTTATCGCGCGGCTGTCGATAGTGTTTTGCTTGGGGCCAGCGTTGCGGAGAGGCCTGTGACGGGGGCCATTCTCGAGCTTGGATGCGGAGTTGGCGCGGCTTTGCTAGTCGCTGGGGTCCACAATCCGGCCGCGGAGCTCGTCGGCGTGGAAGTCCAAGCCCCGATGGCCGAGCTTGCCAGGGTCAATCTTGATCGGTGTGGTTGGACGGATCGTAGCCGTATTGTGACCGGTGATGTTCGAGAGCTGGCGGGCGATCCAGCTTGGCGCGATCGGTTCGACGCGGTCATGCTCAATCCGCCGTTTTTTGAGGACGGACGCAGCATCCGTCCTCCTGCGAATCCTGAACGGGCGCGGGCTTTTGTATGCCAAGTGGGTTTGGAGGTGTGGTTAGACGCCGCGCTTTTGGCGGTGCGCCCGCGAGGGCATGTCGTGATCATCCACCGTGCTGAGCGGTTGGGCGATGTTCTGGTCGGTTTGGGGGGGCGTGCCGGCGATGTGCGCGTGCGCGGGGTCGCGCCTCGGTCGGACGCGGCGGCGCGTCGCGTTTTGGTGCGCGCGCGCAAGGGGGTGAAAACCCCGCTGACACATGGGCCTGCATTGGTGCAGCACGATGGCGAGAGGGCGGCGAGCGGGGAAGCTCAAACTGTCCTTAGCGGCGA